>NC_003062.2:0-55000 GCF_000092025.1 Agrobacterium fabrum str. C58
AAGACCGAAATTTACGCACCTGTGGACAATCTGGGGAGAATTTTGAACAGTTCCGTCTTATTCCAGTAATTCACAGGCGTCTCGAAGACGAGAGACGCCACTTGCGGATTGTGGAAAAACACCACCTTATTCACCCCGCGGCTCGGCCCGTCGGACAATTCAGAGATTTGTCCCGGTTTATCAACAGGGGGAGAAAAACAGCGTGGAGAACAAAAAAAGCTTCTTCCATCTGCACCTGATTTCGGACTCGACGGGAGAGACTCTGATGTCGGCCGGCCGCGCCGTCTCGGCGCAGTTTCATACATCCATGCCGGTGGAACATGTCTATCCGATGATCCGCAACCAGAAGCAGCTCGCGCAGGTCATCGATCTCATCGACAAGGAGCCCGGCATTGTTCTTTATACAATCGTTGATCAGCAGCTGGCGGAATTCCTGGATCTGCGCTGCCATGCGATTGGCGTGCCCTGCGTCAACGTTCTCGAACCGATCATCGGCATTTTCCAGACCTATCTCGGCGCGCCGTCCAGGCGGCGGGTGGGTGCGCAACACGCGCTGAATGCCGATTATTTCGCGCGGATCGAAGCACTCAATTTCGCCATGGACCATGATGACGGGCAGATGCCGGAGACCTATGACGATGCGGATGTCGTCATCATCGGCATCAGCCGCACGTCGAAAACACCAACCAGCATCTATCTTGCTAACAGGGGCATAAAGACTGCCAATATCCCGGTCGTTCCCAATGTGCCTTTGCCCGAAAGCCTATATGCCGCGACCCGGCCGTTGATCGTCGGTCTCGTCGCGACATCGGATCGCATATCGCAGGTTCGTGAGAACAGGGATCTGGGTACAACCGGCGGATTTGACGGTGGCCGTTACACGGATCGCGCCACCATCATGGAAGAGCTGAAATATGCGCGTGCGCTCTGCGCCCGCAACAATTGGCCGCTGATCGACGTCACACGCCGTTCCATCGAGGAAACGGCCGCGGCGATCCTTGCCCTGCGCCCGAGGACGCGATAATCCGAATCGCATCATCAGGAGCAGACAGTCGATGAAACAAGAGTTGATCCTCGCCTCATCCAGCGCATCCCGGCAGATGCTGATGCGCAATGCGGGGCTGACATTTTCGGCAATACCCGCGGATATTGATGAGCGTGCGCTTGATGAGCAACTGGAACGGGACGGCGCCAGCCCCGAAGAGGTTGCGCTGGAACTTGCGCGGGCGAAGGCTCTTGCAGTCAGTGCGCTCCATCCAGAAGCACTGGTTCTTGGCTGCGACCAGACCATGGCGCTCGGCACACGCGTTTATCACAAGCCAAAAAACATGGCGGAAGCCGCGACGCATCTGCTGTCGTTGTCCGGCAAGGTCCACCGCCTGAACAGCGCGGCTGTTCTCGTTCACAACGGAAAGGTGGTGTGGCAGACCGTTTCCAGTGCAGAGCTTGCCGTTCGAACCTTGAGCGCTGAGTTTGTGTCCCGCCACCTGCAGCGGGTGGGAGAAAAGGCGCTCAGCAGCGTCGGCGCTTACCAGCTTGAGAGGGAAGGAATCCAGCTATTCACCTCCATAGAGGGGGATTATTTCACGATCCTCGGTTTGCCGCTTCTGCCTCTTTTATCGAAACTACGCGACATGGATGTCATCGATGGCTGATTCACGTGAAACATTAACTATAAATGCCTTCGTTGTCGGTTACCCGATCAAACATTCCCGGTCGCCGATCATCCATTCCTATTGGCTGAAAAAATTCGGTATCGCCGGTTCCTATACGGCAGTTGAGGTCTCCCCAGACGATTTCCCGAAGTTCATTGCAACGCTGAAGGAAGGCAAGCCGGGTGCAGCGGTGGGCGGTAACGCCACCATTCCGCACAAGGAAGCGGCTTACCGGTTGGCCGATCATCCCGATGCCTTGGCGGAAGAACTCGGCGCCGCCAACACCATCTGGATGGAGGAGGGTAAACTCCACGCGACCAACACGGATGGTTACGGTTTCGTCTCGAACCTGGACGAGCGGCATCCGGGCTGGGATAAGACCCAGCGCGCGGTGGTGTTCGGCGCCGGCGGTGCAAGCCGGGCCGTCATTCAGTCGCTGCGTGATCGGGATGTTGCGGAAATTCACGTCGTGAACCGTACGGTCGAGCGCGCTCGCGAACTGGCCGACCGCTTTGGCCCACGGGTCTTTTCCCATCCCCAGGCAGCGCTTCAGGAGGTCATGCACGGCGCGGGGTTGTTCGTGAATACGACATCGCTCGGAATGAATGGAACCGAAGCGCCGCATCTTGATTTTTCGCATCTCGCGGCCAATGCGGTGGTGACCGATATCGTCTACGTGCCGTTGAAAACGCCGATCCTCAACATGGCGCAAGAGCAGGGCATCGCAACCGTCGATGGGCTCGGCATGTTGCTTCATCAGGCAAAACCTGGTTTCAGGCGATGGTTCGGCAGGATTCCGGAGGTGGATGAAACCCTTCGTTCCCTGATCATCGCGGATATGGAGAAACATTGATGATCGTCATCGGTCTCACCGGTTCGATTGGAATGGGAAAAACCACGACGGCGAAGCTCTTCGCCGAAGAGGGTGTTCCGGTTCTCGATTCCGATGAGGTCGTGCACGGGCTTTATCGTGCGGAAGCCGTTCCACTGATCGACGCCGCCTTTCCCGGCACGACGATTTCCGGCATGGTCGACCGGCAGAAACTTGGAGACGTGCTGCGAAAGAATCCGGCTAATTTTAACAGGTTGGAAGAGATCGTTCATCCGCTGGTGCGCAACAGACAGGAGGCCTTTCTGGCAAAGGCAAGGATAGACGATCGGGCTTTTGCTCTGCTCGACATACCCTTGCTGTTTGAAACGGGGGCGGAAGGACGGGTCGATAAAGTCGTGGTGGTGAGTTGCGCGCCGGAAATCCAGCGCGAGCGCGTTTTATCCCGGCCCGGCATGACGGAGGAGAAATTCGAAATGATTCTTGCCCGGCAGATGCCGGATGCGGAAAAGCGCCAGCGCGCCGATTTTGTCGTCGATTCGGGAAATGGTGTCGAAGCGGCACGGGATCAGGTAAAAGAAATTCTGCAGAAACTAGGCGCTTGAGTCGCGCCGCGGAGAGATGAATGCGTGAGATCATTTTCGATACGGAAACCACGGGCCTCGAATCGAAGCTGGACCGCGTGATTGAAATCGGCGGTATCGAACTGATCAATCATTTTCCCACTGGCCGCACGCTGCATCTTTATATCAGCCCGGAGGATCGCAAGGTCCACCCGGATGCGCTTGCCGTTCACGGCATTACCGATGAGTTTCTGAAGGACAAACCGAAATTCGCAGAAGTCATCGACCAGATCCGTGAATTCTTCGATGGCGCACGCTGGGTGGCGCATAATGCGACCTTCGATATGGGCTTCATCAATGCGGAATTCGCGCGTCTGGGCATTGAGCCGGTTTCCGCCGAGCTGGTGACCGACACGCTCTCACTTGCCCGTCGCAAGAACCCGATGGGGCCGAATTCGCTGGATGCGCTTTGCCGGCGTTACGGCATCGACAATTCCCACCGCACCAAACACGGCGCGCTTCTCGACTCCGAACTTCTGGCCGAAGTCTATATCGAAATGATCGGCGGTCGCCAGACAGCGCTCGGTTTCGGTTCCGCCGCCCGGCAGGAAACGATCATCATCGAAGAAGACGTGCCGCTTGCGCCATTGCAACGGCCAAGCGCTCTGCCCTCGAGGCTGGATGCGGACACGATCGCAGCGCATGGCAAACTCGTTCTCGGCATGGGCGACAAGGCGATCTGGAACCGCTACCAGAACTAAAGCCCGCCCATACTTTGAAATGGAAAATCGGCTAAATAAAAACCCGGGTGAAGAACCCGGGTTTTGTTTTGTCTGCAATGAAAAGCGGTGCGTGCCGTTTAGTTCGGGACAGCCTGAACCTGGGCCTTGGCCTGTTCTTCGGCAACGCGCTGCGCAAACATCTGCGAGAAATCAATCGGGTCGATCATCAGCGGCGGGAAACCGCCATTGCGGGTGACATCGGCAATGATCTGGCGGGCGAAGGGGAAGAGCAGGCGCGGGCACTCGATGAAGAGGACCGGCAGCATGTGTTCCTGCGGGAAGCCGGCAATGCGGAACACGCCGCCATAAACCAGCTCGGCCGCGAACAAGATCTTGTCGCCATCCTTGGCTTCCGCATTCAGCGTCAGAACAACGTCGAAATCCGAACCGGAGATCGGGTTTGCGTTGACATTGACGTTGATGTTGATCGCCGGCGCATTCTCACGACCCTGCAGAGAACGAGGAGCACCCGGATTTTCGAAAGAGAGATCCTTGATGTACTGGGCAAGAATATTGAGAGAAGGGCTAACTGCGCCCTGTGCGCCATTTTCAGCGGTCATTACGGTTCCTCGCGGCGTGAATTCGTGGAAGGCGGTCTATCATTTCGACCCGGGGCTTACAACCCTTCCTGATCGCGTCATCGCCATCCATTCCACGCGCTAGTCAGGGTTTGGGAAGGTCGCGATCATCAGGCCTGTTCGACCAGGGAGAGTCCTTCGAGCCCTCGCGGTGAAACTCCTCTTCGTCCAGATCCACCACCTTCGAATTGCCCGCAGGCCCGGGGCCATTGCGAAATCCGGAATAGTCACCTTGCTGGGGGCCGGACTGCCTGAATGAGCCAGAAACGACGACGCGCGGGCCGAAGGCTTTCCAGAAAAACCGGCGAATGGCCGGCGACAGAAGCAGAAGGCCGAGAATGTCGGTGATGAAACCGGGAATGATGAGCAGGATGCCTGCGACGACGCGCATGGCCCCGTTAACGAGCTCATCCGCCGGCTGCGCGCCAGTGCGGCCCGCAGCCTGAAGATTTCGCACCATGCCGACGCCGCCGAGGCGCAGTATGAGTAACCCCAGGAATGACGTGAACAGGATGAGCGCCAATGTCAGCCATAGACCGATCGCCTTGCCGACGATGATGAAGCCGGCAATTTCGAGAATGGGCATCATCAGGATGACGATGGGGAGAAAGGAAAAACGCATCTTCTAGCCTTGCGTGTGCATCTCTGGCAGATTGCCGGTTCCCGGGACACCAATGATTGAATCTGCACATTTGAATGATGATAAGATGCAGACTATATGATGGTGAGGTTTTTGATTTTAAATGGCGGTTTTGGTAAAACATGGGCTTTAGCGACTTTATCACATTGTTTTTTCTCGTTGCAGCGGTGCTGATCTTCTTTCAGCTGCGCAGTGTCCTTGGCCGCCGCACCGGCAATGAAAAGCCGCCATTCGACCCCTATAGCCCCCGTGATGTGGCAAAGGGGCCTGTCGCTGACGATAACAAGGTCGTGACCTTGCCGAAACGCGGCGAGGCGGAAGAAGACAACCGCTTTGCCGAGGCAGACGCGCTTGCCCCTGCTGACACCCCACTCAATGCATCGCTGCGCGATGTGATGACCAAGGACCCGTCCTTCAGGCCCAAGGAATTCCTGAACGGTGCTCGCATGGCTTACGAAATGATCGTCATGGGTTTTGCGGATGGCGACCGCAAGACACTGAAGAACCTTCTGTCGAAGGAGGTGTTTGACGGTTTCGAGGCGGCGATCTCCGAACGGGAAAGCCGTGGCGAAGTGGTGAAATCCACATTCGTTGGCATCGAGAAGGCCGACATCACCCAGGCGGGCGTTCGCGATTCCGAAGTGCAGGTGACGCTGAGGATTGTCAGCCAGCTGATTTCGGCGACCTATGACAAGGACGGCAAGCTGGTGGATGGCGACCCGGAAGCGGTTGCGGAGGTGGATGACATCTGGACCTTCTCGCGCGACATCCGCTCGCGCGATCCGAACTGGAAGCTGATCGCCACCGAATCCGAGCAATGAATACGCCCTTTTCGATCGACGAGGTTTCTTTCCGCGATCTGCCCGGATGGGGGCAGGATGACCCCCGCAAGCTTTTTCCGGCGATGGCAACGATCCTGTCGCATCTTCGTAATGCGAAACCCTACAGGACCGGTGCGCTCGGGATAACGGCAGCGGAGCTGGTTTCGCTTCTGGAGCTCGCCGAAAGAGGCCAAGTGAACAGCCCCGAACAGGCGCGCCAGTTTTTCGAAACCAATTCTGTGCCTTTCAGGATTTCTCCGGCTCAGGGCAAAAGCGGTTTCGTGACCGCTTTTTATGAGCCCGAACTGGAGGTCTCCGCCACGCCGGATGATGTGTGGCGTTATCCGATCTACCGCCGGCCGCCGGAGCTGGTGGATATTGACAACGATAACCGGCCGGATGGTTTCGATCCGTCCTATGCTTTCGGCAAGGCGGATGAAGAGGGCATTTCCTATTTTCCCGATCGCCGCGCCATCGATGAAGGGTGTCTGCGGGGCAGGGGTCTTGAGATTGCCTGGGCAAGATCGAAGGTCGATCTATTCTTCGTCCATGTGCAGGGTGCAGCGCGTCTGGTGTTTCCGGATGGCGCGATAAAGCGCATCACCTACGCGGCCAAGGCCGGGCATGTCTTTTCGCCGATCGGCCGGCTGCTTCTCGACCGCGGTGAGCTCGATCCGAAAACAATCTCGATGCAGACGATCCGCCAATGGCTCGCCGACCATCCGGATGAGGTGGACGGGGTGCTGTGGCACAACCGCTCCTACATTTTTTTCCGGGAGGCGGATGTCGCCGGTCTGGACATGGGGCCGATCGCCGCCGCCAAGGTGCCGCTGGTTGCGGGCCGTGCGCTTGCGGTCGACAGGCTGATCCACACCTTCGGCCTGCCGTTCTTCATCCATGCGCCGACGCTGACCCATCTCGACGATGGAAAGCCGTTCGCCCGGCTGATGCTGGCGCTGGATACCGGCTCGGCCATTGTCGGCCCGGCGCGCGGCGATATTTTCACCGGCTCGGGTTTCGAAGCGGGAGAGCTTGCCGGCACGGTGCGCAACGAAGCCGATTTTTATATACTGCTGCCGCGGATTGCTGCGGAAAGGTATCGGCGATGAAAGGCAGTCGCAAGCTCGGCAAGGAAGAACGCATTCTGTGGGGAAGGGTCGCAAAAACCACGCGGCCAATTTCCGGCAGGCTGGAAGATTTGCTGGCTTTCGACGACGTAGAAGAACATCCGCTGGAACCCAGCGTTCCGCAAACTGGTAAAAGCGCATTTCCGCGCATGATTGTGGAGACGGCGGAAGCACTGCCTGCGTCACCGGATAAAAAGCCGAAGACCCATCAGCCGATGGAAAAGCCGGTCAAGCGCAAGCTCACCCGTGGCCGGTTGCCGCTGGAAGGGCGGATCGATCTGCACGGCATGTTCCAGAGCGAAGCCCATGCGGTGCTCCTGGATTTCCTGCTGCGGGCGCATGAACGAGGCCTTCGCCATGTGCTGGTCATCACGGGCAAGGGGCGTTCCATCGGTAGCGATGGTGCGCTGAAAAGGGCAGTGCCAATGTGGTTCGCCAAACCGGAATATCGCTACCTGATTTCGTCCTATGAGGATGCGTCGGCCAATCATGGTGGTGACGGTGCGCTTTATGTGCGGCTTTCGCGGCGGCGCGGTGAAAAATCATGACGCCTTTTGCGGAGGCCGTGCGGCAGCTTCGTGAACGCAAGGGCGTGACGCAGAAGGAAATGGCCGCGGCAATCGGTGTGTCACCGGCCTATCTTTCGGCGCTGGAGCATGGCAAGCGGGGCAAACCGAGCTTCGATCTGCTGCAGCGCATTGCCGGTTATTTCAACATCATCTGGGATGAGGCGGAGGAATTGTTCTTTCTGGCCGGTTCGTCAGACCCGAAGGTGGTGATCGATACGGTGGGCCTGCCGCCGCAATATACGGCTTTCGCCAACCGTCTCGCACGGGATATTCGCAAGCTGCCGCCGAGTGTGGTAGAGGAACTGTCAGCCGTGCTGCAAAAAAGCCGTTCTTGCGATTGAAACCCCTCTATCCCCTGCTTTATTCAGCATCCTGAAGCATGCGGCCTTTGGGATTGGGTGTAGAATTTCTATAGTCGCATGTCGGATTTGAGTGATTCGCTGGCTTCAGGCCTTCTCACTGAAACGCCTGGCCCGAGAAAACTTTGGAAAGAGTACTTATGACCGAAACATCGTCAAGCGAAGTCGGCGCGAACGCGGAATATGGAGCCGATTCGATCAAGGTCCTCAAGGGCCTTGATGCCGTGCGCAAACGGCCCGGCATGTATATCGGCGATACCGATGACGGTTCCGGCCTGCATCACATGGTCTACGAAGTCGTCGACAACGCCATCGATGAGGCGCTCGCCGGCCATGCCGATCTGGTAACAGTGACGCTGAATGCCGACGGTTCCGTGACGGTGACCGATAACGGACGCGGCATTCCGACCGACATCCATTCCTCCGAAGGCGTTTCCGCCGCCGAAGTCATCATGACCCAGCTTCATGCGGGCGGCAAATTCGACCAGAACTCCTATAAGGTTTCCGGTGGTCTGCACGGCGTTGGTGTTTCGGTGGTGAACGCTCTTTCCGTCTGGCTGAAGCTCAGAATCCGCCGCAATGGCAAACTGCACGAAATCGGCTTCACCCACGGCGTTGCCGATGCGCCGCTGTCGGTCATCGGCGAATATGAAGGCCGGTCCGGCACGGAAGTCACCTTCCTGGCCAGCCCGCAAACCTTCACCATGACGGATTATGATTACGGCACGCTGGAGCATCGCCTGCGTGAACTCGCGTTCCTGAATTCCGGCGTCCGTATCCTGCTCACCGACAAACGCCACTCGGACGTCAAGCAGCAGGAATTGCTGTATGACGGCGGCCTCGAAGCCTTCGTCCGTTATCTCGACCGCGCCAAGAAGCCGCTGGTGGACAAACCCATCGCCATTCACAGCGAGAAGGACGGTATCACCGTCGAAGTCGCGCTGTGGTGGAACGACAGCTACCACGAGAATGTGCTCTGCTTCACCAACAACATTCCCCAGCGCGATGGCGGCACCCATATGGCCGGTTTCCGCGCGGCGCTTACCCGTCAGGTCACCTCCTATGCCGATACATCCGGCATCATGAAAAGAGAAAAGGTGAGCCTGCAGGGTGAGGACTGCCGTGAAGGCCTGACGGCCATTCTTTCGGTCAAGGTTCCCGATCCCAAGTTTTCCTCGCAGACGAAGGACAAGCTCGTTTCGTCGGAAGTGCGACCGGTCGTGGAAAGCCTCGTTAACGAAGCGCTCTCCACCTGGCTCGAAGAGCACCCTTCCGAAGCGAAGATACTCATCGGCAAGGTTGTGGAAGCGGCCGTCGCCCGTGAAGCCGCCCGCAAGGCTCGCGAATTGACGCGCCGCAAAGGCGCGCTCGATATCGCTTCTCTGCCCGGCAAGCTTGCCGATTGCTCGGAGCGCGATCCGGCCAAATCCGAACTCTTTCTCGTCGAGGGCGACTCCGCCGGTGGTTCCGCCAAGCAAGGCCGCTCGCGTGAAACGCAGGCCATCCTGCCGCTTCGCGGGAAGATTCTCAACGTGGAGCGCGCCCGTTTCGATAAGATGTTGTCCAGCCAGGAAATCGGCACGCTGATTACCGCGCTCGGCACATCGATCGGCAAGGACGAGTTCAATGCCGACAAGCTGCGTTACCACAAGATCATCATCATGACGGATGCTGACGTCGACGGCGCCCACATCCGTACCCTACTATTGACCTTCTTCTTCCGCCAGATGCCGGAACTGATCGAGCGCGGCCATCTCTATATCGCCCAGCCGCCACTTTATAAGGTGACGCGCGGTAAATCCGTGCAGTACCTGAAGGATGAGAAGGCGCTGGAAGAATACCTGATCTCCATGGGTATCGAGGAAGCGTCACTGACGCTCGGCACCGGTGAGGTCCGAGTCGGCGCCGATCTGCGCGAAGTCATTCTCGATGCGCTACGCATGCGCTCGCTGATCGATGGTCTGCATTCCCGCTACAGCCGCTCGATCGTGGAACAGGCGGCCATTGCCGGCGCGCTGAACCCGGAGCTTTCTGCCGATGCGGCCCGTGCTCAGGAAACCGTTGCCGAAGTGGCCCGGCGTCTGGACATGATTGCGGAAGAAACCGAGCGCGGCTGGTCGGGCGTAGTTCTGGAGGATGGCGGCCTGCGCTTCGAGCGCATGGTACGCGGCGTCAAGGAAATCTCGACGCTGGATATGGGCCTGCTCGGTTCAGCCGATGCGCGCCATATCGATCAGCTGGTAGCCCGCACCCGCGATATCTATGCAACGCCGCCGGTTCTGCAGCGCAAGGATGGCAGCATGGAGCTGGCCGGACCACGCGCGCTTCTGGATGCGATTTTCGCCGCCGGCCGCAAGGGCCTTTCCATGCAGCGTTATAAGGGCCTCGGCGAGATGAATGCGGAGCAGCTGTGGGAAACCACGCTCGACGCCAATGTCCGCTCCCTGCTGCAGGTGAGAGTGAACGACGCGACCGATGCCGATGGCCTGTTCGCCCGCCTGATGGGCGATGAAGTGGAGCCGCGCCGCGACTTCATTCAGGAAAATGCGTTGAATGTCGCCAACCTCGACATTTAATCTTGTGGGGTGTTTCGCGTAACGATTCACGTGAAACGAAAATTTAACAAAAGGCCCGGCGGTGAATTTCCGCCGGGCCTTTTGTTTGATGGTGTCGGGCGTGATTAATCGGCCTTGCCGGTGAAGCGGCCTTCGAAAGCGACATCTGCCAGAGGTACGCGCTTGCTGGGCACCTCGCGCTCCGCCAGATCATCGGGAAGAATGGATTTATCCGTCAACGTCCCGATCGCAACCCCGGCCTCCACCTTGAAGCCATCAGGTATATCAAGCTTTTCGACGATCCGGTCTTTGAAGATACCGCCCATCCCATGCGCATGATAGCCAAGTAGATGAGCTTGCATGGCGAGCGAGAACCAGGCTGCGCCGGCATCGAAGGAGTGAGTGGCGGATGGCTTCTTCTCGCCTTCGTGCGAAATGGTGTGGTCGCGGGAGATGACGAAAAGCAGCACGGAGGCGTTCTTCGCCCACTTCTGGTTTCCCTCCATCAACAGTTCCACGAAGAGTGGCCAGTCTTCGCTGTCCTTATGGGCATAAACGAAACGCCACGGTTGATGGTTGGAAGCGGATGGCGCCCAGTGGGCCGCGTCGAGAATGGTCAACAAATGCTCTTTCGGCATAGGGCTGCCATCGAAGGCGCGCGGAGACCAGCGGTCGAGGAAGAGGGGATCGACGGGATATTCAGATTGCCTGTTATTGCTGTTCGTCACGGGCGATGTCCTTTTGATTGCCGGGAAGGAAAAGGTATTTTTCGAAACTTGGCGCAGTCAAGGGGTGACAAGTATGAATGCATCGTTCATATATGCATCACCTTGTCTGACAACCGGGAGAGAGTTCCATGAAATTGATGCGTGTTGGCCAGCCCGGCCAGGAAAAACCAGCCATTCTCGATGCGGAAGGAAAAGTCCGCGATCTGTCCGCCCATGTGAAAGATATCGGCGGCGACGCGATTTCTCCCGAGGGTCTCAAGAAGATCGCCGCGATCGACCTCGCCACCCTGCCGGTGTTGAGCGAAGAGCGCATTGGCGCCTGCGTTGCGGGTACCGGAAAATTCATCTGCATCGGCCTCAACTTCTCCGACCATGCGGCTGAAACGGGTGCTACCGTACCGCCGGAACCGGTCATTTTCATGAAGGCGACCTCGGCCATCGTCGGTCCGAACGATAACGTCACCATTCCGCGCGGCTCGGAAAAGACCGACTGGGAAGTCGAGCTTGGCGTCGTCATCGGCAAGACCGCGAAATACGTCTCGGAAGCGGACGCCCTCGATTATGTCGCCGGTTATTGCGTATCGCACGACGTTTCCGAGCGCGCCTTCCAGACAGAACGTGCCGGTCAGTGGACAAAGGGCAAGTCCTGCGACACTTTCGGCCCCATCGGCCCCTGGCTGGTGACGAAGGACGAAATCACCGATCCGCAGAACCTCGGCATGTGGCTGAAGGTCAATGGCCAGACCATGCAGGACGGTTCCAGCAAGACAATGGTTTACGGCGTCGCCCACGTTGTCTCCTATCTCAGCCAGTTCATGTCGCTGCATCCCGGCGATGTCATTTCCACCGGCACCCCTCCCGGCGTCGGCATGGGCCAAAAGCCGCCGCGTTACCTGAAGACTGGTGACGTCGTGGAACTCGGCATCGAGGGCCTCGGTTCCCAGAAGCAGACTTTCGTCGCTGACATCTGATCGCCGGCAGGCATTCAACGAAAAGTGAGGCGCCGGCGGGAAACCGCTGGCGCCTTAAATTTTGTGCACCTGCGAAAAGCTGCTATGGTCAGAAAAAGAGCGTGATCGCGAGGGAGGCGTCATCAGTGTTCTACCACCTCTATGAAATGAACCATGCGGCCATGGCGCCGCTGCGTGCCGGCGCGGACATGATGCGCCAGGCCTGCAACAATCCTCTCAATCCGCTGTCCAGCACCGCTTTCGGCAGAAGCCTCGATGCCGGTTTCGAGGTTTTCGAACGTCTGACGCGCCGTTACGTCAAGCCGGAATTCGACCTCGGCTCCACGAGCGTCGATGGCCAGACCGTTGTTGTCACTGACGAGACCGTCTGGTCGCGCCCGTTCTGCAGCCTTGTTCATTTTAACCGCGACCTGGAGCCGACCCGCAAGCCGGATCCGAAAGTCTTGCTCGTCGCGCCGATGTCCGGCCACTATGCGACTCTGCTGCGCGGGACGGTGGAAGCCCTGTTGCCCTCGGCCGATATTTACATCACCGATTGGGCCGATGCCCGTATCGTACCGGCAACTGAGGGAACCTTCGATCTCGACGACTATATTGACTATGTCATCGAAATGCTGCGGCATATCGGCCCCGGCGCCCATGTGGTCGCCGTCTGCCAGCCATCCGTGCCGGTTCTGGCTGCCGTTTCCCTCATGGAGGCGGATGGCGATACGTTTGCGCCGGCCTCCATGACGCTGATGGGCGGACCGATCGATACGCGCATCAACCCCACCGCCGTCAACGGTCTTGCCACGGCCAAGCCGATCGAATGGTTTCGCGACAATGTCGTCATGCAGGTGCCGTGGCCGCAGCCGGCTTTCGGGCGCTATGTCTATCCAGGTTTCTTGCAGCTGTCGGGTTTCATGTCCATGAACCTCGACAAGCACATGACGGCGCATAAGGATTTTTACCTGAACCTGGTCAAGAATGACGGCGATTCCGCCGAAAAACACCGCGAATTTTACGATGAATATCTTGCTGTCATGGACCTGACGGCGGAATTTTATCTGCAGACGGTGGAAACCGTCTTCATCGACCATGCGCTTCCGAAAGGCAATATGCTGCACCGGGGCAGGGCGGTTGATCCTACCGCGATCCACAATGTCGCGTTATTCACGGTCGAAGGCGAGAATGACGATATCTCCGGTGTCGGCCAGACGAAGGCTGCACATGATCTTTGCCGGAACATCCCTGAAGACAAGCGCGCCCACTACATGCAGCCGGATGTGGGGCACTATGGCGTCTTCAACGGTTCGCGCTTCCGCAAGGAAATCGTGCCGCGCATGCTGGATTTCATCGGCAAACACCAGATGGCCTAAGCGTGAAACGGCAGGTGGTGCCGCGCATTTGCATGGCCAAGCGATGGACGAATCGGTTATGAAGGCTTCATGTTTTCGCTCCTCAGAAAATCCCTGAAGTCACCGGCGCCCAAAAAGGTCGTGCCGAGCCAGCGCACCGTTTCCGTTGCGGGACGGCAAGTGCCGATCACGGTCAGGGAAAACCCGCGGGCAACGCGCATCACATTGCGCATCGAACCGGGCGGTCGGGCGCTGAAGCTGACGATCCCGATGGGCCTGCATCACCGTCAGGTAGATGACTTTCTCGAAAGACACCAGGGCTGGCTGGAAGGCAAGCTTCTGAAGTTCAGCCCTGATGACGGTCTTCGTCCCGGTGCGACCATCGATATCAGAGGCATCTCTCATCGCATCGAGCACACCGGCAGCCTGAGGGGCCTGACCCATATCGCGAAAGACGCTGATGGTGTGGCTGTTCTAAAAGTCAGCGGCGCGCCGGAGCATCTGAGACGGCGGATCGCGACCTTCCTGAAAAAGGAAGCAAAGGCCGATCTGGAACGGCTGGTTGCCATTCATGGCCGTGCTGCCGGCCGGCCGGTGCGGTCCATCAGCATGAAGGATACACGCAGCCGCTGGGGCTCCTGTTCCCATGATGGAAATTTGAGCTTTTCGTGGCGTATCGTCATGGCTCCGGACAGGGTCATCGATTATCTCGCTGCCCATGAGGTCGCGCATCTGAGCGAAATGAACCACGGCCCGAAATTCTGGGCGCTGTGCGAAAAACTCTGTCCACACACCAGTGAAGCCAAGGACTGGCTGAAACGCCATGGCTCCAAACTGCACGCCATCGATTTCGATTGAAACTGGCGGCGTGCATCGCCATCTGGATTCACGTGAAACATTCCATCGAAAAGGGATGCGATTTGGCTCGACTCTTGTCGCATTTCATGTCAGGTCGCGGGTATGAAACCGGATATCAAGATTTGCGGATTGAAGACACCGGAAACGCTGGAGCGCGTCGTCCGGCGCGGTGCGTCCCATGTCGGTTTTATTTTCTTTGAAAAAAGCCCCCGCTATATCGAGCCGGACCTTGCCGGCCGGTTGGCCGAAGCCGCCCGTGGCGCCGCCAAAGTGGTTGCCGTCACTGTCGATGCTGATAATGATTATCTCGATGAAATCGTCGATCTTGTCAGGCCGGATATTCTGCAATTGCATGGCAGCGAAAGCCCGGAGCGGCTGCTGCATATCAAGGCGCTTTACGGCCTGCCGGTGATGAAGGCGATTTCCATTCGCGATGCCGCGGATCTTGCCAAAATAGAGCCTTATATTGGCATAGCCGACCGTTTCCTGCTGGATGCCAAGGCGCCTGCCGGTTCTGATCTGCCTGGCGGCAACGGCGTCTCGTTCGACTGGACGATCCTGCGCTCACTTGACGAAAGTGTGGATTACATGCTTTCCGGGGGGCTGAATAAGGACAATGTCGCCGAGGCTCTGGCGGAAACCCGGGCGAGCGGATTAGATTTGTCGTCTGGCGTCGAAAGCGCGCCGGGCGTCAAGGATTTGTCCAAGATTGATGCTTTTTTCGATGTGGTGAATGATTGGTCGAAAGGCCCAAAGGGAGCTTGAAGTGAACGACGCGCCAACACCCAATTCTTTTCGTGCTGGTCCCGATGAGGACGGACGCTTCGGCATTTACGGAGGACGCTTCGTTGCCGAAACGCTGATGCCGCTTATCCTGGATTTGCAGGCGGAATGGGATAAGGCCAAGAGCGATCCCGAGTTTCAGGCCGAACTAAAATATCTCGGCACGCATTACACCGGCCGCCCGAGCCCGCTTTATTTCGCGGAGCGTCTCACGGCGGAACTTGGCGGCGCGAAGATTTATTTCAAGCGCGAAGAGTTGAACCATACTGGCTCGCACAAGATCAACAATTGCCTCGGCCAGATCCTGCTTGCCAAGCGCATGGGCAAGACCCGCATCATTGCCGAAACCGGTGCGGGCCAGCACGGCGTTGCCTCGGCCACGGTTGCTGCACGTTTCGGCCTGCCTTGCGTGGTTTATATGGGCGCCACTGATGTCGCCCGTCAGGCCCCGAACGTATTTCGCATGAAGCTTCTCGGCGCCGAGGTAAAGCCGGTCACGGCCGGCCATGGCACGCTCAAGGACGCCATGAACGAGGCACTGCGTGACTGGGTCACCAATGTCGACGATACCTATTACCTGATTGGCACCGCAGCCGGCCCGCATCCCTATCCGGAAATGGTCCGTGATTTCCAGGCGGTTATCGGCGAGGAAGCCAAGGCGCAGATGCTGGAGGCGGAAGGCCGCCTGCCGGATATGATCATTGCCGCTGTCGGCGGCGGGTCGAACGCCATCGGCATCTTCCATCCGTTCCTCGATGACAAGAATGTCCGTATCGTCGGCGTCGAAGCCGGCGGCAAGGGCCTGTCTGGCGAAGAACACTGCGCCTCGATCACAGCCGGTTCACCGGGCGTGCTGCATGGCAACCGCACCTATCTGCTTCAGGACGGTGATGGCCAGATCAAGGAAGGTCATTCGATCTCCGCAGGCCTCGATTATCCCGGCATCGGGCCAGAGCATTCCTGGCTGAACGATATCGGCCGCGTCGAATATGTGCCGATCATGGACCATGAGGCATTGGACGCCTTCCAGATGTTGACCCGCCTCGAAGGGATCATTCCGGCTCTGGAGCCAAGCCACGCGCTGGCCGAAGTCATCAAGCGCGCGCCGAAAATGGGCAAGGATGAAATCATCCTGATGAACCTCTCCGGCCGTGGCGACAAAGATGTCCACACCGTCAGCAAGTTCCTTGGAATGGATGTATAAGATCATGACTGTACGTATGGACAAGCGCTTTGCCGATCTGCGGGCTGAAAATCGCCCCGCCCTGATCACCTATTTCATGGGCGGCGACCCGGATTTCCAGACCTCGCTTGGCATCATGAAGGCCCTGCCGGAAGCAGGCGCCGACGTTATCGAACTCGGCATGCCGTTTTCCGATCCCATGGCGGATGGCCCGGCCATTCAGCTGGCCGGCCAGCGCGCGCTGAAGGGTGGACAGACACTGAAGACCACGCTCGATCTCGCCCGCGAGTTCCGCAAGCAGGACAATGCAACGCCGATCGTGATGATGGGCTATTATAATCCGATCTATATCTATGGCGTTGAAAAGTTTCTGGACGACGCAATTGCCAGTGGCATTGATGGCCTTATCGTGGTCGACCTGCCGCCGGAAATGGACGATGAACTCTGCATTCCGGCGCTTGCGCGCGGCATCAATTTCATCCGTCTGGCGACGCCGACCACGGATGGCAAGCGCCTGCCGGCCGTCCTTAAAAATACCTCAGGTTTCGTGTATTACGTCTCGATGAACGGTATCACCGGTTCAGCACTTCCCGATCCCTCGTTGATCTCGGGCGCTGTCGGTCGTATCAAGGCGCATACGGAACTGCCGGTTTGTGTCGGTTTTGGCGTCAAGACGGCCGATCATGCGAAGGCGATCGGTGCCGTAGCGGATGGTGTGGTGGTGGGTTCAGCCATCGTCAACCAGATTGCGGGCAGCCTGACCAAGGACGGGCAGGCGACCGCCGACACTGTGCCGGCAGTTACGACGCTGGTAAAAGGACTTTCAACGGGCGTGCGTGCATCGCGCCTCGCCGCTGCGGAATAAGCGCGCGGCCCAGTCAGGAGTAGACAGTTGAACTGGATCACCAATTACGTTCGGCCGCGGATCAATTCCATGCTTGGCCGCCGCCCGGAGGTTCCGGAGAACCTGTGGATCAAGTGCCCGGAAACGGGTGAGATGGTCTTCCACAAGGATCTGGAGGACAACAAGTGGGTCATCCCGGCTTCCGGTTACCACATGAAGATGCCGGCCAAGGCGCGCCTTGCCGATCTTTTTGATGGTGGCATCTATGAGGCCTTGGCCCAGCCTAAAGTGGCACAGGACCCGCTGAAATTCCGCGATTCCAAGAAATACACCGATCGCCTGCGCGACAGCCGCGCAAAGACCGAGCAGGAAGATACGATCCTTGCCGGCGTTGGTCTTCTGAAAGGCCTGAAGATCGTTGCCGTTGTGCATGAATTCCAGTTCATGGCCGGCTCGCTCGGCATTGCCGCCGGCGAAGCGATCGTCAAGGCTTTCGAGCGCGCCATCTCGGAGCGTTGCCCGCTCGTCATGTTCCCGGCCTCGGGTGGCGCCCGTATGCAGGAAGGCATTCTGTCGCTGATGCAACTACCGCGCACCACGGTTGCGGTGAATATGCTGAAAGAGGCAGGCATGCCGTATATCGTGGTTCTGACCAACCCGACCACGGGCGGTGTCACGGCTTCCTACGCCATGCTGGGCGATGTCCATATTGCCGAGCCGGGCGCGGAAATCTGCTTTGCCGGCAAGCGTGTCATCGAGCAGACCATTCGCGAAAAGCTGCCGGAAGGCTTCCAGACCTCGGAATACCTGCTGGAACACGGCATGGTGGATATGGTCATCGATCGTCGCGAAATCCCGGACACGCTGGCCAGCATGCTCAAGATCATGACCAAGGCGCCTGCCGATAACGCGAACGCCGTCGTTCCGCTGGCCGCTTCGGCCTGAGGAAAAAAATATGTCGCCCGGAGGCATAAACTGCTTTCGGGATGATGCTATACGTTGCCTGATTTCATTTTTGGGGCAGCGGACAAATGGCAAACAAAACGCCTGAAAGGCGAACGGAAGACATGACGAAGCCCGCGATCGGTGAGGCCGAAAAGATCATTGAAGAGCTGATGCAGCTTCACCCCAAGGGGTTTGATCTTTCACTCGACAGAATTTCCCGTCTTCTCGAAAAACTCGGCAATCCGCAAAACAGAATGCCGCCGGTGATCCATGTGGCGGGCACCAATGGCAAGGGTTCCGTTAGCGCCTTTTGCCGGGCTTTGCTGGAAGCGGCCGGACTTCCTGTTCATGTCCATACCAAGCCCCATCTCGTCAACTGGCATGAGCGCTATCGTCTCGGCGTTGCCGGGGAGAGGGGCCGCTTTGTTGAAGACGCTGTCTTCGCGGACGCCCTGCGTCGCATCGAAGTCGCGAACGATGGGCAGAAGATCACCGTTTTTGAAATTTTGACTGCTGTCATGTTCCTGCTTTTTTCGGAGCATCCCGCTGATGCTGCGATCGTCGAGGTTGGACTGGGCGGTCGCTTCGATGCAACCAATGTGATCAATAGCCCTGCCGTTTCCATCATCATGCCGATTTCGCTCGACCATGAAGCTTATCTCGGCGACCGCGTGGAACTGATTGCCGCCGAAAAGGCTGGCATCATGAAAAAGGGTTCGCCCGTCGTCATCGGCCATCAGGAATATGATGCGGCGCGTGAAACGCTCGTCGCTACGGCCGAGCGGCTTGGTTGCCTGGTTTCTGTCTACGGACAGGATTTTTCCGCCCATGAAGAATTCGGCCGCATGGTCTACCAGGATGAATTCGGCTTGGCCGATGCGCCGTTGCCGCGTCTTCCCGGCCGCCATCAGCTCGCTAACGCTGCCGCAGCGATCCGCGCCGTGAAAGCAGCCGGTTTCGAAGTGACGGAGCGGATGATCGAAAAGGCCATGACTTCAGTGGAATGGCCCGGCCGTCTTCAGCGCATCCTGACCGGCAAAATCGCTGAAATCGCCCCGAAGGGTGCCGAGATCTGGATCGATGGCGGTCACAACCCCGGCGCGGGTGAGGTGATTGCCGAGGCCATGGCAGGTTTTGAGGAAAAGACGCCGCGCCCACTCTTCATCATCGCTGGCATGATCAATACCAAGGACCCGGTGGGTTATTTCAAGGCTTTCGCCGATATTGCCGAATATGTCTTCACCGTGCCGATAGGCGGCACGGATGCGGCGATCGACCCTGTCGTGCTTGCCCATGCCGCTTTTGATGCCGGTCTGGTGGCCGCGCCCACATCGACGCTGACCCATGCTCTGGAAGAATTGTCGCGCCGTGTAGATCCCGAAGGACCGCCGCCGCGCATCCTTATCGGCGGATCGCTTTATCTTGCCGGAAACGCCCTTGCTTTCAACGGTACCGTTCCCCAATAAAAAAGCCCGGCGATCATGCCGGGCTTTTTTCATTCCATAAAAACGGCTTAAGCAGCGCTGGAAATCCAGGCGGAAAGCGCTGTCTTGGGTGCAGCACCTACCTTGATATCAGCCACTTCGCCACCCTTGAATATGGCAAGCGTCGGGATCGAGCGAACGCCGAACTGAGCGGCCAGCTCCGGGTTTTCGTCGATGTTGAGCTTCGCAACTTTGACCTTGCCAGCCAGCTCGGAGGAAATTTCCTCAAGGCTCGGCGCGATCATCTTGCACGGACCGCACCACTCGGCCCAGAAATCCACCACGACGGGTTCGGCGGATTCGAGGACTTCGGACTGGAAGTTGGCGGCATCGACTTTTACGGTAGCCATATCTGGCTCTCCTTTCAGTAAATCTTTTCCGCTATCGATGTGATGCGGGCGCGTCGAAATTTCAATGCCCCGGTATCTCACTTTGTCTTTATTGCGGCAAGGGCCTCTGCCATGGCATCGTCGTCAACCCGCACAAAAGCGGCACTTTCCGTATAAATCAGCGCACAGACAAATTCCTTGCCGGGGTAAAGCGGCGCCAGAATTTCGCGATAAATGGCAAGCTGCGCGACGTGCGAGAAGGGAAGCTCGCGTGCTTCGCGCGGCGGCACGCGGTTTGTCTTGTAATCGACCAGAATGACCCGATCACGCTCCACCGCCAGCCGGTCGATGCGGCCGGAGACGGCATAGTGCTGCCGGCCGAGGGTCATCGTGCCCATAATCGACACTTCCGCACGGCTGTTGGCGGAAAAGGCTGGCTGAACCGCTGGTTCGGAGAGGACCCGCAAAACCGCCTGGATCAAACGCTCCCGATCAGTGGCGGGCCAGAAACGCGCTGCGCGCTCGGCATAACGCCGGGCTGCCTCTTCCCGCTCGCTTTCCGCAAAATCCGGCAGGGCCTGCAGCATTCGATGCACCAGCTTGCCCCTTTGCAGGGCAAGGCTGGAGGCCTCGGTTTTTTCTCCGAACAGCGGTGAACGCACGGCCAGATCGTCCGCACCGTCATCAATGATGGTTCCCGCGCCCGATGGGCTGAGCGGCCTTGGCAGGGAGGGCAGCGCGGGCAGGGGGGCAAGAAGGCCGGGCGGAAGCGTGTGGTCTTCTTCCTGCTGGGGTTCTGCGGGCTTGTGCGGTGCAAGTGCCGGGCGTGCTTCGGACTTACGCCAGACAAGCCCCTGCCATTCCTCGCCATCGGCGCTGAACGCCTGCGGCTGGCAATGATCCTGATTTTCCGCAAGCGCCGCCTTGACGATAGCGTGCCAGCATTCGGGATTTTCCTTCTGGCCGCGATAACCGCAGACGACAAGATGATCGGCGGCGCGGGTCATCGCCACATAAAGCAGCCGACGATATTCATCTTCCGCGGCCGTTTTCAGGCGTTCCTCATCCGAGCGAATGAGATGATTGGAAAAACCGCTGCCGGGCAGCCAGACCGGAAAGGCATCGCCATCCCCCTCCACGAAGCGCAGTTTCGGCACATGGCTGTGGTTGAAGGCCTTCGAGCCGCCATCCACGACAAAGACCACCGGTGCTTCAAGCCCCTTGGACGCATGCACGGTCATGATGCGCACTTCGCCGCGATCCTTGTCCTGCTCGCGCTTCACTTCAGGTGAATCGGTCTCCAGAACCGAGAGAAAAGCCTGAAGACCGGGCAGGCCGGTTCTTTCGTGATCCAGCGCGAAGGAGAGGAACTCGTCGAGAACGTCGCTCGCCTCGTTGCCAAGACGGCCAAGAAATTTTTTGCGGCCGTCATGCAGGGTCAGAACCGCCGCGAAAAAATCATGCACCGTGGCGGTTTTCGACAGTGAAATGAAATGCCGAAGCTTGTCGGTGACGATGGATAGACGGCTGGTTTCTTCGCCCGAAAGGACTTGCAGCCTCTGCCACACACTCTCCGCCTCGGATCGCGTCGCGGCGATCTCGAAGACATCGTCTTCCGTCAGGTTGAAAAGCGGGCTCTTCAGCAGGGCCGCCAGCGAAAGATCATCCTCCGGCAGCACCACGAACCGGCCGAGCGCCAGAAGATCCTGCACGGCGATGTGATCGGTCAGGCGGAGGCGGTCGGCACCGGCAACGGGAATGTTCTTGCGCCGCTTCAACTCGCGGGTCAGCGCGTTGACGAAGGCAGCGCGTTTTCTGACAAGCACGAGAATATCGCCGGGTTCGACGGCACGCTCCACGCCCTTTTCGATGATGGTTTGGTTTCCGATCATATCGGCAATGCGCGCGGCGATACGCCGGGCGACGATGGTGGCCGGCGCGCTTTCCCGCAGCGCGTCGAAGGGGGCGGTCCAGTCCTCTTCATCTTCGGTGGTTTCCGGTGCCACCATATCCCACACTTCCACGGTGCCGGGATGGCCGGCGCGGTTGGAGCGGTGTTCGACGGGCTCATTGTCGGCGCTGAGGCCGCTCGCGTTTTTCGGGTCTGAAAAGACCTGGTCGACGGCAGCCAGCACATCTTCGGTGGAGCGGAAGGAGAGCGGCAGGCGGATGCGGTGGAAGGCCTGCTCCACCTGATCGACACGCCTTTTGGTCTCATCGCGCTCCTGCGAGAACCGTTCCGGTCGCGCGCCCTGAAAGGAATAGATCGACTGTTTTTCGTCACCCACGGCAAAGAGTGTGCGCCGCCCCATGCGGGCGCTTTCACCGTTGAAGAAATCCGCCGCCAGCGACTGGATGATTGACCATTGCACCGGGCTGGTATCCTGCGCCTCGTCGACCAGAATATGGTCGATGCCCTGATCCAGCTTGTAATGCACCCATGCACCTGCCGTATCGCGATTGAGCAGATTGGCGGCACGCTCGATCAGATCTTCAAAATCGAGCTGGCTTCGCTGCTTTTTCAGGTCTTCGAAATCGCCGATCAACCGTTCGGCCAGCACAAGGGCACTTTTAGTTGCCACCAGCATGCGCACCAGACGATAGCGATTGCGGCAGGCCACGACATGGTCGCGGGCCAGCGTCAGCGCATCAACGAGATCAGGCGCGGATTTCTGCATGCCCTTGTTGATGACATAGGCGTCCGATTTTTTCTCGCCCTTGGCCGTCAGCAGCGCGGCTTCGATGAGTTCCATCCGCCGCACCGGGTCCGGCTGCCGTTTTGCTTCCCGGAGCGCATAAGCGACCTCGATGACACGTGATCCGCCCACCTCATCGGCAAGCGTAAGGTAGGTGTCGAGCACAAGGCCGGAAAGACCGGGCAGGGGCCAGAAGGCTTCAGCCGCCGTTTCCTCGGTCTCCCCGGCAGCAATTTGCATCTCCTGCCGCAAACGGACATCGAGGCCGCCCGACTGTTTTGCCTCGTGCAGGAACGAGCGAAGCGCGCTGCGATTGGCGATGATGGCGGAAAGCAGCGCTTCCAGGCCGCTTTCATCGGCAAGATCGAGCACATAGGCGAGCGCCTGCACCAATTCCGCGTCGTCCTCAGTCGAAACCGCCGTCAGAAGCGAACGGCGCGCCTCGGCCAGAAGCGTGGTGGCGGCGCGATCATCGAGAACCGAGAAATGGCCGGCGACATTGGCCTCCAGCGGGAATTGGTGCAGCAGGGCTTCGCAAAAAGCGTGGATGGTCTGGATTTTCAGCCCGCCCGGTGTTTCCAGCGCCTTGGCGAACAGCCGCCGCGCTTCGGCGAGCTTGATACGATCGGGCACCTTGCCTTCGATGGTGGTGATGCGGTCCTTGAGATCGGAATCCGGCAACGTTGCCCATTCTGCCAGCCTGTCGAACACGCGGCTCGACATTTCAGATGCTGCGGCCTTGGTATAGGTGAGGCAGAGGATCGCCGAGGGGCGGCATCCGGCCAAAAGCAGGCGGATGACGCGCTGGGTCAAAACATGGGTCTTGCCGGAGCCGGCATTGGCCGACACCCAGGCCGAGCTTGCGGGATCGGAGGCAAGCCGCTGCCGGGCACTGGTCCAGTCGATCCAGCTTTCAGGTGTATCGGCGGCAGGTCCGGCGTCGAAGGGATCAATCGTCATCGCCGTCTCCCGGTTCCGCCGTCGACCATTCTGAAACGCGGGCGAGGTGGTCATATTCCCCGCCATAGGATTGCTGCTCTTCCGGCACCAGCCGGGAGGCGAAACCGTTTTCACCGTCGCGCAGCGAGCGCACGAATTTGGCAAGCTGGTCGATCGATTCCGTTGCCAGTTCGATAGCGGATTTCGGCGGTCTCTTGCCGCTTCGGTTGGAATGTTCGTTATTCACCTGATCGGCAAAAAATCGGTCTCCCGGCCGCAGGCGTACATAGATGAGGTTTTCGGGCGTGGGCGAACCTGTTTCGCGGAAGGCACCGCGCATCAGTGCCGCCGCTTCCAGCGCCAGCTGCGGGTCGAGCAGCGCCCGCGCCTGATTGACGGAAGGCGCAAGACCGGTCTTGTAGTCGATAATATCCGCCTGGCCGCTGGTCTTGATGTCGATACGGTCGGCGACGCCGGTCAGCCGGATGCCCGCCTCTGCGATCTCCTGCCCGGCCCGTGCTTCGAAGAAGCTGCGGCGGATGGAGGGGTGCCGTTCTTTCTCCCAATCGATGAAGGCGCGGGCCACCGCCGCAAAACGCGGACGCCAGATGACATCCACATGCACAGGCAGGTTTTCCGCGTCGAAACAGTCGTCGAGAATGCGTTGCATCGCCTCAAGCGAGGCCGGTGTGCCGGGAATATGCCCCTCACGGGAATAGCGCTCAATAATCCCGTGATAAAGCGTGCCGCGATCGGCGGCGTTCGGGTCGCGGTTGAACGGATCGAGCGGATCGAGCTTCAGGATGCGCCGCGCATAGATCGCATAGGGATCCCGCCGCAGCCGCCCTACTTCGCTGAAGGAGTAGCTCTTCGGCTGCAGATCAGCCGGCGGTTTGGGGGCAGGGCGCTTTGCCGTCTCCTGATCGATGCTCTCGTCCATCAGACCTGCCCAATGGCGATAGGTCTCGCCGCGCTTCCTCAGTTGTTCGGCGAAATTCTCGCCACCCAGAGCCAGGAGCCTTTGCAGCCAGCGGGAGGCGACGGCGGGGGTGGAGCCCTGCCTCAGCGCCCGGGTGTAAAAGATCTGCCGGGTGCCGTTCGCCATCTCGAAGTCATGCGCGAGCTGGCCGATGCGCCGTTCCGGCGGCTCCAGCCCGATGGCGGTCTTCATGCTGCGGGACAGGAACGGATTATTGGCCGTCTGGCCCGGCCAGAGCCCTTCATTGAGACCACCGATGACGACGGTGTCGACGCTTTGCAGCCGTGCCTCCAGCGCGCCGAAGATGAAAATGCGCGGATGGCGCATGGAACGCGGCTTGATCGATTCGCCTGCCACCAGCGCTGCAAAAATATCGATCCATTGCGGCCCGTCCGCGTCGAGGATGTCGCCGCTCTCCATCAGTTCCGCAAAGAGACTTGAGAGTTTGTCTCCCGCCTCGCCAGACCACAATGCGGCCAGATCATTGCTGTCGTCGGCACAGATGGCCTCGATCACTCGGCCTGTCCGCCCAGCCCAATCGGAAAGCGGCAATTTATCGGTGAAGGCGCGCCCGGAGCGGTCACGACGGATGAACGCGGAGCCGAGTGGCTCCGTAGCGATGGCGATCCGCCGGGCCAGATCGCGGGCCGCATCAACACTTCCCTCCGGCAGCGCCACCCGCCAGGCGGGCGGGTGCCTGTTGTCACGCTGGGCCAGAAGCTGCGCGTCCAGAACCACTTCGAGATTGCCTATTTCGGTTTCGACGCGGCCACCGCGCAGAGCGATCAGTTCCAGCGCTTTCGAGGCCTTGGTAAAAGCGTCACCGGAAAGCCCGAAGCGGGCGAGGGGATGCTTCAGGAGCGAAATGATTGGCACCGGGTCTCCGGGCCTGAGAATGGCTTCCAGCGCCAGTTGTGTCAGCCCTGCCTGCGGCGTGGCGGAAAGCGGCGTCCCGGCCGAATCGTCTGCCTCGATGCCAAAACGTTGCAACTCCGTCGCGACCCGCCGCGCCAGTCCGCGGTCGGGCGTTATCAGTGCCGCCTGAGACGGCCGCCCAGGACCCGGGGCCTCCAGCGCCAGCCGGAGCGCCACCGCGATGGCGGTCGCCTCTTCACGCTGATTGGCGGCCTCGATCAATGTGGCCGCTGCGAAGGCTTCATCGAAAAATCCGGGATCCCGGCCTTCGCGCCAGCCGTTCCAGTCGCTTGTGGACTTGGCGGGTGCGAGTGCTGCCGAAAATACGGCCGCGCGCTTTTCGAGATCACGGTCGAGGGCGCCGATCTGAACCACCTCGTCGCGGGACATGCCGAGCTTCTGCAGCAGCATATAAAGCCCATATTGCGGATGGGTGCGGCTCGAAGGATCGGTGGGGTCCTCGATAATCGCCTGCCACTGTTCTTCGGGCATCGCAAGATCGAGCCCCGGAAGCACAACGGTTCCCTGCGGCAGAGCGGCGACGGCGGCGATGAGATCGGCGGCGGCCGGAATGGAGCCCGTGGAGCCAGCCACGATGATCGGCCCCGTATCCGGCAGGTTGGCAAGCCGGTCCGCCTCTGCCCGCAGGATGGCGTTGCGATGCCGGCCCGCGGAGGAACGGTTGAGTTCTGCAAGCCGCGCTGGCCAGAAGACGCTGGCGATCTTCAGGAAATCCGCCGTCAGCTGCCACCATTGCGCATGTTCGCCGGTATCGAGATGCTGCAGCGCTTCCCAGTCCTTTTCTTCGGTATCCATCGCATCGATCACCTCGCCGAGCGCACGCGCCAGCCAGATGGCATCCGCGGGGCTGGCAGGGGCGACGAGCGGTGAATCCGAATGGATCGCCCGGATGGCGTCGGGCAGGCTGTTGCGCCAGGCGAGGATGAGGCGCGCCAGTTCGATCTGCCGGCCGGTGCCGGAAATCGGTGGCGCCAGATCCATGATCTCGGGATTTTCGATATCGAAGAAACCGCTATCGTCATCCGTTTCACCCAGAGGCCGGATCAGCGGCAGAATGGCGGATCGGCCGCCCAGAAGATCGACGAATTCGGAGCGCAGCACGCGCGCAGAGCGCCGCGTCGGCACATAGATCGTCACGCTCGCAAGCGAAAGAGGATCGGTCGGATCATATCTATAGCCGGCTGTCAGCCGCCCGTCACACAGCGTTTCCGCGAGCGTTTTGAGAAACGGTGTTCCCGCAGCGATCGTCAGGACGCGCTTTGCGTGGTGGGTGAGCGTCATGCGAAACGTTTTTCTCTGAATTGCCGGATGATGCTTTCCGCATCGTCAATCGCGTCAGGCGTTCCCACGGTGATCCAGTGGCCATCCAGCGACAGGCCGAAAAGCCGGTCTTTTTCAATGGCGCGGTCGAAATAGATGTTAAGGTTGAAAGCGTCCGCCGGCGCATCGTCAAGCAGCCGCGAATCCATGGCGATGGCGCCGGCATAAACCACCGGGTTAGCGTCACCATCGCGATAGCGCGTCAGCTTTCCCTCGCCGGCAAGGTTGAAATCCCTCTTGCCGTTGTGGCCGGTGGTGCGATCCATGTCGACGCAAAGCAGCGCCATGTCCATACGCGCCGGGTCAAGGAATTGAGCTAGCTTGCGCAGGTTGCTGACGGCGTTCAGCCGCTCACCAATCCAGAAAAGATCCGCGTTCATGACGAAGACCGGGCCGGGTTTCAGAAGCTTCAGGCCTTTTGCGAGCCCACCGCCGGAATTCATCAGCTGCGTGCGTTCATCCGAGATCAGAATTTCCGCATCGGTGCGATGTCCAAGGTGGGAGATCATCTGTTCGGCATGGTGATGCACATTGACGACGATGGTTTCAGCCCCGGCTTCGACAAGGGCGTCGAGCGCGTAATCGATCATCGGCTTGCCGGCGATCTTCACAAGCGGCTTCGGGATCGTATCCGTGATCGGGCGCATGCGCGTGCCAAGCCCGGCGGCCAGCACCATCGCGTTTTTGATCGTCATCGTGGTCAACCGTGTTAGTCGTTAAAGTCCATGCCCATACGGACACACCATTCCCGGAGTGGCGCGAGTTCGGGATGCGAAAGCGCGTCAGCGAGATAACGGAACGTCCGCGGCATATGTTTCATATAACCGGGTTTCTTGTCCCGTTCCAACAGCCTCACCCAGATACCAGCAAGCTTGCAGTTGCGCTGCGCCGACATGATGGCGAAAGCCTTGAGGAATGCGGCCTCATCGAAAGCGGGCGTCGCTTTTCTGCTGTTGAGATAATGCGACATGAGGCGTGTTTGTAGTTCGGGGGGGATGGTGACCCGCGCATCCTGCACGATGGAAGCGAGATCATAGGCGGTGGGGCCAATCATCGCATCCTGAAAATCGATTAGGCCAACTTGGCCGATGCCGCTATTCTGCGCCTGCCAGAGAATATTCGGCGAATGGAAGTCACGCAGCAGAAGTCCCGTTTCGCAGCCGGCGAGCGCATCGATCAGGCCGTCCCAAATGGCGTAATAATCCTGCTTCTCGCCATCGGTGAGCGCTTTGCCGCGCTTGTGGGGCAGATACCATTCCACCAGCAGCGATACTTCGATCTTCATCGCCTGCCGGTCGAAGGAAGGAATGTCGTAGGTGCTGCCATCACGCATCGGCAGCAACGCCGGGCGCGGTGTCTGGTGAAGGGTGGCGAGACAGGCGACACTTTGAAGATAACGTTCTTCTATCGGTGTGCCATCTGCAGCAAGTACACCCTCCCGTCCGAGATCCTCCAGAAGAAGAATGCCCTGATCGATATCCGCGGCCAGAATCTCCGGCGCACGGAAACCGCTGTTTCGCAGATAATCGCCGATCGCCACGAAGGAGCGCGCATCCTGGGCAAGATGGACGATTTCCGCGTAAGTTTTGCCGTCCGCAACGATCGCTCCCCTCATGGGGCGCCGCCAATCCATCAAAATAAGGTCGGGGCCATCGGTCGAGATCGTTTCATAGGCGCGTGTCGAGGCATCACCACTCAGGAAACGGCGAGTCGCATCGCCTCTGCCGTTTTTCGCCAGGAATTCACGAATGGCGAAAACACGGTCGAGCCGCGCTTTCTGTTGTGCCGGCGCCTCTATCACGGCCACGCGACCTTCACCCGAATGTGTTAGCTGCAGGGTGATCGTCTGGGCCGGAGGCAAAACCTCAGCGGCGATGTCGGGCCACTCGATCAGGCAGATACCGTCCTCCAGCATCTCGTCAATGCCGAGTTCATCTAGCTCGGAAACATCCGAAAGCCGGTAGAGATCGAGATGGGCGACGGGGATGCGGGTCGTATAGGTCTGGATGATGGTGAAGGTGGGGCTTGGAACCTCAAGATCGGGCTCATCCGCCATCGCCCGGATGAAGGCGCGGGCGAGCGTTGATTTGCCAGCGCCGAGATCGCCGATCAGCGTCAGGCAATCGCCGGGTTTCAGGGCCAGGGCAAGGTCTTCACCGAGCCTTATGGTGTCCTTTTCTCCCGCCAGCGAAATGGTGATCGGCAAAATGTCTTCGCTCATTCTGCGGCGATGGAGTGCGGCAGTGTGGCGGAGGGAATGCGGCAGGTGACGATGGTGCCGTTGCCGGGCCGGCTGTCGATGCTGACGGTGCCATGATGCAGGCTGACGAAGCTTTCCACGATGGAAAGACCGAGCCCCGCACCGGTCCGCCGCCCGCCATTGCCACGCGTCGCAAAGCGGTCGAACACGCTCTTCAGCATGTCTTCGGGAATGCCCGGACCCTTATCTGCAACGGAGAATACGAAGTCGCCTTCGCTGCGCTGGCAGGAGAGCTGCACGGAGGAACCTTCGGGTGCGAAGTTGATCGCATTGGTGAGGAGCTTGATGAGAATCTGCTTCAGCCGCTGGTGGTCGGCCACGAGACTGCCGAGATGGGCAGGCGCGACGATCTCGAGCGAAATACCGCTTTCCTGCAGCCGGTCGGCGATCTGCACCGAAACATCGTCGAGCAGCTCGTTCAGATCATTATCCGAATAATTGAGCTGCATGATGCCGGCATCGACGGTCGCGAGATCGAGAATATCGTTGACGATGGTCAGAAGAACCGAGGACGAGGTGGAAATATGGTCGAGATATTCCGCCTGCCGTTCCGTCAATTGGCCGATGCCCGGCGTTTTCAGGAGATCGGTGAAGCCGATGATATTGGTCAGTGGCGAGCGAAGCTCGTAGGAAACATGCTGCACGAAATCGTTCTTCAGTTCATCGGCCTTCAGAAGCGCGTCGTTCTTTTCCTTGAGCGCCCGCTCGGCGCGCACGCTGTCCGTCATATTGACAAAGGTCAGCATGGTCTGAGCGTCTGGCAGCGGAATGATCGCATAATCGAGCACGAGACCGGAAAGCAGTTCCAGCGTGCCCTGCCGGGAAGGCCGTTCGTCATCGAAGCTGGTGATGAACTGGCTGAAGGCGCGCCAGCCATCCGGCCCGTCATAGGATTGAGCGCAGGCGGTTTCGATGGCGCGAATATGCGTGCCTGTTTCCGCCTCATCGGCCGTCACGCCCCAAAGAGCCCGGAATGCCGGGTTGGAGAGGCGAATGCGCCCGTCTGCGCCGAACACGGCGACACCTTCGGCCAGATGGTCGATGGTTTCGCCCTGCACCTTCACCAGGGTGTTATAGCGCATCTGCAGGTCGACCTGCTCGGTCAGGTTCTCGAAAACCCAGGTCGCGCCACCTTGCGGATGGGCCGTGGCGATCACCCGCAGGGTCTGGCCGTTGGGCAGGTGCCAGAGATCCGTCTTGGTATCGAGCGACCGGTAGACGGAAAGCGCCGTTTCCTTCCAGTTCTTCCAGTTCAGCTGCTCGGGCAATTTGCCGGCGCTACGCAACCTGTCGAGAAGCTCGGAATTGTCAGGGCCGGATTCGAGGAGAACCAGATCGAAGCCCCACAGGCTGGCAAAAGCCTGATTGTAGAATTGCAGCCGCTGCCGGCCGTCAAAAATGGCAACGGGCGTCGCCAGATGATCGAGCGTTTCGGCGTGGCTTTTCAGAACTCGCTTGAGTTCTTCGCGGATGGTTTCCGCTTCGGTGGCATCGATGGCGATACCGGCTGATCCGCCCGCCGTCTTGATGTCGACAACGTCGAAGAAGCTGCGGTTACCGGAAACGACTGTCGAGATGCGGTCGTGATAGGGCGATTCCGGCGTCGCGGCCGCGCGTATCTTCTGTCGGGTAACCGTGTTCAGAAGTTCGCGCTTTTCCTGAACGGCCTGCTCGGCATTTCGCGCATCCACCGCATGGGCATAAGCGTGGTTGACCCAGGTGAGTTCACCCTCGCCATTACGCCGCCAGACGGGCTGTTCGATGGAATCGAGAAGTTCCTGAAATGTCGATACGGAGGCAAGCAGACGCTCGCGTTCCACCTGCAATTCGGCGAGTTCGGCGCGGAGATTGTTGAGCGCGATGAAGCGCGCAAATGCGTTGCCGCCGGATACACGTCCCTGAACTTCAATCACTTCGCCGCGCTGCGTCTCGATGGTCAGATCGAAGCTCTGGGCGTGGCTGCGCAGTTTCTCGATGGATTTTTCAAGCTGGCCCGCGGATGCCGGTTTCAGCCAGCGGCCGAATGCCAGAAAATCCTGGTCCGCCTGCGGCACACCGGTCTCGGCCGGCAGCTGTCCCAGAAATTCCGGGCGTTTATCCACGCCATCCCAGATGACGATGCGGCGGCTCTTATCGGAGATCAGCGCCTCGTATTTCGCGATCTTGTGGTGGGATTGCGCGAGTGCCTGACGGTATTCGCTGCTTTCCGCCTCGATATTGCCGCGCTGGCGCACCAGCCAGACGACGGAAAACAGCGTTGCCGAAAGCATACCGACGAAAAGCGAATAGGTGATGGTTTCTCCAGACGAGAACAGCCGTGCGCTGGTCTTTGCCACAAGGCCGTCCTGGGCCATCGCAACGGTGCTCGAGCCGGTGAGAACCGTACCCGAAAGCAGGATACGCGCCCGCGAAAAGCCGGTCCGGATCGCGCGGATTGCCAGCCGGCAACGTGCCAAAGCATTTCCAGAAAAAGTGGGCGCCGGTTTTCCATCCGGAAAGACGCAGAAACGCTCCAACGCCCGCGTGCTTGATGCCACGCTTGCGTGCGTGTTTTCAACGCGTTGAACTGTCTGCTCGCGCAGATCCGAATTGTGAACCGTCATCCCCGGTCTGTCTCCGTCCTATGTGCCGCATCTTCGACAAGACATCCCATTTCGTCCACGCCGCCCTTTGGTGTGTCCGAATCAAGTCCGATGACAATACCGTCTTCATAAATCTGCGGGAAGGGAGCGCGCAAAAAAGATGCCGCGCGCTTTGTCAAGCGCACGGCATCTAGATATTGTGTAATTTCAGTGGATATTAACTATGATATTAATATCTGTAGTGTTCAGCCTTGAACGGACCCTGCTTGGAGATGCCGATATAATCTGCCTGAAGGTCGGAAAGTTCGGTTAGCCGCACACCGAGCTTCTCGAGGTGGAGGCGCGCGACCTTCTCATCGAGGTGCTTCGGCAGCACGTAAACTTCGTTCTTGTATTCACCCGGCTTGGTGAAAAGCTCGATCTGGCCAAGCACCTGGTTGGTGAAGGATGCCGACATGACGAAGGACGGGTGACCGGTAGCGTTGCCAAGGTTCAGCAGGCGGCCTTCGGAAAGCAGGATGATGCGGTTGCCCTTCGGGAACTCGATCATGTCGACCTGCGGCTTGATGTTCGTCCACTTCAGGTTACGCAGCGAGGCGACCTGAATTTCATTGTCGAAGTGGCCGATGTTACCGACGATGGCCATGTCCTTCATCTCGCGCATATGCTCGATGCGGATCACGTCCTTGTTGCCGGTGGTGGTGATGAAGATATCGGCGGAGGAAACCACGTCCTCCAGGCGAACCACCTCGAAACCGTCCATCGCGGCCTGAAGTGCGCAGATAGGGTCGATTTCTGTGACCTTCACGCGGGCGCCGGCACCCTGCAGCGAGGCCGCGGAACCCTTGCCCACATCGCCGTAACCGCAGACCACGGCAACCTTGCCGGCCATCATCACGTCGGTTGCACGGCGAATGCCGTCGACGAGCGATTCCTTGCAGCCGTATTTGTTGTCGAACTTCGACTTGGTAACGCTGTCGTTGACGTTGATGGCCGGGAAGGGCAGCAGGCCCTTCTTGGCGAGATCGTACAAACGATGAACGCCGGTCGTCGTTTCTTCCGTCACGCCCTTCAACGCATCACGCTGCTTGGTGAACCAGCCGGGGGAAGCCTTGAGGCGCTTGTTGATCTGCGCGAAGAGGATTTCCTCTTCTTCCGACCCCGGATTGGAAAGCACATCCTCACCGGCTTCGGCGCGTGCGCCAAGCAGGATATACATGGTGGCATCGCCGCCATCATCGAGGATCATGTTGGAGAGGCCGCCATCGGTCCACTGGAAGATCTTGTCGGTATATTCCCAATATTCTGTCAGGCTTTCACCCTTGACGGCGAAGACCGGAATGCCGGCTGCTGCAATGGCCGCTGCCGCATGGTCCTGGGTCGAAAAGATGTTGCAGGAGGCCCAGCGGATTTCCGCGCCCAGTTCTTTGAGCGTTTCGATGAGAACACCGGTCTGGATCGTCATGTGAAGAGAGCCGGTGATACGTGCGCCCTTCAGCGGCTTGCTTTCACCGAACTCCTTGCGGCAGGACATCAGGCCCGGCATTTCGGTTTCGGCGATGTCCAGTTCCTTGCGGCCGAATGCGGCAAGGTTGATGTCGGCGACGATGTAGTCCTTCTCAAGGCTCATAAGGTTCTCCAGATCAGAAACGCCGCGCCTGACGGCCCGGCTCTTAAACGTAGCAGCGGTTTAGCAGGCCACAACCGATCTGGCAATAATGATATAAAGAAGTCTTTATGTCTTTATATGGGGCGGTCTCAGGCCTCTTCGCCAAAGCGGTTGGCGACCAGCGCTTCCAGTGCGGCCAGCGCCTCTACCGCCTGATTGCCACTCGCCTCGACATAGACGCTGCATCCGGGACTTGCCGCCAGCATCATCAGGCCCATGATGGATGTGCCGCCAACGGTCATGCCGTCCTTGGAAACCGTGATCGTGGCGTCGAAACCCTCGACCATCTGCACGAACTTCGCGGATGCCCGAGCGTGGAGACCGCGCTTGTTGATGATGGGCAATTCCCGGGAGAGAGGCGACATGGGCTGACTTCTTATTTGCCGCTTAAAACGCGGCTGGCGACGTTGATATATTTGCGGCCGGCATCGGACGCATCCTGAAGGGCCTTGTCCATATTATCTTCGCTGCGAACGCCTGCAAGCTTGATAAGCATGGGAAGATTGACCCCGGCGATGACTTCGACATTGCCGTTGTTCATGACTGAGATCGCGAGATTGGACGGCGTGCCACCGAACATGTCAGTCAGAATGATGACGCCGTTGCCATCATTGGCGCGCGCGACGGCGTCGATGATATCCTGCCGGCGCTGATCCATGTCGTCTTCGGGACCGATACAGACCGTCTCGATCAATTTCTGGGGACCGACGACATGCTCCAACGCATGGCGAAACTCCTCAGCCAGCTTGCCATGGGTGACAAGCACTAGTCCGATCATGAAATGCTCCCTTGCACACGCACTCTCATTGCCGACTATCGCAACGCGGCAATCCTGTCCATCGGTGGGATTTCATCTTGATGAGGAAAATGCGAATCGCAAGCCTAAAATCGCCTGAATCACGGTCACTTCACATTCGTTTTAAAAAGATTCTGAGCAAGTGCAGCAAACTTTCCATAGGGCACAAGACTGGAGAGGGGAATACGCAGAAGCCGAAGATGCCCACCGCAGGGCATTAACAACGCTTCGTCATCTTCGGGAAGTCTTGGATTTTCCGGTGAAAGAACTGTCGTGACGGCGAAATGTAGTACACCACTTGGGACGCTTTTGACGGAAACAATGCCGCTGCCGCGCAATTCCAGTAGTCCGGCGATTGCTTCCGGCCGCTCGGCGATGATGGTTTCGCCGTCGCGATACACGAAAATCTGATCGTCCGCGATCAGGGCCGCCGGCAATCCGCACCGTTCCGCCTCTGTCAAAAAGCTGAAGGCGAGCTCGCTCTTGCCGCTTCCCGACGGACCCGTGAAGAGGATGCCGGTGCCGTCGACGACGATGGCGGTCGCATGCAGGTTGAAGCGTTCAGCGTTCATGGGTTTCGGCCGCCGGCAGCGACAGGGTGAAGCGCGCGCCTGATATAACGCCGTATTTGTCGACCACGTTTTCCGCCCGGAGGCTGCCGCCATGGGCTTCCGCGATCTGGCGGCTGATGGAAAGGCCAAGGCCGGAATTCTGGCCGAAACCTTCGCTGGCCGGCCGGTCTGTATAAAACCGCTCGAAAATTCGGTCGATATCTTCTGCCTGAATGCCGGGGCCGTTGTCTTCCACCTGCACGATGCAGCGGTCCTTGTGGCGGGAAAGGCGCACGGTGATGCGGCCGCTTTCCTCCGAAACGAAAGAACGTGCATTCTCGATAAGGTTGGTGACAATCTGCCCGATACGAAGATCGTGGCCGTTGACTACGAAAGAGGTTTTGGCTCCGGCCTTCCGGTCGGCGACATAATCGATCGCCACGCTCTTTTTCTTGGTGCTGATCTGGCGGGATATGTCCACCAGACCCTTCATCAGCACATCGAGGTCGAGTGGCGAAGCATCGGCGCGCGCCAGCTCGGCATCGAGGCGCGACGCGTCCGAAATATCGCTGATCAGGCGATCGAGGCGCCGAACGTCATGGAAGATGATTTCGGTCAGCCGCTGTTTGGACTCTTCGGTCTTGGCGCGTGGCAGGGTTTCCACGGCGCTGCGCAGCGAGGTCAGCGGGTTCTTGAGTTCATGGCTGACGTCGGCGGCGAAACTTTCGATGGCGTCGATACGGTCGTAGAGCGCCGTCGTCATTTCACGCAACGCTATGGAGAGGTTTCCGATCTCGTCCTGACGCGCTGAGAAATCCGGTATTTCCTCACGCGTTCTCGCCCCGCGGCGCACGCGGATCGCGGCCGCCGAAAGGCGTCTTAGCGGCGTGGCGATGGTGGAGGATAAAAGCAGTGACAACACGATATTGACCAGCGTGGCGATGCCGAAGACGCGCATGATGGCAAGGCGCTCGGCATGCACGATCTTGTCGATATCTCCCGCCTGGGTGGACAAAAGCAATACGCCTAGTACGGCCCGGAAGCGCTGAACCGGCACGGCGACCGAAACGATCAGCTCACCCTTTTCGGTCACGCGCACGACCGCGCCGCGAACCCCCGTCAGCGCATTCATCACTTCTGGATAGATCGAGCCATCGCCACCCGGCGCTTCCTTGTATTGCGGCAGGCTGCTCGGCTGCAGCATGCGGTTGAACATGCTGGTGAACCAGTCACCCCAAGTCTGGGTTTCCGGCGTCACCGGCGGCAGATCGAAGCGCAGAACCTGTCCGCGTGAATAAAGGTGGCGGGAATCGAGCAACAGATTGGCATCGGCATCGAACAGCCGCGCGCGCGTGCGTGTCGGCGAAATCAGACGCCGCAGCACAGGCGCCACTCGCTCCGGGTTGATCGGGAAACTCAGATCCTCGTCGTTGGGGGCAGGGGTGATGCTCTGCCCCGCCTGCAATTCGAGCAGTTTTTCCGGATTGATGGTGATCGAGTTGGTATCGACCGATGCGGAAGCGGAGACCGCGCCGGCGATGATTTCGCCCTGCGTCAACAGGCTTTCCACGCGCGCGTCGATCAGCCCTTCACGGAACTGGTTGAGGTAGAGAATGCCGCCGACCAGAACCACGGTCGCGGCGACATTGAAGAAGAGGATACGGCGCGTGAGGCTGGAAAACACCGCATTGCCGAAAATGCGCCGGATGATCGTCAGCGGATGGATACGATGGCGGCGTTCGCTGCCGCGTTCTTCGGCATCGTCACTGTCCGAGACGGTTTCCGGCGTTTTCTTCAACACGTATTAAAGTCCTCACGCCCGGTTCGGGCGGTCCCTTCTGCTTGAGTCGGCTTCTTTAAGCCGCTTCGCGGAAGCGATATCCTACGCCATAAAGCGTTTCAATCATATCGAAGTCGCCATCGACCAGTTTGAACTTCTTGCGAAGACGCTTGATGTGGCTGTCGATGGTGCGGTCGTCCACATAGACCTGTTCGTCATAGGCGGCATCCATCAACGCGTCGCGGCTTTTCACCACGCCCGGCCGCTGTGCAAGCGAATGCAGGATGAGGAATTCAGTCACTGTCAGCGTCACCGGCTCACCCTTCCAGGTGCAGGTGTGGCGTTCCTGGTCCATGGCGAGCTGTCCACGCTCCAGCGTGCGCGCCTGCTGGTCCGCGGTCGGCTTCAGCGTGCCGCCGGTTGCAGCGGACGCCTCACGGCTGCTGGCACGGCGCAGGATGGCCTTGACGCGCTCCACCAGAAGGCGCTGCGAAAACGGCTTTGTGATGAAATCGTCTGCACCCATCTTCAGGCCGAACAATTCGTCGATCTCCTCATCCTTCGAGGTGAGGAAGATAACGGGAATATCCGATTTCTGGCGAAGGCGTCGCAAAAGCTCCATGCCGTCCATGCGGGGCATCTTAATATCGAAAATGGCAAGCTGCGGCGGACGGGCGATCAACCCGTCAAGCGCGGAGGCGCCGTCCGTATACGTTTCGACCCGGTAGCCTTCGGCTTCGAGCGCGATCGATACCGAAGTGAGAATATTCCGGTCATCGTCGACAAGCGCGATCGTCTGCATGTAGTTGGTCTCCATCGTCATTTTCTCGTAACTCCCGACATTCACCCAGCCAGGTTGTGCGCCGCGAGCCACTCTCTTGAGTATAAAGGTGGAACAAATTGTGGCAAAGGAAAACTCGCCCTGAAATCGCGGGGGTGCGGCGAGAGGATTTCGTAAAAACGCTGCGGCTGGATTTTAATGCGTCTTCAACCGATTTAAAAAGAAATAAAATCTTTTAAATCGATTAATATATTGAAATTACTAAGTTTTTTAAAGTCAGGCTCTTGCGTTTCCAAAAGCTGGCACGTATTTTCCGTGAAGATTTCAACGGCCTTATCGTCATTTACAAGGAACGCGTCATGAACGAGCTTGGGGTTCATAATCCTGCCAATGGAGTTGCGGAACTCGGACTGGGCGAGGCCTCCCGCGTCTTTTATAACCTCAATGAGAGCGAATTATACGAACACGCGATCCGTAACGGCGAAGCCGAACTGACCATCGACGGCGCGCTGCGCGCCGTCACCGGCCAGCATACGGGCCGCTCGCCGAAGGATAAATTCGTCGTTCGTGATGCTTCCACCGAAAACACCATCTGGTGGGACAACAACAAGCCGCTGTCGCCGGAAAATTTCGAGCTGCTGCGTCAGGACATGCTGGCCCATGCCGCCGGCAAGACGCTTTACGTGCAGGATCTGATCGGCGGTGCCGATGAGGAAAATGCGCTGCCGACCCGCGTCGTCACCGAGCTTGCCTGGCATTCGCTGTTCATCCGCAATCTACTGATCCGGCCGAAGCGGGAGACGCTTTCGGGCTTCAGCCAGAAGCTCACCATCATCAACCTGCCAAGCTTCAAGGCTGATCCGGCCCGTCATGGCGTTCGCTCGGAAACGGTCATTGCCTGCGATCTGACGAATGGCCTCGTGCTCATCGGCGGCACGTCCTATGCCGGTGAAAACAAGAAGTCGGTCTTCACGGTGCTGAACTACCTGCTGCCGGCCAAGGGCGTGATGCCGATGCATTGCTCGGCCAATGTCGGTCCTGAGGGTGATTCCGCCGTGTTCTTCGGCCTCTCCGGCACCGGCAAGACCACGCTCTCCGCCGACCCGGCACGCACGCTGATCGGCGATGACGAACATGGCTGGGGCGAACACGGCATCTTCAACTTCGAGGGCGGCTGTTATGCCAAGGCGATCAAGCTTTCGTCCGAGGCCGAGCCGGAAATCTACGCCGCGACCAATCGTTTCGGCACGGTTCTCGAAAACGTCGTGCTGGATGAAAGCCGGGTTCCTGATTTCAACGACAACTCGCTGACGGAAAACACCCGCAGCGCCTATCCGCTGCACTTCATTCCGAATGCATCGGAAACGGGCATTGCCGGCCATCCGAAGACGATCATCATGCTGACGGCGGATGCCTTCGGCGTGCTGCCGCCGATCGCGCGTCTGACGCCGGAACAGGCCATGTACCACTTCCTCTCCGGTTACACCGCCAAGGTTGCCGGCACGGAAAAGGGCGTGACCGAGCCGGAAGCCACATTCTCCACCTGCTTCGGCGCACCCTTCATGCCGCGTCATCCGGCGGAATACGGCAACCTGCTGCGTGAGCTGATCGGCAAGCACGGCGTCGATTGCTGGCTGGTCAATACCGGCTGGACCGGCGGCGCCTATGGCATCGGCAAGCGTATGCCCATCAAGGCGACGCGCGCGCTTCTGACCGCCGCACTTACCGGCGACCTGAAGAATGCGCAATTCCGCACCGATGCGAATTTCGGTTTCGCCGTACCGCTGTCGCTCGACGGCGTCGATGGTGCGATCCTTGATCCACGTTCCACCTGGGCCGATGGCGCAGCTTACGACGCGCAGGCGAAGAAGCTGGTATCGATGTTCGTTTCGAACTTCACCAAGTTCGAAGATCACGTCGACAGCAAGGTTCGCGACGCAGCCCCGGGCCTTCTGCTCGCGGCTGAATGAATATAAAGTCTTTCGTGAGGAGGAGGGAACCCGGCCCAGTGCCGGGTTTCTTTTTGCCGGGTTCTTTCATTTTGTCCGCTGTTTTCATTTTTTGCGTTCTGTGGCATCACCGGCGCGGAGAAAGATCATGGCCAGCGACCCGCTTTACATCAGCAACCGTATCACCATCGCCGGCTGGGAGCTGACGGAGCAATTCGTGCTGGCCGGCGGGCCGGGCGGCCAGAACGTCAACAAGGTCTCGACGGCGGTTCAGCTGTTTTTCGATATTGCCAATTCACCGTCCCTCTCGGATCGGGTGAAGGCCAATGCCGTCAGGCTTGGCGGTCGACGTGTTTCGAAAGAGGGTGTGCTGATGATCGAGGCCAGCCGGTTTCGAAGTCAGGAGCGCAATCGTGAAGATGCGCGCGAGCGGCTGAAGGAGCTGATACTGGAAGCTGCCGCCCCGCCGCCGCCGGTGCGCAAGGCCACCAAACCCACCAAGGGATCTGTCGAACGCCGCCTCAAGGCAAAATCCGGTCGTTCCGATATCAAGAAAATGCGCGGCAAACCCTCGGGCGATTAACCCGCAAGCACCCAGTTTGTCAGAGCTTTCGCAGCGCCACCGTATCTATCAGGTGGTTCTCTCCCTTGCGCAGAATAAGATCGGCGCGCGGGCGCGTCGGCACGATGTTCTGGCGCAGGTTCTTCAGGTTGATGTTCTGCCAGAGCCCTTCGGCAATGCTGAGTGCCGCCTCTTCGCTGATCGACGCATACCGGTTGAAGAATGAGTTCGGGTCGCGGAAGGCGGTCTGTCTCAGGTTCATGAACCGGTTCACATACCAGTTGTGAATGAAATCCTCATCGGCATCGATATAGATCGAGAAATCGAAGAAGTCGGAAACGATCGGCACGATACGACCGCCCGCCGGAAGGTCACGGGATTGCAGCACGTTGATGCCTTCGAAGATCAGGATATCCGGCTGGTCGATGACGGTGAATTCGTTCGGCAACACGTCGTAGGTCAGGTGCGAATAACGCGGGGCCTTCACATTCGGCTGGCCCGCCTTGATCGCCGAAAGAAAACGCAGCAGCGCGCCGATATCGTAGCTTTCCGGAAAGCCCTTGCGCTCCATCAGGTTTTCGCGCCGCAGCACCTCGTTCGGGTAAAGAAACCCGTCAGTGGTGATGAGATCGACCTTCGGGCTGGAAGGCCACCGCGCCAGAAGCTCTTTCAGGATACGCGCTGTCGTCGATTTGCCAACGGCCACCGATCCGGCAATGCCGATGACGAAGGGCGTCTTGTTGACATCCCCCATATTCAGAAAGCGGTTGCGCTGTTCGAAAAGCAGCTGCGACGCTTCAACATGCGATGAAAGGAGGCGCGACAGCGACAGGTAAATGCGCCGCACTTCATCCAGATCGATGGGGTCATCCAGCGATCGCAGCCGCTTCACCTCATCGGCGGAAAGCGTCAGTGGCGTGTCAGCGCGGAATTTGGCCCATTCTTCGGAACTGAAGAAGTGATAGGGCGAATATTCGTCCGCACGAAAATGATCGAGTGTGCCTGGCATGCCTCTCTCCCCGCTGCCCGCCTCAATCTTCATGGTGTCGGCCTCGCCGCCTTTTCCGCAAGGCCGGTCTGACCTGTGCGACGCTCCAGTTCGGCAAAAACATCGCTCAAGGGAATGTCGGCGATCTTCAGCACCACCAGCAGATGGTAAAGCAGGTCGGCTGCTTCGTTTTTAAGCCCGTCGCGATCCTGTGCGATGGCAGCGATGACGGCTTCAACCGCTTCTTCGCCCAGCTTCTTTGCTGCGCGCTCCTGGCCGGCAGCAACCAGCTTGGCCGTCCAGGATTCATCAGGGGATGCAGCGGCACGCTTCGCGACGATGCGTTCCAGATCGGAAAGGGAAAATGCGCTCATGGGATGTTCCTGCAATCAGTCGAGACGCATGGCAATGCCATGTTCGGCCATGTAGCTCTTGGCTTCACCGATCGAATAGGTGCCGAAGTGGAAGATGGAAGCGGCAAGCACTGCCGTCGCGTGGCCATCGCGAACACCTGCCACCAGATCATCAAGCGTACCAACGCCGCCCGAGGCGATGACGGGCACGCGAACCTGATCGGCAATGCTGCGCGTCAGGCCGATATCATAACCGCTCTTGGTGCCGTCGCGATCCATCGAGGTGACGAGCAATTCGCCGGCACCCCGTTCAACCATCTTGATGGCGAATTCCACGGCATCGATACCAGTTGGCTGGCGTCCGCCATGGGTAAAAATTTCCCAGCGGTCAGCTTCGCCATCTTTGGAAACCCGCTTGGCGTCGATGGAAACGACGATGCATTGGTTGCCGAACTTGTCGGCCGCCTGCGCAACGAAGTCGGGATCCTTGACAGCTGCGGAGTTGATAGAGACCTTGTCCGCACCGCAAAGAAGCAGCTTACGAATATCCGCGACGCTACGAACCCCGCCACCGACCGTCACCGGCATGAAGCAATGGTCCGCAGTGCGTGAGACGACATCGAAGATGGTGTCGCGATTGTCCGAGGACGCGGTGATGTCGAGGAAGCAGAGTTCATCCGCTCCCGCCGCGTCATAGGCTTTTGCTGCCTCGACCGGGTCGCCAGCATCGATCAGGTCGACGAAGTTCACACCCTTGACGACACGTCCGTCTTTCACGTCGAGGCAGGGAATAATGCGGGCTTTGAGGGTCATGCACGTACCTCCTTCGCGGCCTTGATGAGGTCAAGCGCTTCGGTGGGGTCGATACGCCCGTCATAAAGGGCACGGCCTGAAATCGCACCCTCGAGCTTTGCGGCATCCGGCTGCAACATTCGTTTGATGTCGTCGATGGAGGCAAGGCCGCCGGAAGCGATGACAGGGATCGACACGGCATCCGCCAGTTCCAGCGTCGAGGCCCAGTTGATGCCGGCCAGAATGCCGTCGCGATCGATGTCGGTATAGATGATGGCGGCAACGCCGGCACCTTCGAAACGTTTGGCAAGTTCGATGATACCGAGCTCGGAGGCTTCCGCCCAGCCTTCCACCGCAACCTTGCCGCCCTTGGCGTCGATGCCGACGGCGACCTGGCCGGGGAAACGTTTGCAGGCTTCGATAACCAGCACCGGATCGCGCACTGCCACGGTGCCGAGGATGACACGGGCCAGCCCACGGCTGAGCCAAGCTTCGATATGGTCGAGTGTGCGAATACCACCGCCCAGCTGCACCGGGTTTTTCGTGGATTTCAAAATGGCATCAACCGCTGCGCCATTGACCGTCTCACCAGCAAAGGCACCGTTGAGATCAACCACATGCAGCCATTCAAACCCCTGGTCCTCAAAGGCCTTCGCCTGCGCACCGGGGTCCTCGTTATAGACGGTTGCCTGCTCCATATCGCCGAGTTTCAGGCGAACGCACTCACCGTCTTTGAGATCGATTGCGGGAAAAAGAATCATGTCAGGGCTTCCAGCGCAGGAAATTGGAAATCAGGGCAAGGCCGAGCGTCTGGCTTTTTTCCGGGTGGAACTGCGCGCCCGCCATGTTGTCGCGGCCGACGAAAGCCGTCATCGCGCCACCATAATTGGTGGTGGCGATGACGTCAGTCGAGTGCTTGGCCGCCAGATGATAGGAATGCACGAAATAGGCGTGCAGCCCATCCGCACCGGTCTTTATGCCGTCGAACAGCGGGTGCGCGTGGCGGATTTCCAGCGTATTCCAGCCGATCTGCGGGATTTTAAGAGTGGGATCGGACGGCGTCATTTCCACGACGTCACCTTCGATCCAGCCGAGCCCGGTGCTGACGGTCTTTTCCAGTCCGCGCGAGGACATCAGCTGCATGCCGACGCAGATGCCGAGGAAAGGATGGGCTTTTTTCTCGACGGCTTCGATGAGCGCCTCGTGCATACCGGGCATGGCATTCAGACCCGCACTGCAATCCGCATAGGCACCGACGCCCGGCAGGACGATGCGGTCCGCCGAAGCGACGTGATCCGGCTTGTCGGTCAGATCGATGGTTGCGTCGATGCCAGCCTCGCGGGCGGCACGCTCGAAAGCTTTGGTGGCCGAACGCAAATTGCCCGAACCGTAGTCGATAATCGCGACACGCATGTCAGCGCCTTCCATTCAAGTCGAAAAGAAACGATCCGGCGGGATCGTCGACGAAGTTTTTGCCACCGCTCTTTTGCGCAGAAGTGGTCCAGACCGGCCGGGACAACTGTTCCGCCTTGTCGGCGTTTTCGGAGAGGCTGGAGAAATATATATCTTCCGCGCTTGAAAGATCAGGGGCGGAAATGACCGAAGTCAGCGTCCAGCCTTTGCGGATCAGGTGCCGGACGAGAAAATCACGCCCCTCCAGCGCCGTGATAAGCCCGATGGCGAAACCAAGGAGAATGCCGACGGGTTCGAATCCGGCTAACATTGAGATTTGCCCGGCCACAAGTGTGGCAATGACAACAACTGCCGTCGTCAGCCACAGCCGGTTGACGGCAAGCCATAACCAGGGCGCAATCAGTGCCAGCCAGACGAAACGGTCTGCAATGAAGCGGGTCGTCTTGTGGTCCCTGTCCGGCCCGTTGGGGGCTTCCAGAACGAGATAGCTTGTCATGGGCTTCCTGACAGCTTTGGCGTCAGGCCAGCATACCCTTGGTCGAGGGAACGCGGCCTGCCTGCCGGGGGTCGATCTCGGTTGCCGTGCGAAGAACGCGGGCAACGGCCTTGAAGCACGTTTCGGCGATATGGTGGTTGTTGGCGCCGTAATGGTTCAGGATATGCAGCGTAATGCCGGCATTCTGGGCGAGTGCCTGAAAGAACTCGCGCACCAGTTCGGTATCGAAGGTGCCGATCTTCGGCGCGGAGAAATTGACGTTCCACACAAGGAACGGCCTGCCGGAAATATCGACGGCAGCCTTGGTCATCGTTTCGTCCATGGCCAGATCGAGCGAGGCGTAACGGGTAATGCCACGCCGGTCGCCCAGCGCCTTGGCAATTGCCTGGCCGATGGCGATGCCGGTGTCTTCCACGGTGTGGTGGTCATCGATATGCAGATCGCCCTGAACTTCGATGTCCATGTCGATCAGCGAATGGCGGCTGAGCTGGTCCAGCATATGGTCGAAAAATCCCACGCCGGTGGAAATTTTCGATTTGCCGGTGCCGTCGATATCCACGCGCACCGAAACCGAGGTTTCGTTGGTCTTGCGGATAATCTCGCCTTTACGTTCTGCCATTTTGGCCGCTCCGTGAAAATGTTGCCGTTCCTTATCAGCACGGGACACAAATATCCAGTTGTTCCATCGTCTTGCGTGACGCGCCGAAAACGGTGCGTCGCCCCGAAGATTGCAATCGTGAAAAGCAAACTTACATAGAGCCACAGAGGGCCGTGTCCCGGCCCGTTAACCCCAGGCCCGTCAGGGCAGACAGGTGTTTGATGACAACAATTATTACAGTCAGGAAGGGCGGCAAGGTCGTCATGGCTGGCGACGGGCAGGTAAGCCTTGGCCAGACCGTCATGAAGGGCAATGCCCGCAAGGTTCGCCGTATCGGCAAGGGTGAGGTGATTGCCGGTTTTGCCGGTGCGACGGCGGATGCCTTCACGCTGCTCGACCGTCTCGAAAAGAAGCTTGAGCAATATCCCGGCCAGTTGATGCGCGCAGCCGTGGAGCTTGCGAAGGACTGGCGCACGGACAAATATCTGCGCAATCTCGAAGCGATGATGCTGGTGGCCGATAAATCGACCACGCTTGCCATCACCGGTAATGGGGATGTGCTGGAACCGGAACACGGCGCAATCGCCATCGGCTCCGGCGGCAACTATGCCTTCGCCGCCGCCCGCGCCATGATGGACACGGACAAGTCGGCCGAAGAGGTAGCGCGCCAGTCGCTCGATATCGCCGCCGATATCTGCGTTTATACCAACCATAATCTCGTCGTCGAAACGCTCGACGCAGAATAAGCGAATTTCTCAACCCCATTTCTCACCCAAGGGTCCTGTGGGCCGGGCCGGAATGGCCGGCCGGAGCAGGAAAGCCGAGAGGATAGAATGACCACTTTTTCTCCCCGGGAGATCGTCTCGGAACTCGACCGCCACATCATCGGCCAGCATGATGCAAAACGCGCGGTCGCGATTGCACTGCGCAACCGCTGGCGCCGCCAGCAGCTCGATGAGAGCCTGCGCGACGAAGTCATGCCAAAAAACATTCTGATGATCGGGCCGACCGGTGTCGGCAAGACGGAGATTTCCCGCCGCCTCGCCAAGCTGGCCGGCGCGCCTTTCATCAAGGTCGAAGCCACCAAATTCACCGAAGTCGGTTATGTCGGCCGCGATGTCGAGCAGATCATCCGCGATCTGGTGGAGATCGGTATCGGTCTCGTGCGCGAAAAGAAGCGCGCCGAAGTCCAGGCTAAGGCGCATCAAAGCGCCGAGGAACGGGTGCTTGATGCACTTGTTGGCTCGACCGCATCGCCGGGCACGCGTGAGAGCTTCCGCAAAAAGCTGCGCGACGGTGAGCTGGACGACAAGGAAATCGATATCGAGGTGGCGGATAGCGGCTCGGGCATGCCCGGTTTCGAAATTCCCGGCATGCCGGGCGCCAATATCGGCGTGCTGAACCTGTCGGAAATGTTCGGCAAGGCTATGGGCGGACGTACCAAGAAGGTGCGCACCACGGTCTCGAAGTCCTATACCGATCTTGTCCGCGACGAATCCGACAAGCTGCTGGATAATGAAATGATCCAGCGCGAGGCGGTGAAGTCGGTGGAAAATGACGGCATCGTCTTCCTCGACGAGATCGACAAGATCGCCGCCCGCGATGGCGGCATGGGCGCCGGCGTCTCCCGCGAGGGTGTGCAGCGCGATCTCCTGCCGCTTGTAGAAGGCACGACGGTTTCGACGAAATATGGCCCTGTCAAAACCGACCATGTCCTCTTCATCGCCTCTGGAGCCTTCCATGTGGCGAAGCCGTCGGATCTTCTGCCGGAGCTTCAGGGTCGCCTGCCGATCCGCGTCGAGTTGAAGCCGCTGACCAAGGAAGATTTCCGCCGTATCCTCACCGAGACGGAAGCAAGCCTTATCCGCCAGTACAAGGCGCTGATGGCAACGGAAGAACTTGATCTCGATTTCACAGATGACGCCATCGATGCACTGGCCGATGTCGCCGTTCATCTCAACTCATCGGTCGAAAACATCGGTGCGCGCCGCCTGCAGACCGTGATGGAGCGCGTTCTCGACGAGATCTCCTTCAACGCACCGGATCGTGGTGGGTCTGCCGTCAAGATCGATCAGGAATACGTCAAAAAACATGTCGGCGATCTTGCCGCCGATACGGATTTGTCGCGTTACATTCTCTGAAGACTTCAGGGACAACGAAAGAAGAGTGCGGCCATATTTGCCGCACTCTTTTATTTTATCTGCCTCATCTCGCATTCAGCCCGCATTTTGTTTATGGGAAGGGCTGCATTCCGGTTGGAACCGCTTTCGTGGAATGATCCGGTTTTCCCGCTTGTCATGCCGGGAAGGGCCGGCTCGAGAAAAGGCAGTCGCTCGTGCGCAAAATTCTTCTGGCATTTGTCGTGGCTCTGGCGGTTTCCGCCGTTTCGTCTTCTTATGCCGAGGCCGCGACGGTTGTTCCCCCGGGCAATCGCAATGCCGAACAGCCGGGTGTTCCCGGCGCTTCCGCCCGCAGAACCAAGGCGTCCAACAGCTCTTTCGAACGCAAGTACCAGAAGGTGATCGACCTTTTGTCCTCCGACAAGGCGCTGATCGCCAAGATCAAGTCGACCGCCGGACGCTACGGCATCGATCCAATTCATATGGTCGGCGCGATCGTCGGCGAACACACCTATAATGTCGACGCTTATGACCGTCTGCAGTCCTATTACGTCAAGGCGGCCTCCTATGCCGGTAGCAGTTTCCGCTTCGGCTACAAGGATGAGACGATTGCGCAGTTTCTGACGCATGCGCAATTTTCCAAATGCCAGGCGAAGAAGGATTCCTACAGCCTCTGGAACTGCCGCGAAGATGTCTGGGACGACAGCTTCCGTGGCAAAACAGTCGACGGCGTGGCCTATCCGAACAACCGTTTCAGCGCCGTTTTCTTCCAGCCATTTTATGCCGGCCAGACCTTCGGCCTCGGCCAGATCAACCCGCTAACAGCGCTGATGCTGTCCGACATGGTGTCGAGAACCTCCGGTTACGAAAAGCTGGATGAAAACGATGCCACTGCCGTTTATACGGCTATCATGGATCCGGACCGCTCGCTCGCCTTCATGGCAGCCTCCATCCGCAAGTCGATCGACGACTACCGATCGATCGCCGACATGGATATTTCGAAGAATCCTGGTGTGACCTCCACGCTTTATAATGTCGGCGGTTCGCAGCAGCGTGCGGCTGCGCTTGCACAGAAGAACCGCCAACGCGCCGGAGGCGGCGAGCAGCCGCTATTGCCGGAAGAAAATTATTACGGCTGGCTGGTAAACGACCGCATCAAGGATCTGCAGGCGCTTTTGTAGAAAAAGACTATTATCCGCCATATTGTTTCCAAAAAGGAAATAATATTTGGCTGGATGCCGCGATTGACGAGCGACCGCCTCAGCGTCCAATCTATGCCTTCAGAATATAAGGAGGCGCATGTGAGCCGCACGGATAAATTCGGTCTTTCCATTGACGACAGGCTGTATGCCTTTTTGACGGACGAGGTGCTTCCGGGCACAGGTCTGGACAGCGAGACCTTCTTTGAGGGTTTTTCGGCCATCGTCCATGAGCTTTCTCCGAAGAATCGTGAACTGCTTGCCAAGCGCGATGCGCTGCAGGAAAAAATCGATGGTTGGTACCGTGAGAACGGCGCTCCCTCGGATTTCGATGCCTATGAGGCCTTCCTGAAGGAGATCGGCTACCTGCTGCCGGAAGGTCCCGGCTTCAAGGTCGAAACTAATAATGTCGACCCGGAAATTGCCGTCGTCGCCGGTCCGCAACTCGTTGTTCCCGTCATGAATGCGCGTTATGCGCTGAACGCCGCCAATGCCCGCTGGGGTTCGCTTTATGATGCGCTCTACGGCACAGACGCCATTTCCGATGCCGACGGTGCGGAAAAGGGCAGGGGTTACAATCCGAAGCGTGGTGACAAGGTCATCGCTTGGGCGCGCAATTTCCTCGATGAATCCGCCCCGCTCGAGACAGGAAGCTGGTCCGACGTCACAGGCTTCAATATTGCTGACGGCCTGTTGCAGCTTGCCATCGGTGCTGCCACGACTGGCCTCAAGGATGCAGTTCAATTCAAAGGTTTCAGCGGTGAAGCGGCAAAGCCCGCCACGATCCTGCTCGGCAAGAACGGTCTGCACACGGAAATCGTCATCGATCCCTCGACCGAAATCGGCAAAAGCGATAGAGCAGGCATATCGGACGTCATTCTCGAATCAGCGCTGACGACCATCATGGATTGCGAGGATTCTGTCGCCGCCGTCGATGCCGAGGACAAGGTGCTGGTTTACGGCAACTGGCTTGGCCTGATGCGCGGCGATTTGACGGAAGCCGTCTCCAAGGGCGGCAACACTTTCACCCGCCGCCTCAACCCGGATCGTTATTATACCGCTCCCGATGGTTCCGCGCTCACGCTGCCGGGCCGTTCCCTGATGCTGGTGCGCAATGTCGGTCATCTCATGACCAATCCGGCGATCCTCGACAGGGATGGCCGCGACGTGCCGGAAGGCATTATGGATGCCGTCGTCACGGCGCTGATCGCGCTTTACGATGTCGGCCCGTCCGGACGACGCCAGAATTCCCGCGCCGGCTCCATGTATGTCGTCAAGCCGAAGATGCACGGACCGGAAGAGGTTGCTTTCGCCAACGAGATATTCGCCCGCGTCGAAAATCTTGTGGGCATGGCGCCGAACACCATGAAAATGGGCATCATGGATGAGGAGCGCCGCACCACCGTCAACCTCAAGGAAAGCATTCGCGCGGCGAAGGATCGCGTAGTCTTCATCAATACCGGCTTCCTCGATCGCACCGGCGACGAAATCCATACCTCTATGGAAGCAGGCCCGATGATCCGCAAGGGCGACATGAAACAGGCTGCATGGATCGCGGCTTATGAAAACTGGAACGTCGATATTGGCCTCGAATGCGGTCTCTCCGGCCACGCCCAGATCGGCAAGGGCATGTGGGCCATGCCGGATCTGATGGCTGCCATGCTGGAGCAGAAGATCGCGCATCCGAAAGCCGGCGCCAATACCGCCTGGGTGCCGTCGCCGACGGCGGCGACGTTGCACGCCACGCATTACCATAAGGTCGACGTCGCAGCCGTTCAGGAAGGCCTGAAAAGCCGCGGTCGCGCAAAGCTCTCCGATATCCTGTCGGTGCCGGTCGCACCGCGTCCCAACTGGACGCCGGAGGAAATCCAGCGCGAGCTTGATAATAACGCCCAGGGCATTCTCGGTTATGTTGTTCGCTGGGTCGATCAGGGTGTCGGCTGCTCCAAGGTGCCTGACATCAACAATATTGGCCTGATGGAGGACCGCGCCACGCTGCGCATTTCCGCCCAGCACATGGCGAACTGGCTGCGCCACGGCGTGGTGACGGAGGCCCAGATCATCAAGACCATGAAGCGCATGGCCGCGGTAGTGGACACGCAGAATGCCGGCGATCCGGCCTATCTGCCGATGGCATCGGATTTCGATGGATCGGTGGCTTTCCAGGCTGCTGTCGAGCTGGTGCTGAAGGGCCGTGAACAGCCGAACGGCTACACCGAACCGGTTCTGCACCGCCGCCGTCTGGAGCTGAAAGCAAAGCAGGCGGGCTGAAGCGGCCGCCTGGTATTTCCAGTAAAAGTGCGTAGCGGTTTTACGTCCGGAAATGCTGAAAACCAAAGAGATTGAGCATTGCAGGTGATCCCGTTTTCACCGGAAATTCTCTAGCGTTTCCATAAACAAAAAAGCCGCCGGGAAAATCCTCGGCGGCTTTTTCTTGATCTGATGTAACTTTTACTGGATCACGACGACCTTGGTGCTGCGGCCGGGGCGGACGCGGCTATAGAGATCGATCACATCCTGGTTGATCATGCGGATGCAGCCCGAAGAGGCAGCAGTGCCGATCGAAGCCCATTCGGGCGAACCATGGATGCGGAACAGCGTGTCCTGTCCCTTTTCGTTGAAGAGATACATGGCGCGCGCGCCGAGCGGGTTGGAAAGGCCCGGGCCCATGCCGGCCTCGACATATTTGGCCACTTCCGGCTTGCGGTCGGCCATTTCCTTCGGCGGATGCCACATCGGCCATTCCTGCTTCCAGGCCACATAGGCTTCACCGGCCCATGCAAAACCTGCCTTGCCGACGCCAATGCCGTAACGCACAGCGCGGTTACCGGACATGATATAATAGAGGTAACGATCGCGCGTATTGACGATGATGGTGCCGGGACGCTCGGATGTCTGGAACTCGACGATCTGGCGGCGGTACTTCTCATTCACGCGATTGATCGGAATGGCCGGCAGCGCATAACCCGCATCGGTCACGGGACCGTAGACATCGTTGAAAATCTGGACCGTTTCGACCTTCGCCGGAACGGGGTCAGCAACCGGCACTGACGCCGCGATCTTGCCGGAGGTCGGAGCGGAGGATTGGGAAGTCGTTTCGGCGCAGCCGGCCAGTGCCAGTGCTGCCGTCAGACCGAGTAGGGTCAATGGGGTGCGGATGCGCATGTCGTTCTCGCGGAAAATTCGCCAAATTGTGCGAAGGAGTAGGCTTAATTGGATAAATCGGTTATTTTCCATTAAGTCGCACTTGGCAAGCCATTGTGCAGCCGCGAAACGGCAACGCCTTTAAAATTGCCGGTTGATTGCCTTTTTGCAACAATAGGCCAAACGCTTCAGCAGCCTTTATCCATGACTATTCTTTCCTTTACCAATAATAATCCGTTAATCGACGGCCGCCAGTCGGACAAGGCGATGCTGGTACGTCGCGGCGTACAGGTGCTGTTGCATGAGATGCGCCATTCGGTTCTGCCGGAACTGCCGCTTGCGAGCGGACGCAGAGCCGATCTCATTAGCCTGTCGGCCAAGGGTGAAATCTGGATCATCGAAATCAAATCCTCGATCGAGGATTTCCGCGTCGATCGTAAATGGCCGGATTATCGCCTGCATTGCGACCGGCTATTTTTCGCCACTCATCCGGAAGTTCCGACCGACATATTCCCTGAGGAATGTGGGCTGATCCTCTCGGATGGCTATGGAGCACACATGCTGCGAGATGCGCCGGAGCACAAATTGCCACCGGCGACCCGCAAATCGGTAATGCTGGATTTTTCAAGAACCGCTGCAACCCGGCTTATGTTGGCTGAATGGACGACCGGGCGCAGTTTCGGGGAATAGCGTTCGGTTCCAGCCCATTATCCGGACGTAAAACCATTGCGCACTTTTACTGGAAATGCTTCACTTCGGAGCGCGTTTCGCGAGAATGCGCTGCAGGGTGCGCCGATGCATGTTGAGCCGACGCGCCGTTTCCGAAACATTGCGTTCGCACATTTCATAAACCCGCTGAATATGCTCCCAGCGCACGCGGTCTGCCGACATGGGGTTTTCGGGAACCTCGGTCTTTTCACCCTTGCGCTGTGTCAGAGCATTAAAGACATCGTCCGCATCGGCGGGTTTGGCGAGATAGTCCAGCGCACCGAGCTTCACGGCAGTCACGGCGGTGGCGATATTGCCGTAGCCGGTCAAAACGACGATCTGTGTATCGTCCCGGTTCTGCCTGATGGCTTCGATCACTTCCAGCCCGTTGCCGTCAGCAAGCCTCAAATCGACGACCGCATATTTCGGCGGCGCGGCCTTGGAGCGGGCAATGCCCTCGCTCACTGTCTCGGCAGTATCGACGGCAAAGCCGCGCGTTTCCATGGCCCGGGCAAGCCGGCGCAGAAACGGGCCGTCATCGTCGACGATCAGCAGCGATCTGTCGGGTCCGATCGGATCGATATCGTCCACCGGTTCGCTGGTGGCTGGGGTCTGGTCTTCAATCTTCATGTTTCCGGCCTTCCGGCAACTTCATCGGCTTGATTTTCTTCTTCTTATCGCCGCTTCAACGTGGATGGTAAAGTCAACGGCTTCTTTTATCGTCCATCAGCGCCCGAGGCCAGACGATTGTGACCCGCGCCCCGCTTTTGCTTGACGCGCGATTCTCAAAGGTGACGGCCGCGCCGGAACGCTCCAGCAAGGTCTTGGCGATGAAAAGCCCGAGCCCGAGCCCACCGGCGCGCGTATCATTGTGACGTTCGGTCACATAGGGCTCGCCGATACGGGCAAGCACGTCATGGGCATAACCCGGACCGTCATCCTCTATGGTGACGGCGACGTTCTGGGCATCGTGATCCACCGTCACGGTCACCTTCTCACGCGCATAGTCCACGGCATTTTCGATGAGGTTGCCCAGTCCGTAGATAATGCCGGCGTTGCGGATACCGACCGGCTCCTCGGCACGGCCAGTCTTTTCCACCAGTTCCAGGCGAATGCCAAACTCGCGATGCGGCGCCATCACCTCCTCGATCAGCGAGGAAAGTGGAAGGCGGCTCATATGCTCCTCGTTGTCGGCGGAAAGCGAGGTGAGCCGGCGCAGAATATCGCGGCATCTTTCGCTCTGGCTGCGCAGCAGCGCGATGTCTTCGCCGTATTTCTCATCATGCCCCAGTTCCCGTTCCATTTCCTTGGCGACGACGCTGATTGTCGCAAGCGGCGTGCCGAGCTCATGCGCTGCCGCTGCCGCCAGCCCGTCGAGCTGGGAAAGGTGTTTTTCCCGCTCCAGCACCAGCTCCGTTGCCGCCAGCGCATCAGCCAGTTGATTGGCCTCATGTGAAACGCGATAGGCATAAAAGGCCGCGAAAGACGTAGTAGCGATGATCGCAACCCAGGTGCCGACATGCAGCAGAAGCTGGATCGGCAAAACCTCGTCGGGGTACCAGGGAACAGGAAAAGGCGAAAAGGCGATCGCCGTCGAGCAGATGACGGCAAAGCCGAGCAGGATGAGCGAATGCTTCAGCGGCTGCGAGGCAAAGGCGATGATGACCTGCACGCAGATCAGCGGCGCGAAGGGATTGGAAAGTCCACCGGTAATATAGATCAGTGCCGTCAGTTGCAGCAGGTCGAAGGCGAGCAGCAATGTCGCTTCCCACGGCTCCAGACGATAGGTGGACGGAAAACGGGCGGTGAGAAACAGATTGGCAAGCGCCAGCGCCGCGATCAGAAGTCCGCAGGCGAGAAGCGGCAGGGGAAAATTCAGCGCGAAAGCGACAAACAGGATCGTCGCCGTCTGTCCGGCCACCGCCAGCCAGCGCAGCCAGATGATAGTCTGCAACCTTATCCTGCGGCTGGCGCGGCCAAGCCTGGTGGTTTCGATCGGATGGCCAGCCACCGTCTTCTCCTTTACCCTTTTCATCATCGTCACGTCCCGCGCGGTTTCGCACGGCTGGTCGGCAGGGCCGAGGCCGGATCCTCCGGCCAGGGATGGCGCGGATACCGCCCGCGCATATCCGCCCGCACATCCTTCCACGAGCCCGTCCAGAAACCGGGAAGATCGCGTGTCGTCTGTATCGGCCTGTGCGCCGGGGAGGTCAATTCCAGGAGCAGCGGCAGGCGCCCCTGCGCAATGGCGGGGTGGGCCTTCAGTCCGAAAAGCTCCTGTACGCGAATGGAAAGCGTCGGTTCGCTGGCGTCGTAACGGATGGGGTGCCGCTGACCCGTCGGCGCTTCGAAATGCGTCGGTGCCAGCCGCCCGAGATCTCGTGCCACCTCATGCGGCACCAGCGACAGGATTCCCTCGGAGAGGCTGCCGGGCCGGATGTCCTGAAGGCTGCGGGCGCCGTTCTGGAAAGGAACGAACCATTCCTCCAGCCGTGCAAGCAGCGCCGCATCGCTAACGTCAGGCCACGGATCGCCGATGCTGGCATTCAGAAAACCGATCCTGTCACGCAGCTGCAGGGTTTCTTTCGAAAATGGAAGAATGTCGAGGCCGAATTCCCTGACGCCATTGGCAAGTGCCCGCGCCGCCTGTTCGCCATCGGGTCTGGGCAAGGGTGTCTCGTCGAGAATGATGGCACCAAGGCGTGTCACTTTTCGCGCCCGCGCCTGACCGCTCGCCTTGTCGAACAGCAACTGTTCCTGCTGGACGATAAGATGCGGCATCCGCTCTTCTATATCAGCCCTTTCGATAGCCGCCGCCGCAAGAACACGTGGCTGCGCCGCCCGTCCGGTAATATCGGCCACGACGAGCATTTTGCTTGCCGCCAGCCGTTCGGTCTCGGCCAGCTCCGCGCCCCGCCCATTGGCCATCACGTAACGCCCCCGCGCGCCGCGTTGAAGCGCAATCCTGTCCGGATAGGCGTGCAGCAACAGAGCACCGACCTCGCTCGGCGTTTCAGCCTTCGCGGTCTTGTCGCCGATCGCGTCGAGCAGCCTTGATGCAAGCTTGCGCGCCGCCTGTGCCCTCTCACTTCTCTCGGAAAAAAAGCGCCGCAGCCTTTCATCTAGGTCGATGTCGTTGCCACCCAGTCCCTGTTCCGTCAGCATGACGGCGAGCATCGCCGCCTTTTTCCCGGCACCTTCTTCCGCCGAGGCAATCACCATGGCCGCAAGCCGCGGCGGCAATGAAAGGCCACGCATCAGATGGCCCTGTCGCGTCAGCCCGCCGCTGTTATCGAGGGCACCGAGGTTTTTGAGAAGCGCCACCGATTCTTTCAGTGCAGCTTCAGGCGGCGCATCGAGAAATGCGAGCGCGGAAGGGTCGTGAACGCCCCAGTGGGCGAGATCGAGGGCGAGACCGGAAAGATCGCTCGCCAGAATTTGCGGTGGCG
>NC_003063.2:1045000-1302500 GCF_000092025.1 Agrobacterium fabrum str. C58
GAGTAGGGCGGGGCACGTGAAATCCTGTCTGAACATGGGGAGACCACTCTCCAAGCCTAAGTACTCGTGCATGACCGATAGCGAACAAGTACCGTGAGGGAAAGGTGAAAAGCACCCCGACGAGGGGAGTGAAATAGAACCTGAAACCGGATGCCTACAAACAGTCGGAGCCCGAGCCTTTTAGTAGGTTGGGTGACGGCGTACCTTTTGTATAATGGGTCAACGACTTAGTGTAACTAGCAAGCTTAAGCCGGTAGGTGTAGGCGCAGCGAAAGCGAGTCTGAATAGGGCGATTTAGTTAGTTGCATTAGACCCGAAACCGAGTGATCTAGCCATGAGCAGGCTGAAGGTTGGGTAACACCAACTGGAGGGCCGAACCCGTATCTGTTGCAATAGATTGGGATGACTTGTGGCTAGGGGTGAAAGGCCAATCAAACTCGGAAATAGCTGGTTCTCCGCGAAATCTATTTAGGTAGAGCGTCGACCGAATACCCTCGGGGGTAGAGCACTGGATGGGCTATGGGGACTCACCGTCTTACTGATCCTAACCAAACTCCGAATACCGAGGAGTACTAGTCGGCAGACACACGGCGGGTGCTAACGTCCGTCGTGAAAAGGGCAACAACCCTGACCTCCAGCTAAGGTCCCCAAGTCATGGCTAAGTGGGAAAGGATGTGAGGATCCCAAAACAACCAGGATGTTGGCTTAGAAGCAGCCATCATTTAAAGAAAGCGTAACAGCTCACTGGTCTAAATAAGGGTCTTTGCGCCGAAAATGTAACGGGGCTAAAGCCATGCACCGAAGCTGAGGATTGTGGCAACCTTCGGGTTGCTTCAGTGGTAGCGGAGCGTTCCGTAAGTCTGTGAAGGCGGACCCGTGAGGGCTGCTGGAGATATCGGAAGTGCGAATGTTGACATGAGTAACGATAAAGGGAGTGAGAGACTCCCTCGCCGAAAGACCAAGGGTTCCTGCTTAAAGTTAATCTGAGCAGGGTTAGCCGGCCCCTAAGACGAGGCGGACACGCGTAGTCGATGGGAACCACGTTAATATTCGTGGGCCTGGTGGTAGTGACGGATCTCGTGTGTTGTACATTCTTACTGGATTGAATGTGCGGCGAAGAGGTTCCAGGAAATAGCTCCACCGTATAGACCGTACCCGAAACCGACACAGGTGGTCAGGTAGAGTATACCAAGGCGCTTGAGAGAACTATGTTGAAGGAACTCGGCAAATTGCACGCGTAACTTCGGAAGAAGCGTGACCCTTTTGTACGCAAGTATGATGGGGTGGCACAGACCAGGGGGTAGCGACTGTTTATCAAAAACACAGGGCTCTGCGAAGTAGCAATACGACGTATAGGGTCTGACGCCTGCCCGGTGCTGGAAGGTTAAAGGGAGGGGTGCAAGCTCTGAACTGAAGCCCCAGTAAACGGCGGCCGTAACTATAACGGTCCTAAGGTAGCGAAATTCCTTGTCGGGTAAGTTCCGACCTGCACGAATGGCGTAACGACTTCCCCGCTGTCTCCAACATAGACTCAGTGAAATTGAATTCCCCGTGAAGATGCGGGGTTCCTGCGGTCAGACGGAAAGACCCCGTGCACCTTTACTATAGCTTTACACTGGCATTCGCCAAGGCATGTGTAGGATAGGTGGTAGGCTTTGAAGCATGGACGCCAGTTCGTGTGGAGCCATCCTTGAAATACCACCCTTATCTTCGTGGATGTCTAACCGCGGTCCGTTATCCGGATCCGGGACAGTGTATGGTGGGTAGTTTGACTGGGGCGGTCGCCTCCGAAAGAGTAACGGAGGCGCGCGATGGTGGGCTCAGACCGGTCGGAAATCGGTCGTCGAGTGCAATGGCATAAGCCCGCCTGACTGCGAGACTGACAAGTCGAGCAGAGACGAAAGTCGGTCATAGTGATCCGGTGGTCCCGTGTGGAAGGGCCATCGCTCAACGGATAAAAGGTACGCCGGGGATAACAGGCTGATGACCCCCAAGAGTCCATATCGACGGGGTTGTTTGGCACCTCGATGTCGACTCATCGCATCCTGGGGCTGGAGCAGGTCCCAAGGGTATGGCTGTTCGCCATTTAAAGCGGTACGTGAGTTGGGTTCAGAACGTCGTGAGACAGTTCGGTCCCTATCTGCCGTGGGTGTAGGAATATTGACAGGATCTGTCCCTAGTACGAGAGGACCGGGATGGACGTATCTCTGGTGGATCTGTTGTCCTGCCAAGGGCATAGCAGAGTAGCTATATACGGAATGGATAACCGCTGAAGGCATCTAAGCGGGAAACCAACCTGAAAACGAGTGTTCCCTATCAGAGCCGTGGAAGACGACCACGTTGATAGGACGGGTGTGGAAGCACAGCAATGTGTGAAGCTTACCGTTACTAATAGCTCGATCGACTTCTTCGTTCCCATTGATTATGTTCATCGAACAAAGGTCGATGACATCTGTTCTGTCTTCACGCTGACGTGGCCTTCGGCCACTACGCTGCAGACGGCGCGCCAAACGATTGGCGACGGACTAGCGTCCTGTATGGCTGCCAAGCTCGATCTCGAGTAAGGCAGGCAAACAGACCAGTCACAGAAAGACGTGTTAAATTAAATCAGACGAAAGTCTGCCAGCTTCTCGAAAACAACAGTCCATGTTAAAACATGAACAATGTTGCGTTTTGCCGACCTGGTGGTTATCGCGGGGCGGCTGCACCCGTTCCCATTCCGAACACGGCCGTGAAACGCCCCAGCGCCAATGGTACTCCGTCTCAAGACGCGGGAGAGTAGGTCGCTGCCAGGTCTGCAAAACGCAACTCAAAATCTTCTCATTCACATACCTCGGCCCAGCCGACACCAAGGGCCGCTATCCAAGCGGCCTTTCGTCGTTTAAGGCAGGGCTTTAAAGGCAATGAAATGGCGTACAAAATCTTGTGCGCCCCTTAAAGGAGATAAATTGTGCCGCAATTTATCTCCGGCAAAGATCCGTCGTCGCTAAAGCAACGACGTAACCGCGACATTCGGCCTTGCCGAATGCGCTGGACGCGGGGTGGAGCAGCCCGGTAGCTCGTCAGGCTCATAACCTGAAGGCCGCAGGTTCAAATCCTGCCCCCGCAACCAAAATTTAAACCCAATATCAAAAGGGCTCCGAGGAAACTCGGAGCCCTTTTTGCGTTCAGAGCGCCTTGAAGATAAGAACGCCAAGCTGAAGACGTTGCTTGCCGAGGTGATGCTGGACAGCGCCATTTTGAAGGATGTTGCTTCAAAAAAATGGTAACGCATGGCGCGAGGGGCCGGGCGTGTTCAATCCCGGCTGATGATCGGTCGAGCGTGGATGCCGCAGCGCTCGGCCGACATCGTACGCGCGGCCGATGAAGAGGACGCTGACGGAATACTCGATCTTGACCGTAAAGCGTACGGCATGCCGCGGGAAAAGCTTATCCGCGAATTACTCAAGGTTGGCGAGGCAGTTCTGTTGTGCGAGGACGGTAAATCTACCGGTTACGCGATTGCTCGCCGCTTTGGACGTGGCTACGTCATCGGTCCCGTAGCGACGCAAAGCGACGAGGGTGCCAAGCTTCTCATCACGGCACTGCTTAGCGGACTTCGCGGCCAATTCGTCCGCATCGACGTCCATGAACAGGACGGGCTCAGCAACTGGTTGGAAGAACTAGGATTGAGAGGGTGAGTGACGCTGTATCGATGGCGCGGGGTCCTCTGCCGATTTCGGTTGGGAGGTTTCATACATACGCTGTCGCAAACCAGTCGTTCATGTAACGGCATCCGGGTCAACCGACCTAGTCACATGAGGTGAGGGCGTCCTGCAACTTGCGGGACGGCTCTGCTTTATCAGCGCACATCAACTGGAAGGGCAGCAAAGAAGAATCTGCTGGCGGATGATAGCGGTCGCCGCACTGCTCAACGGGAATTCATAGGCGTCGGGGGCGATCATCGCGCGTGACTTCAAGCCGGATCGTCAAAAGGAATAACCGGCGTTATCGCTGATCCCATTTGTCCAGCATGCCGTAATACCACACTGCCAAAGGAAGGAAGTAAGGCTTGCCGTTGTAAAACCGACGCCCGTCGAAGGGGAGATTGCGATAGACAGTTTTCCCAAGATCGGAGCCGAGCATTTCGTAGGCGACCCTGCTTCCGAGCCAGCTTGCGCGGGCAACGCCCGTCCCGTTGTACCCGCCGGCGAAATACATCCCGTCGATCGTCTGCACGTGTGGCAGATGGTCGAAGGTGAAACCGAGCTGACCATGCCAGTAGTTGGTAATCTTCGCCGATGCCAGTTCAGGAAACACCGCCAGCAGAAGGCTACGAATATATTTGGCATTCGCAACGGCGCTTTCGTGGGCGCCGCTCATGTTGAGAACCCGACCGCCGAAGACGATGCGCGTGTTGTCGGGGGAGGGGCGGTAGTAGGTGACGACGCGCTGGCTGCCAGCCAGCATCTGCCGCTTGGGCATCAGGCGGTCCATGACCTCCACGGGGAGTTGTTCGGTTGCGATCAGACCGCTTCCCACTGGGATGATACGGCGCTTCAGGTGTGGCAGAAGCGAGCCACTATAGCCGTTCGCAGCAAGCAGGATCTGTCGCGCCGCAATTGTCCGCGAGCCGACTTTGAAGGAAAATCCCCCATTTTTTCCCTCCAGGTCTGAAACGCGCGCGTTGCTGTAGATTTTCACGCCGAGACGATTGGCGGCCTCGGCAAGGCCTTTCACATACTTGGCCGGATGAATGCCGCAATATCCGGGCATGGCGACGCCGCCGTGATAAAGGTCGGAGCCGATCTCTTTGTGCTGCTCGGAGCGCGGCACCATATAGACGTTGCAGGGGATGATCTTGCGAATGCGGTCCATGTTGCGACCGATGGCGTCATAGACCCGAGGCGTCATAGCGCCTTTGAAATATCCGACCTCCTTGAGATCACAGTCGATCTTTTCCATCGCGACGACATCCTTGACGTGCTGGAGCGAATGGAAGCTTTCCTCGACGATTTGCCGCGCCGTGTCGGCGCCGTACTGCATTCCGGTGTCGAAGAAGGCCCAGCCGGGGCCGAGGAATCCGCCGTTTCGCGACGACGCGCCATAGCCTGGCTCGTCCGCGTCAAACACGCTGACCTGCTTGCCAGCCCGCGCAAGGACAAGAGCTGCGTTAAGGCCGGTGAAGCCAGCACCGATGATGGCTACCTCGGTAGACGACGGAAGATCATCAGTCTGGACGGGCGACGGGCGCGCCTCCTCCCACCAGAAGGGAAGGTCGGTGGCATTGTCCGAGAAAAAGGGTGCTTTCAGCTGCATCATGTGTCTCACATCGCTGGAAACACCAGTATGGTCTTGCCAAGCAGATTTCCCTGCTCTTTTTCGTACAATTTCAGTGGAATGCTCTGTTTTGCGGTTGGAGGCGGGCCTAAAGAGCGCGGGCGAACGCGCATCATTTCTTCTCGGGTTGCGGGCGGCCTCGTCCACGGCCGCATGCAGTCGCGTGACTGCCTAGCGAGCAGTTGATGAAGCTCCAACTTAATACAATATGTAGAGCCATTAAATAGCAGGTGAATGTCGTATGGGCTACAGTCTCCCCAGTTGAAGGATCTGCAGTTATGACAAACGCCGACGCGATCAGTAAGATTTCCACCCCTAGCCTCATTGTTGACGAAGCACGCATGTTGCGGAACATCTCCAGATTGCAGCGGCATCTCGACAGTTTGAACGTCTCGATACGTCCGCACCTCAAGACGGTGAAATCGGTTGATGCCGCGAAGCGTATCCTCTCGAGCGGCAACGGTCCGGCTACCGTCTCGACGCTGAAGGAGGCGGAAGTTTTCGCGTCGGCAGGCGTGCGGGATATCCTCTATGCCGTCGGCATCGGGCCGCAAAAACTGGACCGGGTGCTTGCGCTTCGTGCTGGCGGCTGCGATCTTTCCGTCGTGCTGGACACGCCCGAACAAGCAAGAGCCGTGGTTGAGGCCTCCCGCCGGGCGAAAGATGGCATCCCTGCGTTGATTGAGATTGACTCGGATGGTCACCGCGCGGGTTTGAAGCCGGACGATCCCGCCTTGATCGATATTGGCCGTATCTTGCACGAGGAAGGCGCTGTGCTGCGCGGTGTCGTTACTCACGCCGGCGAAAGCTATGGCGTGGTGGGTGCCGAAGCGCTGGCCGCCTTCGCGGAGCGCGAGCGCCTGGCTGCCGTCACTGCGGCGGAAGCCTTGAGAGCCGCAGGACTGCCTTGTCCGACGGTCAGTGTCGGTTCGACGCCGACAGCCCATTTCGCCCGTGATCTGTCCGGCGTCACGGAAGTCAGGGCCGGGGTATATGTCTTTTTTGATCTCGTTATGGCTGGCATTGGCGTCTGCAGCTTGGACGATATCGCGCTTTCCGTGCTGACGACAGTGATCGGCCATCAGAAGGAACGCGGCTGGATTATTGTGGATGCCGGCTGGATGGCCCTGTCGCGTGATCGCGGCACGGCGAGCCAGGCGGTCGATCAGGCATATGGCGTCGTTTGTGACATTCATGGCGATGTGATTGACGATCTGATCGTTAAATCCGCGAACCAGGAACATGGTATTCTGGCTCTGAGGCCTGGAAGCTCGGCACGTTTGCCAGATTTTCCGCTTGGAACCCAGCTTCGCATTTTGCCCAATCATGCCTGCGCCACTGGTGCGCAATTCGCCAGCTATACGGTGCTGCCAGCTGGCGGCTCCACGACGCTTGCCCAGTGGCCCCGCTTCAGCGGCTGGTAAGGAGGTTGCCATGCTGTTCATATCCGAAGAAGAATCCGCAACGCTTGTAACGCATGATCTGGCCTTTACCGCTGCATGGGAAGCGCTGATCGCGGCTTGCGACGAAGCGACCGCGTCTTTTCCAGTCGTACTCGGCCATGGTTCCTCGACCAACAACCGCTTTTCGGTCAAGGCAGCCGCAACAGTCGAGTTGGCCGGGCTGAAAGTCGGCTCTTACTGGCCAGGAAACCGCGACCTTGGCCTCAGTCGGCATAATTCGCTTATCCTGCTGTTCGATCAAGACACCGGACGGATCGGCACGGCGATGGAAGCGGGCACAGTCAATGCCTACCGTACCGCCGCCGCCGATGCTGTTGCGGCAGACCAACTGGCGCGCCGGGATGCCGAAACGCTTGCGATCTTCGGCGCGGGTCATCAAGCGCGCTACGAATGCATGGCTTTGGCGCGTGTGCGCTCTCTTCGCCGTGTGATGATCGTTGCACGCAACGGCGAACAGGCTGAAGAGATGCGATCCGCATTGCGCCAACATGGCTTGAATGCCGAGGTGGCTGCACCGCAAAATGCTTGCGCGGAAGCGGACATCATCGTCACTGCGACATCGTCACGGGCGCCATTGTTCGAAGCCGATTGGGTCCGGCCTGGAACGCATGTCGCCAGCATGGGGTCCGATGCCCGCGGCAAACAGGAATTACCGCCGGCACTGTTTGCCCGCGGCGACCTGTTTTGCGATCTTCCCGAACAGGCGCGCAGCATCGGCGAATTCCAGCATGCCGCTCCCGATCTGGAAGTCACAGCGCTGGGCGATGTGCTGGCGGGGCGTCGGCCGGGCCGTTCCTCCGATAGTGCCATCACCATCTTCGATAGTTCCGGTTTGTCGTTGCAGGATCTTTACATCGCCCGCCACTTGCTTGCCAAACGCGGCGCACATGAAACGCCGCTCTCAGCGAATAATTGAACGGAGGATCGCGGCCGATGACATCACCTCTTCAGCACCTGCAACAATCCGGACGGCTAAAGAAGTTTTACATCGATGGCAAATGGGTCCTTCCCAGCGGCTCAGACAAGGTCGCCGTCATTAATCCTGCCACCGAGCTGGAATTTGCAGAAATAGCGCTCGGTAATGATGAAGACGTTGCGCTCGCTGTTGCAGCTGCAAGAGGCGCTTTCGCCGGCTGGGCTCGAACCGGTCCGGCAGACCGGTCGGAACTTCTCAATCGCGTCCATCAGCTGATGCAACAGAGATTGGAACTTCTGGCGCAAGCTTTGACGATGGAAATGGGCGCGGCGATCAATTATGCCCGAAGCGTTCAAGTTCCCCTTGCTGCCGAACATATCAAGGTGGCTCGCGACAATGCGGCCAGCTATTCGTTTCTTTCGCAACGGGGGCATACGGCGATCCTCCGCGAGCCGATCGGCGTATGCGGCCTGATCACACCGTGGAACTGGCCGTTGTACCAGATAACCGCGAAGGTCGGCCCGGCTTTGGCGGCGGGATGCACGGTGGTTTTGAAGCCGAGCGAGCTTTCGCCCCTTAGTGCGTTGCTGTTTGCCGAAATCATCGAAGATGCCGGCTTTCCGCCTGGCGTTTTCAACCTCGTCAACGGCGAAGGCACCATCGTCGGCGCTGGCTTGTCCGCACATCCCGACGTGGACATGATTTCCATCACCGGCTCGACCCGGGCCGGAATTTTGGTCGCACAGGCGGCGGCTCCGACAGTAAAACGGGTGGCCCAGGAACTCGGCGGAAAATCGCCGAACATCATCCTTGCGGATGCCGATATGACGCGGGCCGTGCCTTTGGGCGTCGCTGCGGCGTTTCGAAATCTGGGGCAGTCCTGCAGCGCGCCGACCCGCATGATCGTGCCGCGCTCGCACCAAAAACACATCGAGGAACTGGCAGCGGCAGCGGCTCTGGAAATAGTTGTCGGCGACCCGTTATCGGAGCATACCACACACGGCCCGGTCGCGAATCACGCGCAGTTTGACCGAATTCAGCGGATGATATCGATCGGCATGGATGAGGGCGCCAAACTTGTCGTGGGGGGGACCGGCAGACCCGACGGCCTGGATACCGGCTTTTACGTGCGGCCCACGATCTTTTCAGACGTAGATCCGAAAATGCAAATTGCCCAGCAGGAAATCTTCGGACCCGTCTTGTCCATTATTTCTTACGATACGCTCGAAGAGGCGATAGAGATCGCAAACGATACGGTCTACGGTCTGGGAGCCCATGTTCAGGGGACGGACCTTCAAACTGTGCGAATAGTGGCGGAGCAGATTCGATCCGGACAGGTGCATCTCAATTATCCGGCGTGGGACCCCAATGCGCCCTTTGGTGGGTACAAGCAATCCGGCAACGGTCGGGAATATGGCACCGAGGGCATGGAAGAATATCTGGAGATCAAGTCTATCCTGGGTTTCTATCCCTGAACTTAGTCGTGCTGAACTCGCCACGGCACTGGCTGAAACTGCTGCTTCAATATCTGCAGGAAACAGACCGTGCGCGCAACGCGACCACTACGGTTGTCCAGCAGTGCCACGACATCGGCATCCGGCAGTTGCCAGTCCGGCAATAACGCCACAAGACGCCCCCTGCGCAAATCCTCGGCAACGTCCCATTCCGAGCGTATGATGATGCCAAGTCCAGCTAGTGCCCATTGCTTGATAACCTCGCCATCATTGCTGCTCATCGCGGGTTGGATTCGCAAGGTCAATGGCGGCTTTTCCTGATGGCTGAACCGCCACAATGTAACATCGGCGTGGTCTTCCCGAATAACGGCGCAGGCGTGTTGGTTCAAGGTCTCTGGCCGATCGGGCACACCATGCCGCTCAAGATACGATGGTGCGGCGCAGAGGATACGGCGGTTGGGCGCAAGCCGATGGACGATAAGGCTGGAGTCCGTCAGCGGCCCAACATGGATCAATACGTTCCAGGCATCGCTGCGCAGGCTGACGGGATCCTCAAACAGTGACAAAGTGAGCTTGACCTCAGGGTGCTGCTCCCGCAGCTGCGCCATCGCAGGCGCGATGTAAAGCCTGCCAAAGCCGAAGGGCGCGGCCACCTGCAAATGCCCCGTCACGACCTGGCGACGCTCCAACAGCTGTTCGGTCATCTCCTCCATATTGGTGAGGATTTCGACGCCGCGTTGCGCCAACAACTGCCCCTCCTCGGTCAGGTGCAATCGACGGCTGGTACGCTCCAACAGCCGTACACCCAGCCGTTGCTCCAATTGCTGTAACCGCTGGGTCACAGCCGATGGTGTCACGTCGAGCGCCCGCGCCGCCGCTGCCAATGATTGGGCGGTGCTGACGATGCGAAAAAATTCGAGGTCCTGAGATGTGATCATGAAGGTCGATCTTAATACAACATGCAAGGCTGTTAAATAGCGTCTGAAGGACAGGTTGGCTACAATCGGTGCTTCATTCGCAGGATCACAAAGCCATGACTGATGACCTCCATGTTCCCTCTCTCCGAACTCGGCGCGCAGTTTGATTTTGCATCGACCCCAGACTGATTTGGAGCGGTAGGATAATGAGCCCCACAATTCACAGAATTCAAAGCGACCAACGGCTTCCGGAAAGAGTTGATGTCGTCGTGATCGGCGGCGGCATTGTCGGAAGTGCGGCTGCCTATTTCCTGTCCAAACGCAAATACAAGGTCGCATTGGTCGAAAAAGGCTGGATCGGAGGCGAACAATCCGGCCGCAACTGGGGCTGGTGCCGCCAGCAAAATCGCGACGCTCGCGAACTGCCGCTTGCCATGAAGGGCATGCAACTCTGGGATCGTCTCGGCGAAGAGATCGGCGAGGATCTGGGCTTTCGTCGTAACGGGTTGGTCTATGCGTCCACCCGCTCGGCCGACGTGGAGCAATGGGAGCGGTGGCGTGAGGTGGCGCGCCAGTTCGACTTCGAAACCCACATGCTCACCGCCGCGCAAGCAAGAGAAATGACCCCCGGCAGCACCAGGGACTGGATTGGCGGCGTGTACTCCCCGACCGACGGCAAGGCGGAACCTGCCCGCGCCGCGCCCGTCCTGGCGCAGGGCGCCCGGCAGAATGGTGCTGTTATTCATCAGGATTGTGCCGCACGCGGCCTCGATATCAGCGGCGGCAGGGTATCGGGCGTCATCACCGAGAAAGGCCTGATCCATGCCGACATGGTTCTGTGTTCAGGAGGTGCCTGGGCTTCCATGTTCTGCCGGCGGCATGGAATAGACTTACCGCAGGCAGGCGTTCGCCAGACGACGCTGCGGACCAAGCCAACCGCCGATATCGTCAAGGGCGGTTTTTACAACCCCGAAATCACACTGACCCGCCGTCTGGATGGCAGCTACACGATGGCCCTTAGTGGACGCGGGACTGTCGAGATCACACCGCAGGGCCTTCGCTACGCGACCCAGTTTCTCCCCATGTTCCAAAAACACATGAAGGCTCTGCGTATTCGTATGGGCCGCTCATTCTTCGAGGGTCCGGAAGCGCTTACGCGCTGGAATTTCGATTCCATCTCTCCATTCGAACGCATCCGCGTGCTGGATCCCGCTCCCAATGCAAAAATGGTTCACGCAACCGTTGCGCAAGCGAAAGCGATTTATCCGGCACTCAAGAATGTGGAAGTCGCGGAGGCTTGGGGTGCCTGGATCGACACGATGCCTGATGCCATGCCGGTGATTTCTCAAGTGCCATCCCTGCCGGGGTTCTTCGTGGCAGCGGGTCTCAGTGGGCACGGCTTTGGCCTGGGGCCGGCGGCTGGCCACCTGGCGGCCGACATCATCACCGGCGATGTGCCGATCTCCGATCCCCGCCCCTATCGCTACTCCCGCTTCTTCGACGGGTCGAGTCTCGGCGCACCCGGTGGAATATGAGTTGTCGCCCGCAGACAATTCGGCTTGATGTAGTATCCCCCTCGTCCGATCTGGCGCTGCTGTTCTCGAAAGATAGTTCCGTACCTATATGCTAGCTGCTCAGCAGCGACCTTGCCGGACCAGATGAACACTCCCTATCTGACCTGAAATCCGTGAGCGAGCGGGTCACGATCGTCAACGAATATCGTGTTGTGCCCAATGATCCGCGCCCAGCCGCCGATGCTGGGCCTGATGCCACTGAAGCTGCCGACCGTTGTCTCTTCTTCGACCTTGCCTTCGAAGATCGTGCCGATCAGGCTTTCCTGACGGAATGTTTCGCCGGCTTTCAGGCGGCCCTTGCCGTGCAATTGCGCCATTCGAGCCGACGTGCCCGTGCCGCCTGGCGAACGGTCGATGGCCTTGTCGCCGTAGAACACCGCGCCGCGCCCATCCGCCTCGGCGGAAACCGGCCTGTCACACCAGATGGCGTGATGAACGCCCCGTATCCGTTCGTCGTCGGGATGAACCGGATCGCAAATGGTGCCAAGCGCGTCGCGCAATTTCTGGCTGAGATCAACGACATCCCCGGCTGTCATGCCGTCGAGACCGGGCCAGCCGACTTGTGGCTCGATCACCGCGTAATAGTTGCCGCCATAGGCGATATCGACGACGAGTTTGCCGAGGCCGGGAACATTCACTTCCACATCGGCCGCATGAAGGTAACTGGCGACGTTGAAGATGCGGACGGATTCGACGAACTCGCCGGGTTTGTCGTACTGAATGTCGACTTTTCCCGCCGGCGTTTCGATCGAAAGCCTTCCCGGAATCCTCGGCGTTACCAGACCCTCCTCGATCGCCGCCGTAACAAGGCCGATCGTGCCGGCACCGCACATGGGCAGGCATCCGCTGACCTCGATAAAGATCACGGCGAAATCACAGTCGTCGCGGTAGGCCGGATAGATGACCGCGCCTGACATGATGTCGTGTCCGCGGGGTTCGAACATCAATGCCTGCCGTACCCAGTCATGGTTGCGGACAAACAGGTCGCGACGCTCGGATATCGGAAGATGCGGCAACAGCGGACCGCCCCCGGCAACGAGACGAACGGGATTTCCGCAGGTGTGGGAATCGATGCAGAAGAAGCTGTGGCGCATGTGTCTGTCTCTCCCTAGTGCCGGGCCTCATCTCCGCCTGATGCCCCCGCGACCTTGCAGCGCGCCCCTGGACAGCCGGTCGAGGAGAATGGCGATGGCGACGATGGCCAGTCCGGCTCTTAGGCCCGGCCCCATTTCCATGCGCGTCAAACCGCGTGTGACTTCAGCGCCCAGTCCACCGGCACCGACAAGGCCGGCAAGAACGACCATGGCCAGCGACAGCAGGATGCACTGGTTGAGGCCGACCAGAAGCGTGGGCGTGGCGGAGGGGATTTCGATCTTGAGGAGGATCGCTCGGGGCGAGGCGCCGCTCGCCTGTCCAAGTTCGAGCAAGTCCTTCGGCACCTGGTTGAAGGCGAGTGTGGTGAGGCGCAGCATTGGCGGCACGCCGTAGACGATCGTGGCGATGATCGCGGGCACGCGGCCCAGGCTGAAGATCATGACCGCCGGGATGAGATAGACCCATGGCGGTACGGTCTGCATGATGTCAAGCAGTGGGCGGAGGGCTGTCTCGAAACGTTTATTGCGGGACGCCAGTATGCCGAGCGGAAAGGCGATCGACACCGAAATGATGACGGCAACCGTGACCAGCGCCAGGGTTTGCATGGATTGTGTCCACAGGCCGGCGAAAAAGCAGAAGGCAAGCGCAAGCATCGTTACGATTGCGGCCTTGAGATTGATGGCGAAAAAGGCGAGCAACGTCGCGATCGCAATCAGGGCAAAAGCGGGCGGATAGAGCAGCACGGCCTCGATCGCACCGAGAACACTTTCGATGAGGTTGGTTACAGCGGCGAAAAACGGGTGGAAATTGGTATTCAGCCAGTCCACGGCGGGTGCGAGATAGATGCCCGGAGAAAATCTGAAGAAATCGAAGTTCATCTTGCACCTGCCTTGGCGCGACTGGTCGCGCTTTGTGTAAGCCTGTCCAGCACCATGGTCAGAATGACGATTGCGATCGCAGCATTGATGGAGGTGGCGATATCCAGCGTGCGTACCGCCCCGTAGATCGTTTCGCCGAGGCCGCCGGAACCGACGATACCCGCGATGACGACCATGCCGAAAGCCATCATCAGGCTCTGGTTGATGCCAGCCATGACGCTGGGTATAGCGAACGGCAGCCTGATCTTCATGAACATCTGCCACGGCGTCAGTCCGCTTGCGTGACCCAGTTCGATGAATTCCCGTGGCGTCATGCGGATACCGAGCGAGGTCAGCCGGATCGCGGGCGGCATGGCGACGATGAAGGTGGCGATGAGCGCCGTCGCCGGTCCGTAGCCCAGGAGGGCGATCGCAGGCAGGAGATAGATGTAAGGCGGCATGGTCTGGATCAGATCGAGAATGGGTTCGAGCACCCGGTCGAGCGATTTGGTGAATCCCGCAATAATGCCGAGCGGAATGCCGACCAGCAGAGCGAGGATCGTTGCCGTCGTGACAAGCGCCAGGGTGCTCATGGTTTCGGCCCACAGCCCCATCGTCGCGCAGAAAAGCAACGCGACGCCGGCGAGAATGCCGGCCGCCAGGTTGATCAGCCGCCAGCCCAGCAGGGCTGCGATGAGTGCGATGACGACGGGCGGGGCAAGCTGGAGCAGCCACAGGATGCCGTCATAGCTGCCTTCAAGCAGCCGGCTGACGAAATCGAACAGCCCTTCGCCATTATCGCCGATCCAGCCAAGGGCATCCTCCGTCCAGATATCGAAACGGTCCGTGATGATTGAGGTATCCATCTTGAGCCTCCAGCTATGCCGCCACGGATTCTTCTTCCGCTGTTCCCGCCACGCCGCGAAGAAGGTCGCGGGTGGTGACGATGCCGATGACGAGGTCTTTTTCGACCACCGCGACGGCGTCGTGGTCAGACTGCATCGTCAGATCGATCAGCGCGCCGATATCGTCCCGTGGCGACGCCCTGAGCAGCGTGCCGATATCGCACTGGGGCTGCGAGGCGGCGAATTCGGCAACCGGCTGCATGACCGTATGCGCCTTCACCAGATGAATTCTGGAGATGCCCGCTACGAAATCGGAGACGTAATCATCTGCGGGTTTCGTAACGATCTCCTCGGCGGTTCCCACCTGCACGATAACGCCGTCCTTCATGATGGCGATGCGGTCGCCGATGCGGATTGCTTCCTCGAGGTCATGGGTGATGAAGACGGCGGACTTGCCGAGCGACTTCGTCAATTGCCGAAATTCGTCCTGGAGCTGCCGACGGATAAGAGGGTCGAGCGCGCTGAACGGCTCGTCCATGAGAATGATTTCCGGGTCGGCAGCCAGGGCGCGGGCAAGTCCGACGCGCTGCTGCATGCCTCCTGACAATTCGTGGGGATACCGCGACGTCCAGTCGGCAAGGCCCACCTTTTCAAGCGCGGCGCGTGCTATACGGTTGCGCTCGTCTTTCGCTACGCCTCGAACCTCGAGACTGAAACCGGCGTTTTCGAGCACAGTGCGGTAAGGCAGCAGCGCTACGCTCTGAAACACCATGGCGATGTTGCGGGCGCGCAATTCGCGCAATTCGGCAGCATTCAGCCTGGCGATATCCTTGCCCTTCACCGTGATTTTTCCGAGGCTCGGCTCGATGAGGCGATTGAGAAGACGGATCAAGGTCGATTTGCCGCTGCCGGAAAGCCCCATGATGCAGAAGATTTCGCCACGATGAACCTGAAGGCTGGCGTCGCATACGCCGACGACGCAGTCGAAATCCTCCAGCACCTGCTTCTTTGACAATCCACCTCTGGCCACCGCCTTCACGGCGGTCGAAGCGCGCGCGCCAAAAATCTTCCAGACGTTCTGGCAGTCGACCAACACTTCGTTGGAATCACTCAATATCATATTCATTGTGTTCCCCACGGACCTGCTCAAGGCTGGCCTTCAAATTCTGGACGCGACGTGCGGATCACCCCTGGCGACCCGCACGCTTAGGGTTATTCGCCTTTGATATTCTCCCAGCGCTTCAGCAGATCGGCATGGCTGTCGGTCCATTCCTTGACCGCTTGGTCCATTGTCTTGCCGTCATTGACCGCACCATTGATCGCGGTGATATCGGCAAGCGGCACGTAAACGCTGGCAATGACCTCACGTGCATGCGGGTATTCTGCAGAGAAACCTTTCTGGCCGATCCAGTAGTAACTCTGTGGCGGCGGGAAAACGCCCTTCGGATCCTTGAGGAACTTGACGTCGTATCGCTGCATCATCCAGGATGGTTCCCAGACCGTCACGGCGACCCATTCCTTGCGGTCGATTGCCGATTTCAGAGCGGCCGTCATCGCGGCCGTGCTGCCTTCGACGAGCTGAAGCTTCAGACCGTAATCCTTGGCGGCCTTGCCGGCATCGCGCATCAGGCCCGAACCTGGCTCGATCCCGATGATCTTGCCCCCGAACTTGTCGGCGTTGTCGTTCAACTGATCCATCGAGTCGATCGTCACGTATTTCGGAACTGCGATCGCCTGGTAGAGGCCATGCGACACCGGCGAGATCTTTTCCAGACGTCGCTTGTTCTTGTCCCAGTAGTCCTGAGCGACGTAATCGGTCTGCGAGGCGAGAAGCTGGATGTCGCCCTTGGAGAGTGCCGCATAGGCTATACCCCATTCCGAGAACGACACGACTTTCACTGTGTAACCGGAATCCTCAAGTACTTTCTTGGTGATCCCGGTGATGGGCGTGAGATCCTCCCAGGACATCGTACCCACCGTAATCGTCTTTTCCTCCGCTTTGGCGGAGAATACCGTCATGCCGACCATCGCGGCCGCACAAAGCACCTTCCATATAGTCTTCATTGTCAGTCTCCTAGTTCTTGTTCCCATTCTTCTCGAAGGCTTCGTGCTTGGCTCAGCCCTCACATTGCGTAGGAGGGTTCATCCCTCGCGGCCTGCACGCAATTCCTGCAAACGGATCACCGAATTTATTCCGAGCCATGCGAATGGTTCCGGCGGGAGGCGGGACGGCGCGGGGTGATCCATGTATTGTTCGAGATGCCGGGAGGTGGTCCCGGTCGCCAGCTCTGCCGCCATCATGCCGGCGAGGGTGCTTTTTACCGTGCCGAGTCCATTCTCGCAGCAGGCGGAAAAAAGCCCTTCCTCGATCTCGCCGAAGGCGGGGACATGGTTGAGGCTCAGGCAAATACGTCCTGACCAGCTATATTCGAAAGGTATGCCCCCAAGACCGGGAAAGCGGTCGTCGAGCGACCGGCGATGCGCCCGTACCATCTTCGAAAGTTGGTGCTTCGTCAGGTCGAGCGTCGTCTCATACGTATATCTTGTCCGGATCGCGATACGCGACTGGCCGTCGGACGTGATCTTCCGGACGGTTGCCCCCATCGCATCGGCAGGAAGCAGCGCCCATTTGTCTTGTCCGGAAACCCTGCTGCCGTAATCCCTCGCGGCAAATGGCGCCGTCATGGATGCATAAGCGAAGATGTGTATCAGCCGCCCGCGAAAATGACCGAAGTCGTCAACATGGCCGTTGACCCCCAGAATGACTTTCGGGGCGGTGACGCTGCCCGAGGGCGTCGTGGCTTTCCAGGCACGGTTTTCGCGCCTGAGTGCCGTGACGGGTGAATTCTCGAATATATCCACTTTGGGCGACAGACCCGCGGCGAATTCGCGGATGTAATCCGCCGGCTGAATGAGAACTGCGCCGGGCGTATAGAGCCCGCCGAGATAATAGTCAGAACCGGTCAGGGCGCGCATCTGTGCGGCATCGAGGAGGGTGTGTTTCTCGCCGGCGTTCTTGAGAGATGCGGCGAAGTTCTGGTTCAGTGTCATGCCGCGCCGGGTTGCCGCGGCATTGATCTTTCCGGCCGGATCGAACGTCTGGCGCGACATTCCATAGTCTTCGGCCGCTGCCGCGGCAAAGGCTATCGCTGAGCGGTTCTGTTCCATTTCCAGTCGTGTGGCGTCGATTGCGCCGCTCGAATATTCACTGGAGGCGAGGTTGTGGGGAACGTCGATCATGAAACCGGAGTTGCGCCCCGATGTGCCTTTGCCGACTTCGCTCGCATCAAGAACGACAATCGTCTCGCCGGGATGGAGCTGGGTGAGGCGGCGGGCGGCGGAAAGACCCGCAAAGCCCGCGCCGATAATCAACCAGTCCGCTGTCACATCGCCCTCGAGGCGTCGAACCGGTTTCGAACGCTTGCTGATCGCCTCCCAGCCCGAGATGCCATTTTCGACCGGCAAACGCCTGACGGACAGGGTCGTCATCTGACCGTCTCGTCCACCGAACGATCGGAGACGTCGATCCAGATCGTTTTGAGTTCGCAATAATTATCGTGCGCGAAGATCGATTTGTCGCGTCCGCCGAAACCGGATTCCTTGTAGCCGCCAAACGGCGTCGTTGCGTCGCCTTCGCCGAAGCAATTGACCGTGACGACACCCGCCCGGATTTCGCGCGAGAGCTTGATCGCCTTGCGAAGGCTTCCGGTGTAGACGGATGCGGCAAGGCCGTAATTCGTGTCGTTGGCAAGAGCTACCGCCTCTGCCAGCGTGTTGAAGGTCGTCACCGACAGGATCGGGCCGAAAATCTCTTCCCGGAAAAGACGGCTTGCAGGGGGCACGGCATCGACGACCGTGGGTTCGATGAAGATTCCCTTCTCGGTCTTGCCACCGTGAACGATGGTAAGATTTTCTGCCTTCACGTCCTCGAGGAAGGAGTGGACCTTATCGAAATGGGCTTTGCTGACGAGCGCGCCGACGCGGTTTTGCGGATCGAGAGGATCGCCCATCCTCCATTCCCGCATATAGGCGCCGATCCGCTGCAGCAGCTCGTCCTTGATTTTTGCATGGACGATGAGCCTGGACGAGGCCGAGCAGTTTTCGCCCATGTTCCAGAATGCGCCGTTGACCACCTGCTCGGCGACGAGGTCGAGGTCTTCCGCATCATCCAGCACCACCGCCGGATTTTTGCCGCCGCATTCAAGGACGATGCGCTTGAGGTTGGAGTCGGCCGCATATCGCAGGAACCGCCGTCCCGTTGGCGTCGATCCGGTAAACGCTACCATATCGACATCCATATGCATGCCGATCGGCTCGCCGACCTCCTTGCCGCCGCCCGGAACGACGTTGAAGACGCCAGCCGGAATCCCGGCTTCATGCGCCAGTTCGGCGACGCGCAGGGTCGTCAGCGTTGTCTCCTCGGCCGGTTTGACGATCACCGAACATCCGGAGGCGAGCGCCGGGCCGATCTTCCAGGCCAGCATCAGCAAAGGGAAGTTCCACGGCAGCACGCAGCCGACGACGCCAACCGGCTCGCGCACCACGAGTGCAAGGGCGTTCGATCCCACCGGTGCGGTATTGTCATACAGCTTGTCGATGAGCTCCGCATGCCAGCGGATGGTGTGGATCGTGTCAGGAATGTCGACGGTCTGGCATTCGGAAACCGGCTTGCCGCTGTCCAGGCTTTCCATGACGGCTAGTTCGTGGCGATGCTGCTCCAGTAGTTTTGCGAATGTGAGCAAAATGGCCTTGCGTTCGCCAGGTGGCAGCAGGCGCCAGCGGCCGTCGTCGAATGCCGCCCTGGCTTTGCCGACCGCATAGTCCACGTCACTCACGTCGCAGGCCGAAATATCGGCGAGCGTTTCGCCGGTGGCGGGATTGATCGTCTTGAAGGTCTTGCCGGAACCGGCGGGCCGGAAAGCCCCGTCAATGAAGGCATTGGCCGGGAACTGAAGGTCTGAGGCAATCGCCTTGTATTCGGCGGCGGTCAAAGGTTCATGCATGATTGGCTCCCGACGCAATCTGGGCGACTGTTCGCTTCAACGTGGTAACGACAGTCTGGAGAGTTCGTTTTTCATCGGAATTGAGGGGGCGAAGCGGAGCCCGGACAGATCCGGCCCGAAGCCCGATGATTTCGCATCCATGCTTGATGGATTGGACGAATTTTCCGCATTCGAGAAAATCCATCAGCGGCAGCATTGCGGTCATGATCGCGCGTCCCTTGTCGAAGTTCTTTTCGACGACGCAGGCTTCGTAGAGTGCCACATGCTCGCGCGGCAGGAAATTCGAGCCCGCGCAGACCCAGCTTTTCGCGCCCCAGGCGAAGAATTCCAACGCCTGGTCGTCCCAGCCGCAGGACAGCGCAATCTGCGGGAACTTGCGGGCGAGGAGATGCAGATTGCCCATGTCGCCAGAGCTTTCCTTGATGGCGACGACATTCTTCGATTTGCCGACGCGGGAGAAATATTCCTCCCCCATCACCACACCCATGCGAGCAGGGTAGTTGTACAGCATGATCGGAAGGTTCGCCGCGCGATCAACCGCAAGCGCGTGGACGGCGTTTTCACGCTCGGTCGGCAGCGCGTAGGGCGGAGAGGAAACGAGAATGGCGTCAGCGCCGATTTCCTTGGCCGCCTTGGCATATTCAATGGAATCTTCGGTACGGGTGGCGCCGGTTCCGACGACGAGCGGCAGCCGCGTACCGATCACTTGTCTGGCGTAGGCTGCCAGATCGAAGCGCTCCTGGGCCGTCTGCGCGTAATATTCGCCCGTCGACCCACCGATGATGATGCCGTGCACCCGTGCTTCCATGAGCGACTCGAGGACAGCTGCGAAGGCGTCGCGGTCGATCTCTCCGTCATGACCGAGCGGTGTAATCGCCGGGGTATATATACCTTCGAATTTCAAGACGATTTCTCCATCGCTGAGACGGGCACCTCGACGAGAGCATCCGCCTTCATTCCCTGGGGTGCGATGAACATCTCCATGTTCTCGCGCGACAATTCCCAATGTTCGAAGACCAGATCGACGACGGCGTCCTCGTTGTGCGACTGGATTGCGGCGATGAAGCCGTCATGATGTTCGACGGCGAGGTTCAGACGCTGGCGCATGTCGTCATTGCGTGGTCGGTAGAATGTGTGGCCGATGCGGGCGTGATCGATCAGAAGACGACCAAGGCTCGCCTGCAGATAAACATTTCCGGACATGTCTCCGATCAGGGCATGGAAACGATTATTTTCCACGACCATGGACGGAGCGTCGCCCAACATGCTTGCCGCGCGGAATCGCTCCTGTGTGTCCTTCAGCTCGCCAAGCTGTTTCGGCCGGAAGTTCTGCACGGCGAGGCGGCCGATCGCGGCGTAGATCATCGGAGCGACCAGAAAGAAGTGCCGAAGCGTCTGGTGGTTCATCGGAATAACGCGCGCACCGCGATTTGCCCGAATGTCGATATAACCTTCGCCTTCGAGCCGGCGGAAAATTTCCCGGACCGGCGTGCGGGAGAGACCATAGCGCAAGCCGAGGCTGACTTCGTCCAGGTCCTGATCGGGATCGAGTTCCATCGTCAGAATCTGATGCTTGATATCGTCGTATAAGCCGTCCTTGCCGCTCTTCATCGAAACCTCCTGCCCGAAAACTGCGCGGGCCCAATCCATTATGCCAACGATGAAAAGTTCGCATGGCTCAAGAGATGAGTCAATAAAATTGTATAATCTAGTTATACATTGGTTATAAGGAAATAATTTCGTGCATGGAGATTTACGCGCTACGGATTCGTAACACGCTGAAAATGTTATATTTTCTTTGAGGCGCGCGTACCGCCGGTCTGCGCAAGGGCTGGTAATGGCGAGGAGGCTGATCTTGCTGGTGAGAGCATGACGTTCAGGACCGGGCAGCACCATGCCGGGGAGCGAATTCCGTCAGCTGCCGTGGGACCCGCCTGTGTCTTGCAATATTCGCCGGTGGGAAGCCGCGTTCGCAGACATGCAAAAAGGAGAACACCGCTTCCTCCAACCCGAAGATCACCTATAGGCGGGCGTCGGCGGTTTCAAATGGACGTTCCACAATTATCCGACGGATGAGAACCGCGCGCTCGTCGTGGCGAAATACGCGAAACCTCCACCAGGCACGGGTTGGACGGCCAGCGTCACCCTTCAAATCTGAAGGGTGCAAATCCTTTAGTCTGTGTCGGGATCATCCACACGCCGCCCGAGAAAGGTGCCTGTTCGAGCCGCTCTGCCGACATGTTGTGGCGGTGCGAGGTGACGAAAAGAGTGCTGAAATCGGGTCCGCCGAAGCAGGGCATTGTCGGGTGCGGCACAGGCATCTTTATCGCGGCGGTTTGTTTGCCGCCATCTTCGGCGAAGACATTCAACATGCCGGCGGAAACACCCGCACTGTAGTAGGTGCCGCTGCTGTCGAGGCAGCCGCCATCGGGCCGTCCGGTTTCTTCCGTCATCTGAGCTACCAGCACACCCTCGTCGAACAGGCCGTTTACCCTGTAGAAATTGCGTCTGCGTATCCATTTCTGCACGGAATCGCTCTGCCACATGATGGAACCGTCAGGGGAGAAAGCCAGACCGTTCGGGCATGTCAGCCCCGTCTGCATGCGCTTGGCGCTCGTTGCGGTGATCCGCCAGAGTTCGCCGTAAGGCTTCATCTCTGAGAGCGGAACATTGTGCATGGTTCCTACCCAGAAGGCGCCGTCGGGGCCAACACGGCCGTCATTAAGCCGGCAGGGAATGCCCTCCGGCGCCGGAATGGAGTGGAGGAGACGTGTCCTGCCGCTATCAGGATCGAGGATGACGATATCCATGCCGCAGGCGACGACGAGATCGCCGTTTTCACGAAGCCCGAGGCTCGACACCGTGTGAGGAAACGGCCATTCGCGATATTGGCCGGGCTCGAGCGCTGCGGACCGCACCGTTTTGCCGAGGATATCGCACCAGAAAAGCACCTGACGCCTTTCGTCCCAAACAGGGGATTCCGCCAGCGTGCTCATCGTGTCGCACAGAAGTTTTGCCTGCGACATGGCAAGGGCTTGTTCGGGATTTGCCGTATTCATGATGCTCGAACCGTTGAAATGATGCCGCAGCCTTATTCGAAGTAGTCCTGATGGTTCTCGAAAACCTGCGAGAGAATGCCGAGGACGCGTCTCAGGTGTTTGCGTAGTTCTTCGGCCGCGAGGGTTTCGTTCCCGGCCTTGACCGCGCCGTACACCGCCTCATGTTCGGAAAGCAGCCGTGCCATATGCGCTTCGTCGGTGATGGCGAGTGCACGCAGGCGGTCCAGTCCGGATTTCTCGCGGATCAGCAGGGTCTCCAGTCTTTCCAGCCCCGTCGCAGCCGCAAGCGCACTGTGGAACTGGTCGTCATGCACCCGGAAGGCCTTCCGGTCTCCCCGGTGCATGGCCGCGCGCTGGCCGCTCAGGGCGTGTTCGATCTCCTGTTCGGCTTCCGGCGTAATGCCGATCTGGCACAGCCTGCCAACGGCAGCCACCTCCAGCGCCTCGCGGATGAACTGCGCACTGCGGATGTGCTTTTCCGATAATTTTGAAACATAGGTGCCGCGGCTTGGCAGGGTGACGATCAGGCCATCATCTCTCAGCCGGCTGAGCGCCTCGCGCACCGGCGTCCGGCTGGAACTGAAGGATTGCCCAATCTCGTTTTCCGAGACCGCCTGGCCGGGAAAAAACTCCCGAGAAAGGATGGCGGATTTCAGCGCGGCATAGATCTGGTCAACCACTGGCCGGTTGAGGTCCAGTCGCTCCATCGTCGGCACGGTGCCACCTGTCACGGGAATTTTCGGCATATACCCTCCAGCGTTTTCATAACCGGTATACCGGAACACAAGTCTGTTGACAACCGGCATACCGGTATGCAATTGATCGCGCATTGGGAAGGAGGCTCCCGAAATGCAAAATATCAAGACCTGCGTCATCGTTGGTGCCGGAATGGTGGCGAAGACGCATGTGCTCGCCTGTGCGGCAAGTTCAGAAAAAATTCGTCTGAAGGGTATCGTCGATGGCGGTTCCGGGCGCGCCAAGGCATTGGCTGCCGAAGCGTCGAAACACGCCGGATATGAAGTTGCGGTTTATTCTTCGATTGAAGATGCAGCGCGCGATGCGGATGTCGATTTCGCTATCATCGCGACGCCGCCAAATGCCCGCATCGATATCGTCGGACAGCTCGCGAAAGCCGGCAAACACATTCTGATGGAAAAGCCCGTCGCCCGTAACACTGAAGAAGCCGATGGTATCGTCGCCCTCTGTCGCGACGCGGGCGTTACGCTCGGCATCATCTTCCAGCATCGCATGCGGGCGGCATCGCAAAAAGCCCGTGAACTGGTCGACGGCGGAACGCTCGGAGCACTGGGTCTTTGCGAAATTTCCGTGCCGTGGTGGCGCGCCCAGTCCTATTACGACGAACCCGGCCGCGGCACTTTGGCACGCGACGGCGGCGGTGTTCTGATCTCCCAGGCCATCCATACCATCGATCTCGCATTGAGTCTGACGGGTCCTGTCGCCCGCGTTCAGGCCATGGCGGCAACGACGCGTTTCCATCGCATGGAAACCGAAGATTATGTTTCTGCCGGCCTGCGCTTCAAGAATGGCGCCGTCGGTTCTCTGGTGGCGAGCACGGCAAGTTTTCCCGGTGCGGCTGAATCGATCCTGCTCCACTTCGACAATGCCAGCCTGCGGCTCGCTTCGGGTCTGTTGCATCTCGACTGGCGCGATGGCCGGCAGGAGACTTTTGGCGGCGCGGCCGCCGGCACGGGCGGCGGCGCCGACCCTATGGCTTTCACGCATGAATGGCATAAGGGCGTCTTCGATGATTTCGCAGACGCCATCTCTTCAGGACGCCCGCCGGTCGTCACCGGCGAAGCGGCTCTTTTGTCTCACAGATTGATCGACGCGATCATCAACTCGGCCGACACCGGCAAGGAAGTGGAACTGCAGGATGACTAAAGCAATCAAGTTCGTCGCTCTGGGTATTGAGCATCGGCATATTTTCGGCATGGCCCAGAACCTGCTGGATGCCGGCGCGGAATTTGCCGGCTGGTGGACAGAAGGCGAGCCCGATGTCGTGGAAGGCTTCGTCAAGCGCTTCCCGGATGTGCCGCGCGCAGCATCGAAAGAGGCGCTGCTGGCAGATGGCAGCATCGATCTCGTTGTCATCGCTGATATTCCGTCCAAGCGTGCCGATCTCGCGATTGCCGCCATGGAAGCCGGCAAGGACGTCATGTCCGACAAGCCCGGTTGCACCACCTTCGAACAGCTGGATCGTCTTCGCCAGACCGTGGCGAAGACCAAGCGCATCTGGACCGTCGATTTCTCCGAGCGGTTTGAAGTTCCAAGCGTGACCAAGGCGGCTGAACTCGTCGCGCAGGGCGCCATCGGCCGCGTCATCCAGACCGTCGGTCTCGGCCCGCATCGTCTGAACCGCCAGATCCGTCCGACTTGGTTCTTCGAGCGCGAAGCTTACGGCGGCATCCTTACCGATATCGCCAGCCACCAGATCGATCAGTTCATGTTCTTTACGGGTTCGACCGAGGTCGAGATCGTGTCCGCCACCGTTGCCAACTATGCCAACCCTCACGATCCGGGCCTGCAGGATTTCGGCGAAGTCGTGCTGCGCGGCGACAAGGGCCACGGCTATATCCGCGTCGACTGGTATACGCCGGATGCGCTGCCGACCTGGGGCGACGGCCGCCTGACCATCCTCGGCACCGAGGGTTACATCGAACTGCGTAAATACGTCGATGTCGGCAATAGCGAAGGCACGGACCGCCTCGTTCTCGTGAATGGCGATCGCTGCGAATATATCGATGCTTCCGGTGCAGGCCTGCCCTATTTCGGTCTCGTGTGCGACGACATCCGTAACCGCACGGAAACGGCGATGACGCAGGAACACGTCTTCAAGGTTTGCGATCTGTCGCTGCAGGCACAGGCCAAGGCTGAGGGAGCATCGAAATGATCGGTGTAGCCATCATTGGCGCCGGCATCGGCGCCCAGCATCTGACCGGTTATCGGGCCCTGCCGAAGCGCTTCGTCGTCAAGGCGATCTGCGATCTCGACCTGGAGCGCGCCCGCTCCGTTGCCGGCGATGATACCTCCATCCGCCTGACCACCGATCTCGACGAGGTTCTGGCAGATGAGAGCATTCAGCTCATTGACGTCTGCCTGCCGCCGCACCTGCATTTCCCGGTGACGCTGAAGGCGCATGCGGCGGGCAAGGACGTGGTTTGCGAAAAGCCGCTCGTCCGCTCGCTGGAAGAGGCAAATGCGCTGATCGACTCCGTCAAGAAGACCGGGCGCAGTGTGTTTCCGGTCTTCCAGTACCGTTTCGGACAGGCCATGCGGCAGCTGCGCGCGCTGATCGACGCCGGCCTTGCCGGCAAGGCCTTCGTCGCGAGCTCGGAAGTCCACTGGAACCGTGGCGCCAGCTATTACGACATTCCATGGCGCGGTACGTGGAAGGGTGAGTGCGGCGGCGCGATCCTCGGCCACGCCATCCACGCCCATGATCTTCTCTGCCACGTTCTTGGTCCGGTCGATGAAGTGTTCGCCATGGCCGACACGCGCGTCAATACGATCGAAACCGAAGACTGCGCAGCCCTCAGCTTCCGCATGAAAAGCGGTGCCCTGGCGACGAGTTCTGTTACACTCGGCGCGGCCGAAGACACGTCGCGCCTGCGTTTCTGCTTTGAAGGTTTCACCGCCGAAAGCGGCACCTTGCCCTATCGCCCGGCTGAAGACACATGGCGTTTCATCGCCCGTGCACCGACGACGCAGGATCAGATCGACGCCGTTCTGGCAACAGTGGCTGATGGCGAAAACGGCTTCGCCGGTTTTGTCGAAGCCATTGCCGACGCGATGGAAGGATGTGGCGGCAAGGAAGTGACTGTTAATGACGGTTTGCAATCGATCGAACTCGTCACCGCCATCTATCGCTCGGTCCGGGAAGGAAAGCCGGTTCGCCTGTCCGACGCTGCCGAAGGCGAGTGGATCAAGGGCTGGGCTCCGCGCGCATCCGCCAACGCATAATCATCTAACGGGAGGAAACCAGATGACCAGAAAATACAGCATGGCATTGGCGCTCGCCCTGGGCGCGGCGTCCTTTGCAGGCGTCGCTCAGGCGGCCCAGGAAGTGCGCTTTACCTGCGCTTATGACGGAAACGGCTGCGAAATCCTCAAGGACATTCTCGCGCGTTACGAAAAGCAGCATCCGGACGTCAAGATCGTCACCGACGTCGTGCCCTACAAGGCGCTGCTGGAAGGCCTGCCCGTTCAGCTCGCCGGCGGCAGCGGCCCGGATTTCGCGACGGTGACCGACCTTGGTGGTCTCAACCGCTATTATCTCGATCTCACGCCCTATGTGGACGCGAAATATTGGGAAGACAATTTCTCGAACGTGCTGAAATGGTACCGCAGCGGCCCTGACGACAAGGGCATCTACGGCATGCATACCCAGCTCACCATCACCGGTGCCTTTATCAACCGCACCCTGTTCGATCAGGCCAATGTGGCCGTCCCCGGCAAGGATGCGACGCTGGACGATTGGGCAAAAGCTGCCAATGCCGTGGCCAAGGCGACCGGCACGCCTTATCCGATGGCAATCGACCGCTCCGGTCACCGCATTGCCGGCCCGGCCATCTCTTATGGCGCGAAGATTTTCGATGCCGACGGCAAGCCGATCCTGGTCGATGAAGGCTTCACCACTTTCGTGAAGAAATTCGTGGAGTGGAACAAGGACGGCACCATGGCGCGTGACGTCTGGGCCGGGCAGGGCGGCAATACCTATCGCGACGCCGCGCAGGAATTCATCAACGGCCAGCTGGTCTATTATTATTCCGGCAGCTGGCAGACCGCGCGCTTCGACAGCCAGGTGGGCGATGCGTTCGACTGGGAAGTCGTGCCGCAGCCCTGCGGTGGCGCTGCCTGCACCGGCATGCCTGGTGGTACCGGCATCGTTGGCTTCAAGCAGACCAAGAACCCGAAGATCGTTGCCGATATCCTGAACTTCATGGCGCAGGACGAGAACTATCTCGACTTTACGGTTCGCACCCGCAACGTTCCGGCCAACAAGTCCGTGGCCGACAAGGGCGTGACCTATACCGGCGCAACGCCTGCGACGCAGAAGGCCATGAATGTCTGGCTCGACCAGATCCCCAGCCTCAGCCCGATTGCCTATGCCTATCAGGGCTACAAGAACAACCGCGCCATGTTCAACATCTCCGTCCAGCGCATCACGCAGGCCATCGTCGGTGAAAGCACCGTTGATGAAGCCATGGCCCGCGCGAAGACGGACCTTGAGGAAGCGTTGAAACAGGCGAAGTGATCCATCGCCTTCCGGCGTGGCGCATGCCGCGCCGCGCCGGATCGAAGGAGGACCCTCATGTATAAATTTCTTGCGCCCGTCATGGGCATCGTCGAATTGCCCTTTGCCTTCCTGCAGAAGGTTCTCGGCCACCGGCGGATCGCCTGGGTGTTTCTGACACCCAACCTGATCCTGTTCGCGGTCTTCGCCTTTCTGCCGATCGCGCTGAACATGGCCTATTCCGTAACCGGCAGCGAACACATCTTGCTTTCGGAGCGCCCTTCCGTGGGCGGCGAAAACTTTTCGGTCCTTCTTTCCTGTCAGAATTACCTTGATCCCAATTCCTGTCAGCGCGACCTGTTCTGGCGCTCCGTCTGGAACACGCTGTTTTTCGTCGTGCTGCAGGTGGGTTTCATGGTCGGCTTTTCGCTGATCACGGCCGTCGTGCTTAACCGCGATATCCGGGCGCGCGGCTTTTTCCGTGCGGTGTTCTTCTTCCCGGTTCTGCTGTCGCCCGTCGTGGTCGCGCTGATCTGGAAATGGATTCTCCAGCGTTTCGGCGTTCTCAATGCGGCGATGGAGGGGCTCGGCCTCGGCTCGGTGGACTGGCTGCTTGAAGCCAATCTTGCCTTCGGCTGGTCCGTCTTCCTGTCGGTATGGGCGCATATGGGCTTCTATACGCTCATTCTTCTCGCCGGCCTGCAGGCGATCCCGCGTGATGTCTATGAGGCGGCGCAGCTCGACAAGGCAAGCCCATGGCGCATCTTCCGGCGCATCACCCTGCCGCTGCTCGCACCCACCATGCTTGTCGTTCTCGTCCTGTCGCTCATCAAGGGCGTGCAGACCTTCGATGAAGTCTTTGCCTTCACGGGTGGCGGCCCGGGTTCGGCGACCACCTTTATCATTCAGTTCATCTATCAGACCGGCTTTGCCGGGACGCCCCGCAATTTCGGCCTTGCGGCTGCCGCTTCGCTGCTGCTCGCCGTGGTGCTCGTGGTGCTGACCGCCCTGCAATTCCGGGCAAACAGGAGCAAGGTCGATGGCTAGGATTGGCGCATTTCTGACCCGTACCCGCGGCCGCAACGGCAAGCTGCACTGGACCGACTGGCTGTCCTACGCCTATCTTGGCGTGGCCGTGCTGATGATGTTCGGTCCCGTCGTCTGGCTCTTGCTCTCTTCGTTCAAGACGGAAGCCGATCTCCAGCGCTTCCCGCCGCGCCTTTTGCCCTATAGCCAGGAAACCGTTGTTGTGGATGGGCAGGCGGCGCCGCTGCCGGCCTATGTCGACAAGGACGGTCGCACGTTCGGCATGATCAGACGCATCGGCCTCGTGGCCCAGGTGGTCGATCCCGCCAAGCCCGCGGAAGTGCTGAAAATGCAGTTCAACGAGCTGAAGCCGGCCGAAAAAGTGGCGCTTGCGACGGAAAACTACACCGAGCTTTTCCAGCGTTTCAATTTCCCGCTTTATTTCTGGAACTCGACCTTCATCACGGTGACCTCCACCCTCATCATGCTGATCGTCAATTCCATGGCGGCCTTCGCGCTCTCGAAATACGAGTTCAAGGGCAGGGGTGTGGTGCTGGCGCTGGTCGTCGGCACATTGATGATCCCGCAGACCGTGGTGCTCGTGCCGCTGTTTCTCATCACCAGCCAGCTCGGTCTGATCAACAGTCTCTGGGGCGTCATCATTCCGGGCGCTGCGACACCGACCGGCGTCTTCCTGCTCCGGCAATATATGCTGACGATCCCGGATGAAATCCTCGATGCGGCACGCATGGACAAGGCCAGCGAGTGGAAGATTTACTGGCGGATCATCCTGCCGCTCTCGGCCCCGGCGCTTGCTGTTCTGGCGATCCTCGCGATCATGTGGCGCTGGAACGATTTCCTCTGGCCACTGATCGTGCTGACCCGCAACGACAACTTCACCCTGCAGCTGGCGCTCAATTCCTTCCAGGGGGAGATGACGACGGAATGGAGCAACCTTCTGGCCATGACGGTGCTGACACTCGCCCCGATCGCGCTGGTCTTCATGTTCCTGCAAAAATACATCGCCACCGGCATTGCATCGACTGGCGGCAAATAATCCTCAGGGAGGAAATACGACAATGGCAAGTATTCAGCTTCGTCAGGTCAAAAAGACATATGGTGCCCTCGATGTGATCAAGGGTGTCGATCTCGATATCAAGCACGGCGAATTCTGCGTCTTCGTCGGCCCTTCCGGTTGCGGCAAGTCGACCCTGCTGCGGATGATCTCTGGTCTCGAGGAACTGAGCGGCGGCGATATCGTCATCGGCGGCGACGTGGTCAACACTGTGCCGGCTGCGGATCGTGGCCTTGCCATGGTGTTCCAGTCCTATGCCCTCTACCCGCATATGACCGTGCGCGAAAACCTCTCCTTCGGACTTGAGAATATCGGCACCCCCAAAAAGGACATCGCCGAGAAGGTCACCCAGGTCGCCAAGATGCTGCAGATCGACCAGCTGCTGGAGCGTCGCCCGAAGGACCTGTCGGGTGGTCAGCGCCAGCGCGTCGCCATCGGCCGCGCCGTGGTGCGCGAGCCGCGTGTATTCCTCTTCGACGAGCCGCTTTCCAACCTCGATGCGGAGCTGCGCGTCGATATGCGCGGCGAGATTTCCAACCTGCACCGGCGGCTCGGCAATACCATGATCTATGTGACGCATGATCAGGTGGAGGCCATGACCATGGCCGACAAGATCGCCGTTTTGCGCGCCGGCAAGCTTGAACAGTTCGGCGTGCCGCTTGATCTGTATAACCGCCCGGCCAATATTTTCGTGGCAGGCTTCATCGGTTCGCCGAAGATGAACTTCTTTGCCGGCGAAGTAACGTCGGATGCAACGCCGTCCCTGAAGATCGCCACCGGCGAACTGATCCCCCTGCCGCAGACCGGTTTTGCCTACAAGTCCGGCCAGAAAGTGACACTCGGCATCCGTCCGAACCACGTGCAGGCGGGTGGCGAAGGTGCACTGACCATGTCGGTGCGCACCGCCGAACAGCTGGGCGGTGAATCCTATCTTTACGGCACTCTGGGTGATGGCACCCGGGTGACGTTGCATCTTTCCGGCCAGACCTCGACATCGGCAGACGAAGTCATCCGCCTGTCGGCGCCGCTGGAACACATCCATCTTTTCGATACGACGAGCGGGCTGACGCTCCGGCAGGACTGACAGCCTCAGGCGCAACCCGCAACGCAGGACCATTGACATGACCGATAAAAAACTCCGCTCCGACCGCTGGTTCGCACCTGACGACCTGCGCAGCTTCGGCCACCGCTCGCGCATGATGCAGCTTGGTTATGCGGAGGAGGATTTTGTCGGCAAACCCGTCATCGGTATCCTCAACACCTGGTCAGAGCTGAATACCTGTCATTCGCATTTCCCGGAACGGGTGAAGGATGTGAAACGCGGCGTGCTGCAGGCCGGCGGCTTCCCCGTCGAAATGCCGTCGCTCTCGGTGGACGAGAGCTTCACCAAGCCGACATCGATGCTTTACCGTAATATGTTGGCCATGGAGACGGAGGAGATGATCCGCTCTCATCCGCTCGACGGCGTGGTGCTGATGGGTGGTTGCGACAAGACGACACCCGGCCTCGTCATGGGGGCGATCTCCGCCGGTGTTCCGATGATCTATTTGCCGGCCGGCCCGATGTTGAGCGGAAATTATGCCGGCAAGGTGCTGGGTTCCGGTTCGGACGCCTGGAAATATTGGGATGAGCGCCGTGCCGGTAACGTCACGGACGAAGAATGGCGTGGCGTGCAGGGCGGTATCGCCCGCTCCGCCGGCGTGTGCATGACCATGGGCACGGCCTCGACCATGACGGCCATTGCCGACGCACTTGGCATCACGCTGCCCGGCGCCTCTTCAATTCCGGCGGTGGATTCCGAACATCAGCGCATGTCCGCAGCTTGTGGCCGCCGCATTGTCGAGATGGTTTCGGAAGATCTGACACCGGACCATATCCTCACGGCGGCAGCTTTCCGCAACGCGGCCATCGTCGCGATGGCGACGGGTTGTTCCACCAATGCCGTCGTCCACCTCATCGCCATGGCGCGCCGCGCCGGTGTACCGATGACGCTGGATGAACTGGACGAACTTGGTCGCGTTACGCCGCTCATCGCCAATGTCCGCCCCTCCGGCAAGGACTATCTGATGCAGGACTTCTTTTACGCCGGCGGTCTGAGGGCGCTGATGAAGCAGCTGGAAAGTCGTCTCGACTGTTCCGTACTGACCGTGACCGGCCGCAGCATGGGCGAAAATCTCGAAGGTGCGAAGGTCTATAATGACGACGTCATCCGCTCGCTCGATAATCCTGTTTATGCGGAAGGATCGCTTGCGGTGCTGCGTGGCAATCTCTGCCCTGACGGCGCCGTCATCAAGCCAGCGGCCTGCGATCCAAAACTGCATGTGCATCAGGGCCCGGCGCTGGTGTTTGACAGCTACCCCGAGATGAAAGCCGCCATTGACGATGAGAATCTCGATGTAACGCCCGACCATGTGCTGGTGCTGCGTAATGCCGGTCCGCTCGGCGGTCCGGGCTTTCCGGAATGGGGCATGTTGCCTATCCCAAAGGCGCTGATCAAAAAGGGTCATCGCGATATGCTTCGTATTTCCGATGCCCGCATGTCCGGCACGTCCTACGGTGCCTGCGTGCTGCACGTTGCGCCGGAAAGCTTCGTCGGCGGCCCGCTGGCGCTCCTGAGAACCGGCGATATCGTGCGCCTCGACCTGCCGCAGCGTCGCCTCGACATGCTGGTCAGCGAAGAGGAAATCGCTCGTCGCCGGGCGGCGTGGCAGGCGCCGGCACCACGGTATGAACGCGGCTACGGTTATCTTTTCTCCAAGCACGTCACCCAGGCCGATCAAGGCTGCGACTTCGACTTCCTGCAGACGGATTTCGGCCGCACCGCCGGCGAGCCCGATATTTTCTAAGGACGCGACATGTTGAAGCGATTGCTCATCACCGGTGCCGGCGGCAAGCTGGGCAGCATGCTGCGCGGACGGCTTGGCCATGTCGCCCAGACCATCCGTCTTTCGGACGTCGTTGACCTCGGTTCGGCCTCACCTCACGAGGAGCTCGTTTCCTGTGCGCTCGAAGACGAGCAGGCGGTGCACGATCTCGTCAAGGGTTGCGACGGCATCGTCCATCTCGGCGGTGTGTCCGTCGAGAGAGCCTTCGATCCTATAGAGGCGGCCAATCTGCGTGGGGTCTACAATCTCTATGAGGCGGCACGGCTGAACGGCATGCCGCGCATTCTTTTCGCTTCCAGCAACCACACGATCGGTTATTATCCGCAGGGTCAGCAGCTTGCCCCTGATACGCCCTTTCTGCCTGACGGTCTTTATGGCGTCTCGAAGATTTTCGGCGAGGCGATGGCGAGCCTCTACCATTCCAAATTCGGCCAGGAGACGGCGATTGTCCGCATCGGCTCCTGCGAAGAGAAACCTTCCAACTGGCGGATGTTGTCCACCTGGCTCAGCCACGGCGACTTCGTCTCGCTGATCGAGGCCACATTCCGTGCACCGAAACTCGGATGCCCGGTCATCTGGGGTGTTTCGGCCAATGACGACAGTTGGTGGGACAATTCCCATGTTGATTTTCTCGGCTGGCAGCGGCGCGACAATGCCGCAGATTACCGTGCGGAAATCGAACGCGATGTGTCGCGCCCCGACCCGGAGGCCGCGATCGCGAAATATCAGGGCGGCATCTTCATCGATGAGCCCATTCACAGGACTTGAAACACATTATTCGGCCATTGCGAGGAGACAGACATGAACAATGAAACGCGCGAAAAACTGTTGACGATTTCCGTCGCCACGCTGGCGACGGCGCTTTACAAGCGCGGCCTGCGCAACCAGGTCATCCAGGGCGTGCGCCCGCTGGGTTACAAGGGCAAGAATATGGTTGGCCCGGCCTTTACCCTGCGTTACATGCCGGCCCGCGAGGATCGCAACCAGCTGGTGGAATTCCGCAATCCCGCCCATCCGCAACGCGTCGCCATCGAAACCTGCCCGCCCGGCCATGTGCTTGTCATGGACAGCCGCAAGGACCCCTCCGCCGCCTCGGCAGGCGATATTCTGGTCACGCGCCTGATGGTTCGCGGTGGTGCGGGCATCGTTTCCGATGGCGGTTTCCGGGATGCGGCCACCATTGCCGAGCTGGATATTCCGGCCTACCACACCCGGCCTTCCAGCCCCACCAACCTCACCAAACACGAGGCGATCGAGATCAACGGCCCGATCGGCTGCGGCGACGCGCCGGTTTTCCCCGGGGACATCATCGTCGGCGATGCGGATTGCGTCATCGTCATCCCCGCCGGCATTGCCGATGAAGTGGCGACGGAAGCGGTGGAAATGACGGCTTACGAAGATTTCGTGGTGGAACAGGTCAAGGCCGGCCAGACGATCATCGGCCTTTACCCCTGCACCAAGGAAGAGCATCAGGTCGCCTTTGCCGCATGGCGCAAACAGCACGGACGCTGATCGTTCTCAAAGTTGGTCGCATTGACGGGCGTCCCTTGCGGTGACGCCCGTTTCCTTTTTTAGCGTTTCGCGAACAATCCCGTCCGCCGTATCTGGGAAAAGGACCGCTCAGACATCAAGATAAGACAGGATGGCTGAGGCGACGTCGGACGAGTCCTGCGCCGTGGTCGACGTGCCGACCGATCCGCTGGTATTGCCGGTACTATCTTGCGCCGAAGACGTCGCCGCCGCGGGGGTCGAGAGGAAGGAAGCGATCTCCTGCACGGAGCTGTTGGCCGGCTTGCTGCTGTTCAACGCGGTAACCTGAGCCGATGTCATGGCCGCGATCTGGCCGGGCGTGAAGGCTGCGGCCTGGGAAGTCGTGAGGCCTGCGAGTGTGCTGGTGCTCAATCCCGGGATCGCGCTTGAACTCAAGCTGATGATCTGTTCGGCGGAAAATGTCGTGAGGTCGTCTGCACCAAGCGCGGCCGCCTGCCTTGCGCTGAGGGCGCTGACCTGGGATGTCGACAATGCGCCGATTTGTGCAGCATCCATTGCCGCGATCTGGCCGTAGCTCAGTGACGCCACCTGGCCTGTCGTCAGAGCGGCGATCGACTCTGAAGACAGGGAAGCGACGACGCTGTTGGACAAGCCCCTGATGGCCGTTGAACTGATTGCAGCAAGTTCGCCGCTGGAGAATGTTCCCATATCCTCCAGTGTCAGCCCGGCCAGCCCGGATGAGCTCAATGCGGTGATCTGGCTGGTGGACAGGGCTTCGATCCTGTCCTTACCAAGGGCATCGACCTGCTCGCTGGTCAATCCGGAGACGCCTGCGGTACTCAGGGCGGCAACTTCTGCCGTGGAAAGCGCGGCGATAAAGTTCGTGGACAGCCCCTTTATCGCGCCCGCGCCAATCGCCGCGAGTTCATCCGGCGAGAAGGTCTCGAGCATGTCGGTAGACAGTCCCTGAAGTGCATCCGAAGTCAACGCCGCAATCTGACGGGTGGACAGGGCTTCGACCTGTTCGACGCTCAGCGCGCCTGCCTGCGCGCTGCCAAGGCCCGCGACAGCCTTGGCGTCGAGAGCGGCGATCTGGCCTTTCGTCAGCGCGGCAATGCCGGTCGCGCTGAGGGCTGCAACCTGTCTGGAGGTGAGGGCGCCAATTTGTGCGCTGGTGAGGCCGTTCAACTGGCCGGTGCCGAGGGCCACAATCTGGTCGGTGGTAAGGCCCGATACGGCCGCGGTTCCGAGGGCCGCGATTTGCGCCGTCGTCAGGGAGGCGATGGTCGACGCCGACAGGCCTGCGACCGCACTGGAGCCAATCGAGGCGATTTCGGCGGTGGTGAAGATATCAAGATCATCGGCACCGAGGGCCGCAATCTGTTTCGAACTCAGGGCCGCGATCTGGACGCTGGTCAGGGCTTCGACCTGACTGGTGCTCAAGGCCGCGATCTGATCCGTGGTGAGGCCCGCCACGCCCGCTGTGCTGAGAGCGGCTATCTGGGCTGATGAAAGCGAGCCGATGCCGGAAACGCTGAGTGCCGTCACCTGTTTGGAGGTGAGGGCGCCGATCTGCGCATTGGTGAGGGCGTCGACCTGGCCGGTGCCGAGGGCGGCGATCTGGTCGGTGGTGAGGCCGGATACGGCCGCCGCGCCGAGGGCCGCGATCTGCGCCGTCGTCAGGGATGCGATGGTCGATGCCGGCAGGCCGGAGATTGCACCAGAACCGATCGCGGCCATTTCCGCGGTGGTGAAGATAGCCAGATCGTCGGCGCTGAGAGCCGCAATCTGTTTCGAATTCAGGGCCGCGATCTGGGCACTGGTCAGGGCCTCGACCTGGCTGATGCTCAAGGCGGCGATCTGATCCGTGGTGAGGCCTGCCACGCCTGCGGCGCCGATGGCGGCTATCTGTGCCGCTGAAAGCGAGGCAATATCGGTCACCTCAAGTGCCGCAACCTGCTTTGAGGTGAGGGCGCTGATCTGGGCATTGGTGAGGACGTTGACCTGTTCGCTTGTCAGGCCTGCGATCTGTCCGGTGCCCAAACCGCTGATGCCGGCCGAACTCAGCGCGGCGATCTGTGCTGTCGTCAACGATGCGACAGTGTCCCTTGAGAGGCCCGCAACCGCATTCGAACTGAGCGCGGCAATGTCCCCGGTCGAGAAAGTCGCAATGTCGTCTGTGCCGAGAGCGGCGATCTGTTTTGCGCTGAGAGCCGCGATCTGGCCGCTGGTCATCGCCCCGACCTGATCGGTACTCAGGGCGGCGATCTGATCGGTGGTGAGACCTGCCGCACCCGCAGCGCTGAGGGCGGCGATCTGGCCTGTCGACAGTGCCGTGATGTCGCTCACATCAAATGCCGCAACCTGCTTGGAGGTGAGGGCGGCGATCTGGGTATTGGTGAGGACGTTGAGCTGATCACCCGTCAATGCGGCGATCTGCCCCGTGCTCAGCCCGCTGATGCCGGCCATGCTCAGCGCGCCGATCTGGGCTGTCGTCAGCGACGCTACGGTGTCCTTCGATAGGCCGGCGATCGCACTTGAACCGAGCGCGGCCATGTCCCTCGTCGAGAAGGTTGCGATATCGTCCGTGCTCAGGACAGCAAGCTGCGTAGAACTGAGCGCGCCGACCTGAACAGTGGTCAATGCCTCGACCTGAGCCGTTGTCAGGGCCACGATCTGCACGGTGCTGAGCGCCGCGATGCTTCTCACATTCAGTGCGGCGATCTGGCCTGTAGCGAGCGACGCAATGGTCTCCGCGGAGAGGCCTGCAATCGCATCCGAATTGATCGCGGCAATATCCTTGGTCGAGAATGTCGCGATATCATCCGTGCTCAAGGCCGCGATCTGCTTCGAGGTGAGCGCGTTGACCTGCGTGGAGGTCAAGGCCTCCACCTGAGCGGTCGTCAAGGCGGCAATCTGCGCGGTGCTCAGCGCATTGATGCTTTGCGTGTTCAGAGCCGCAATCTGGGCGGTCGTCAGTGAGGCTATTGCCTCCGCCGACAATCCCGCGATCGCACTTGAACTGATCGCAGCGATATCCTTGGTGGTGAATTTTGCCAGATCTTCTGTCCCCAGTTCGGCAATATGCATGGAACTGAAGTTGAGGATCTGCGCACTCGTCAGGGCTTCAACCTGGGCGGTGCTGAATGTCGCCACTTGCTGCTTGCTCAGCCCAGAAATACCCGCGGCGCTCAGGCCGGAAATCTGTGCTGTCGAAAGAGCCGCGACGGCCTCGGTGCCAAGCGCCGCAATTTGTGCCGAGCTCAACATTGCCATCTGCCTGCTCGACAGCCTGGAAATCTGCTCGGTGCTGAGCGCGGCGATCTGGCCGGTTGAAAGTCCGGTCATGCTTGACGTGCTTATGGCCGCGATCTGGGCCATGGAAAGCGATGCGATGTTGCTGGCGCCCATCGCCGTTATCTGTCCCGAGCTGAGAGCCGCGATCTGGGCCGTGGTCAAAGCCGAAAACTGATCGGGGCGCAGGATTGCAATCTGCTCCGGGGTCAGGCCCTTGATGCTTGCCGCACTCAATACGGCGGTCTGGCTGGTGGACAAGGCAGCGACATCGCTACCCAAGGCGGCGACCTGCGTTGAACTCAACGCCTTGATCTGCGTGGTGGACAAAAGGCTGACTTGGCTGCCGCTCAAGGCTTCTACCTGATCGGACGTCAGGCCGGCGATCGCACTGGCGCCGAAGGCGGCGATCTGAGCGGCGGTCAGTGCTGCAATGACATCCGTGTTCAAGCCCGACATGGCCTTACCGGTAATCGCGGCAAGATCAGCGCTCGAGAAGGTCGCGAGATCTTCCACGCTCAGGGCAGCGAGTTGTGTTGAACTCAGCGATTTCACCTGTGTCGGGGAGAGGGCTGCCACCTGACTGGTGCTCAGGGCTTCGATCTGGTCGTCGGTCAGACTGGCGATCGCGCCGGTCGTCAGGGCGGCGATCTGAGCGGTGGTCAGCGCGGCGATTGCGCCGGTGCTCAGGCCTGATATTGCCTTGCCGGCAATCGCCGCAATATCGGCGGTCGAAAATGTCGCGATATCATCCGGGCTCAGGGCTGCAATTTGAGCCGAGTTCAGCAGCTTCACCTGTGCCGCGGAGAGGGCCTCGACCTGCCGGGTGCTGAAGGCTTCGATCTGATCGGCTGTCAGGCTAGCGATCACGCCGGTGCTCAGGGCCGCAATGTGAGTGGCCGACAGGGCCTCGACCTGACCGGCGCTCAGGGCCTGGAACTGTGCCGAACTGAGGGCGTTCAGCTGGGCTGTCGTCAGCGCGGCGATCTGATCCAGCGTCAGAGTACCGATCGCCTCCGTGCTCAGGCGGGGCATGGCTGTGCCCGTGATCGCGGCGATGTCGGCGGTGGAGAATGTTGCGATGTCCTCTGCGCTCAGGACCGCGAGCTGCGACGCAGTCAGCGACCGTACCTGTAACGGTGACAGGGCTTCGACCTGGCTCGTACTCAAGGCCGCGACATGGGTCGTTTTGAGTGCTGCGATCTGCGCTGTCGTCAAGGCGGCTATCTGAGCGGTACTCAGGGCCTCGATCTGCTCGGTCGTCAGGCCGGCAATCGCGCTTGCATTCAGAGCGGCGACGCGATCCGACGTCAGTTCCGCGATTGCCTCGATGCTCAGGCCCGTTATGGCCTTGCCGGTAATAGCAGCGATGTCGGCCGCGGAGAAGGTGGCGATATCGTCTGTGCCGAGGGCAGCGAGCTGAAGCGAGCTCAACACCCTCACCTGGGCAGGGGTCAAGGCTTCCGCCTGCTGCGGGCTCAGGATCGCGATCTGTTCGGTCGTCAGGCTTGCGATCGCGCTGATGTTCAGAGCCGCGATCTGATCCGGGGTAAGTCCTGCGATCACCTCCGTGCCGAGGCCCGGCATGGCTTTGGCCGTGATCGCCGCCATGTCAGCGGTCGAGAAGGTTGCGATATCCTCTGCGCTCAGCGCCGCAAGTTGTGCGGAGCTGAGAACGCGCACCTGGGAAGAGGTCAGGGCTTCTGCCTGATCCGTCGTCAGGGCATGAAACTGGGTGGTCGTCAGCGCGGAAACCTGGCTCGCACTCAGACTTTTGATGGCGTATTGATCGAGAATGTTGAGTTGGTCGAGCGTCAAACCAACAATGGCGCCCTGTGAAATGGCGCTCAGCTGCTGAGAGTTGAGGATTTTCACATCCTCCACATCCAATGCCGCGATCTGATCCGATGAGAGCGCCTTGATCTGCGTTGTGGAGAGTGACGCGACGTCCTCGGTTGTCCAGGCTGCGACCGCCTCTGTCGAGAGATATCTGATCTGATTGACATTCAGGGAAGCAATGATCGACGTCATGTCTGGAAAATCCTAAAGCCCAAGCCTCGACAGATGAATTTCCTGCCCCAGCCCTCGGAAGAGCATCGGTTACTCAGGTCCATCATTTTTCAGATGTTGAGTACGCAATCGGGCTTGCCTGAACCTTAAGTTGCGCTTCCGCCGATCGCCCTTTGCAATATTGAGTTCAGTACAGCAGAGGCTCGGACACCGGCGTGCTCGCCGGCCGATAAATCTCAGACGGGTGAATGCAGAAATGCCGGCATGGAACCGCCCTCTGATCGCCTGGCGAGATAGAGGCGGGCAGTGTCGAGCGCTTCGCGGATGGTCGCATCCATGTCGAGATAACGGTAGGTCCCGAGCCGTCCGACAAAGGTGACCGACGCTTCCCGTTCGGCCCGCGCCACATAGTCGGCGAGCTGTTCTTTATCCTCGACCAGCCGGATCGGATAATAGGGAATGTCCTGTGGGCCGCATTCGCGGGAAAACTCCCGGTAGCAGACGGAGCCGGCATGGTCTTCCCACGGCGAAAAATGCTTGTGTTCGGTGATGCGGGTAAAGGGTACCGACACGTCGCCGTAATTCATCACCGCGCAGCCCTGGTAGTCGCCGTCATAGGTGAACCGTTCGAAGTCGAGCGTCCGGTACGCCAGGCGGCCGAATTCGAAATCGAAATAGCCATCGAGCGGACCGGAGTAAAAGACGTGTCCGGTGGCCGGCGCTTCGGCGCGGTCAAAGCGCGTGCCGAGTTTTACCGTGATATTGGGGTGATCGAGGATGCGCTCGATCATGTCAGTATAACCGCTTTCCGGCATGCCCTGATATTTGTGGAAGAAGTAATTGTCGTCGTAATTGAAGCGCACGGGCAGGCGTTTCAGGATAGAGGCCGGCAGTTCCGTCGGCGAGCAGCCCCATTGCTTTTCGGTATATCCCTTGAAGAAGGCCTCATAGAGATCGCGGCCGACGAAGCGCAGCGCCTGCTCCTCGAAGGTCTGTGGATCGGTGATCGATTTATCGGCCTTGTCCTCGATGAAGGTTCGCGCTTCATCGGGCCGGAAATTCTTGCCGAAGAACTGGTTGATCGTGTGCAGATTGACGGGAAGGGAGTAGACCTGCTCACCGCTCGTCGTTTTGACGCGGTTCTTGTAGGGCATGAAGGTCTGGAAGCTGTTCACGTAGTCCCAGACTTCCCGGTCGTCGGTATGGAAAATATGCGGACCGTAAACATGCACCATGACGCCGGTTTCGCCGTCGCGTTCGGTATGGCAATTGCCGGCAATGTGATCACGGGCATCGATGATGTCGACCAGATGGCCCGCCAGTGCAAGCTCCCGGCCAATGACCGCGCCGGAAAGCCCGGCGCCCACAATGACAATTCTTTCGTCCGCGATCATTGGTAAGTCAGTCCTGTTCATCCATCGCCCCGCGGGCGGTCAAGATTTGCCGGGAGGTGCCGCATGGCATTTGTCCTGGCCGGTGCCGTTTGATGCGGCGCTCAATTGTCCGGGTTCTGCCAGAGGCGGCGGTCATAAGGGATCGGCGCGTAATCGTGCCATTGCCTCAGCTTCTTCAGGTAGCGCTCGCGGTAGCTCTGTTCGTCCTCGAACTCGATGTTTTCCAGCAGCGCTTCCGCACCCGCTTCATAATAAATATCGAGATTGCTGAGATCGGGCACCGGGGTCTCGCCGCGCTCGCATTCGCCCTGCATTTGCCAGAAGAGTTCTTCCAGACGCCGTGCGAGCGCAGGGATATCCCGCAGGACGCTCGTCTCGCGCTGCCGGGCGATCGATTCCCTGACCTCCAGAAGGCTTTGGCGGTCTCGTTCGAAACCGATGGCACGGGCGACATAATCTTCCGGTGAAGAGCAGATCATTTCCGGCACGCCCGCTGCGGTGACAATGCTGCCGCAGAAGCGTGCGGCGAAGGTCTTGCCGTACATGGTGAGGACGGGCAGGCCTGAGGTTATCGCATCCGATGCCGTGGAATGTGCGCCATAGGGGAATGTATCGAGAAACAGATCGGCAAGACCGATGCGGGCAATATGCTGCGGGTTCTGGGCCTTCGGCGCGAAGACGAGCCGCTCGGACGCAACGCCGCTTTTTTCCGCAAGATCTCGCAGGCGTTGATTGACGTCGTCATCACCCGTCAGCAGCCATAGCAGGCTGCCGGGCGTCTCCGACAGGATGGTCATCCATCGTGCGAAGCAGTTTTCGGTGATCTTCTGCATGCCGTTGAAGCTGGCATAAACGAAGGCATCCTCCGGCAGTCCGACGTCGGCCCGGCTCGGCCGGGCGGCGACGGGCCGCTTTCGGTCGAGCGGCTGGTCGCAGGCGATGCGCAGCACCTTCTCGGAATAATAGATTTCGTTCTCCGGCGGGATCATGTAGCCGTCAGAGATCAGATATTGATGGAACGGGCTGCCCATCGATCCGGGGTAACCGCAGAAGCTGACGATGACAGGTGCTGGACGATAGGCGAAGATTTTTGCGCGCGCGTCCTTGGTGTAGCCATTCACGTCGATCAATATATCGATCTCGTCGGCGATGATCTGTGATGCGGCGGTGGCATCGTCCACACCGTGAATATCCCGCCAGCAATGGACTGCGGCCTTGATGCGCTCCTGCGTGCTGTCGGTGCCGCGGACATTGCCGCAATAATAGGCGAAGACCTCGAGGCTGTCCTTGTCATGCAGTTCCAGAACTTCGCAAAGGGCGAAGCCGACGGCGTGATCGCGAAGATCCGATGAGAGGTAACCGACGCGCAGACGCTGACCGGTGCCGGATTTCTGCTTCGGTGATCTTCGCGGAAAGCGGCTGAGGTCCGGACGCGCGCCGATCAGCGTTTTGCTGAGGCGGTAAGCTTTGGCCAGCTGGAACATCGGGTCGTCGGCGTAACAGCTGAGCGTCAGCGACGACATCGCATCGAGCATCTTGCGCGGGGAAATGTGGTTCGAAGGGGCGAGGACCGGCCATTTGCACTGGCGCTGTCGCAACGATGCCCAGTGCTGGCCGGCTTCCGGCAGTTCCGGCCGCAGTTCAAATGCCTGCAGCAAAGCGGTCTCGGCCTCTTCGAGCTTGCCGGCGCCTTCGAGAACCCGGCCCATGTTCTGCAGGGTCATGTGCCGATGGCCGATCGTCTCGGCGTCGACATTTTTCGTCACCTCGGCATAATGCGACCATTGCTCCACCGCGTGGCCGATCAGCCCGGCATCTTCAAGCGCGCGGCCGAGATTGATGTGGCCGGGAGCAAATTCCGGATTGGCCTTCAGACACGCCCGGAACGCCTGTACCGCACCTGCGCGATCGCCCAGCTGGTTGAGCATGACGGCATAGTTGAAATAGGCGAGATGGATCGTCGGGTTATTGTCGTTGAATGCGACCCAGGTCTTGTAAAGCTCTGCCGCAGCGGCCTGCTGGCCGGCGGCATTGAGCGCCTCTGATACGCTCAGCAGATCCATGAGGCTCAACCGTTGGTTCCGCGCGAGATCAAGGGCGCTGGGAGCGGCGGCGTCGTTTGAAGGAGAGACGTGGTTGGCGGTCATGACATCCTGCGGCAAGGCGACAAAGGGTCGAAGATAAAACAGCCTGTTGATGGGCCGTCTTTAGCTATCGCAGATAACTTGCCTGTGGCTGGATGTGTTTAAAGCCGGATTGCTTGCCCGGATCGTCCCCTGGCCCGGAGAGGTGAAATGACCCTCTAGTTAAACGGCGGCTTCCGAAGCGCTGGCGCAGTCATGTGAAGCGATGCCTGCTCACATGTTCTGCGGATGGGGGGTGTTTCATCCCGCCGTTCTCATGATGATTGAAGGATTGATCTAATAAAATTGCCGATCCCCTCACGCATAAAGTATCGGAAAGAAAATACGACGTAATAATCGCCAATCGCTAGGGGTATTTATTGCGGTTTATGGTTAGATAAAACTATCGCGTATTTCGCTGAAAAGATATGCTATTAAAACATTCTGTAAGGTTATTTCAAACGTACCACGACGCGGCTTTTGGCCGCGTCGTGTGTTGTCTGGGTTCTTAAGCCTTATACTGTCTTGTAGGCTTTGATGACCGCCTCGACCTGGGCATCGTTCATGACCTTCATCTGCTGGGCCGAAAGTGCTCCAGCCTGCGCGCTGCTGAGGCCGCCAATGGCCGCAGTGGAAAGACCGGCAATGGCGTTGGCGCCAATGGCCTTGATCTCGTCTGTCGAGAACAGGGCAAGCTCGGTGCTGTCGAGCGTCGCGACCTGAGCAGAGTTCAGACCTGCGACCTGCTCGGATGTGAGGGCCTTGATCTGGTCTGTCGAGAGCGCTGCGAACTGCGTCGTGGACAATGCTGCCGCCTGTGCCTTGCTGAGTGCGGCGATGTTGCCGGTGCTGAGCTTGGTGGCATCAAGTCCGCCGAGAGCCTTGGCGGTGATCGCCTTGACTTCGTCCGCCGTGAAGGTGGCGAGGTTCGCGGAGTTGAAGGCGTTGAGCTGCGTCGAAGACAGGCCGGCAATCTGGGTCTTCGTCAGTGCGGATGCATTGTCGGTGGTAAGCGCTGCCAGGGCTGCGGCAGACAGACCGGAGACGGCAGTAGCGCCGATCGCCTTGATCTCATCGGTGGAGAAGAGAGCCAGTTCGTCGCTGCTCAGTGTTGCAACCTGCGCGGAGGTGAGGCCGGCAACCTGATCGGAGGTGAGAGCCTTGATCTGGTCGGTCGACATAGCAGCGAACTGTGTCGTCGACAGCGCCGAAACCTGTGCCTTGCTGAGTGCGGCGACGTTGCCGGTGCTGAGCTTAGTGACATCCAGACCGGCCAGCGCCTTGGTGGTGACCGCCTTAATCTCGTCTGCCGTGAAGGTAGCGAGATTTGCAGAGGTGAGGGCGTTGAGCTGCGTGGATGAGAGGCTAGCAATCTGCGTCTTCGTCAGTGCGGATGCATTGTCGGTGGTAAGCGCTGCCAGCGCCGCAGCAGAGAGACCCGCAACGGCGTTGGCGGCGATCGACTTGATCTCGTCGGTGGTGAAGAGAGCGAGTTCGTCGCTGCTCAGTGTCGCAACCTGGGCAGAGTTGAGGCCCGAAACCTGCTCGGAGGTGAGAGCCTTGATCTGGTCGGTCGACAGGGCTGCAAACTGCGTCGAGGAAAGCGATGTAACCTGCGCTTTGGTCAGCGCGGCGATGTTGCCGGTGCTGAGCTTGGTGACATCGAGACCGCCGAGAGCCTTGGTGGTGATTGCCTTGATCTCGTCTGCAGAGAAGGTGGCAAGGTTTGCGGAGGTCAGGGCATTGATCTGCGTGGACGACATGCCCGCGATCTGGGTCTTCGTCAGTGCGGATGCATTGTCGGTGGTAAGCGCCGCCAGGGCTGCGGCAGACAGGCCGGCAACGGCGTTGGCGCCGATCGCCTTGATCTCATCGGTGGAGAAGAGAGCCAGTTCGTCGCTGCTGAGCGTCGCAACTTGCGCGGAGCTGAGACCGGCGACCTGCTCGGATGTCAGGGCCTTGATCTGGTCGGTCGACATGGCAGCGAACTGTGTCGTCGACAGCGCCGAAACCTGTGCCTTGCTGAGGGCTGCGACGTTGCCGGTGCTGAGCTTGGTCACATCGAGGCCGGCCAGTGCCTTGGTGCTGATGGCCTTGACTTCATCGGCGGAGAAAGTGGCGATGCTGCCTGATGTCAGGGCATTGAGCTGTGTCGAAGACAGACCAGCGATCTGTGTCTTCGTCAGTGCGGTTGCATTGCCGGTGGTGAGGGCAGCCAGGGCTGCTGTGGAAAGGCCAGCGACCGCATTGGCGCTGAAGGCGCTGATCTCATCGGTGGAGAAGAGAGCCAGTTCGTCGCTGCTGAGCGTCGCAACCTGCGCGGAGCTGAGACCGGCGACCTGCTCGGATGTGAGGGCCTTGATCTGGTCGGTCGACATGGCTGCGAACTGTGTTGAGGACAGCGATGCGGCCTGGGTTTTGGTCAGCGCGGCGATGTTGCCGGTGCTGAGCTTGGTAACATCGAGACCGGCCAGCGCCTTGGTGCTGATGGCCTTGATCTCATCTGCAGAGAAGGTTGCAAGGTTGGCGGAGGTCAGTGCATTCAGCTGTGTCGAAGACAGACCCGCGATCTGGGTCTTCGTCAGTGCTGCAGCGTTGTCGGTGGTAAGCGCCGCCAGGGCTGCGGCAGACAGGCCGGCAACGGCGTTGGCGCCGATCGCCTTGATCTCATCGGTGGAGAAGAGAGCCAGTTCGTCGCTGCTGAGCGTCGCAACCTGCGCGGAGCTGAGACCGGCGACCTGATCGGAGGTGAGGGCCTTGATCTGGTCGGTCGACATGGCAGCGAACTGTGTCGTCGACAGCGCCGAAACCTGTGCCTTGCTGAGGGCTGCGATGTTGCCGGTGCTGAGTTTGGTGACATCGAGGCCAGCGAGGATCTTGTTGCTGATCGCCTTGACTTCGTCCGCCGAGAAGGTTGCAAGGCTGCCCGACGTGAGCGCGTTGAACTGCGTGGAAGACATGGCGGCGATCTGAGACTTCGTCAGTGCGGCTGCATTGTCGGTGCTGAGACCGGCGATAGCCGCCGCGGAAAGACCTGCGATGGCATTGGCGCTGATCGACTTGATCTCGTCGGTGGTGAAGAGAGCGAGTTCGTCGCTGCTCAGCGTTGCGACCTGGGCGGAGCTGAGCCCTGCGACCTGAGAGGAGTTGAGCGCCTTGATCTGGTCGGTCGACATGGCGTCGATCTGGCTGGCATAAAGTGCCGTGACCTGGGACGAAGACAGGCTGCTGACCTGGGCGGAGCTCAGTTTCGCCATCTGGGTGAGCGTCAGGCCCTTGACCGCCGTTACCGAAATGGCGCGGAGGTCTTCGGAGCTGAAAAGAGCAAGGTTATCCGTGCTCAACGAGGCGATCTGAGACGAAGAGAGAGCCTTGATCTTGGTGCTATCAAGAGCATTTACGTCTTCCGACGTCAGGCCGGCGATCGTCGACGTGGAAAGCTTGGAAATCTGCACAGCAGACAGTGAAGAGAGGATCGAAGTCATGAACGTGTCCTTTACCGAATGGCGGATGGTCACGCCTATCTGCTGCCAGACACTGCCCATGATGACAGGAACCCGGCATCCGCAAATAAAGCGAAATTGTGGAGAACATGGCTCATGTGAACCTGCGCTGGAAACGCTTCATGCAATTCGAGCCGGAGATCGGACCCGGATTTTCCACGCTAGCTTGTGCGAATGCCGCTAATAATTTCTTGCCGCTTAAGAAGCTCACGACGTGCGTGTCATATCAGGCGAACATTTAAAGCCGAGTTAATATTTAGAGTGGCGTCATCTATTCTTGGTAGATGCATATTTTAGATTCTAGTGAAGTATAAAATAAAGCGGACAAGTGTCGGTTTGGCCATCTTTCACTGCCAGAAACCAGATGCGTTCGCTATCGTATAGGTAGCATGACTTCGGGATGGCAGGAGTATCGGGTTCTGGTTGCCGGTCTCGCCCTAAACTGAATAACGATGCTTGGTAGGGGCTGATGCGCTTATGTAACGCTTGCCCGCCGCGGTTGAAAAATCGTTTTTTTCTTGATTCTCTACGCTGGTATTAGGTTTTTTTAAAATCGGAAGCTGTTTTTAGGCCATGACAATGCTTCAGCCGGGCAGATGCGACGAATAGGCTAATTCAGCCATACGCTGATGACGACATTCCGCAAACGGCGCCGAAAGAGCCTTCCCGCTATTGCAGTCAGATCGCTCTTATAACCGCCGCCCTTCCGCGCGTCGTCATGCTGGAATGTGCCGGCTCTAGTCGAGCGCCACCATATGGGCCGTCAACTGTTCTTCGAAGAATTTCGAGAAGGTGGCGATGCGCGGCGGCAGCGTCTGATAGGGCGGATAATAGAGCGTCAGCCAGAGTTCCGGTGGGGCCCAGCCCGGCAGAACATGGACAAGCCGGCCGCTGCGGATATGTTCGGCGATATGAAATCCCGGCAGCATGGCCACACCTGCGCCATCGGCTGCCATATCAGCCAGAACCTCGCCATTATTGGCGCTGAAGGCGCGACCGGCCGTTATGGTGATGCTCGATCCGCCGTCCGAGAGGATCCAGTTCTCCCGCCGGCTTTCACCGCTATAGGCAAGGCAATCATCAGGAGTGAGGTCGCTTGGATGTTTCATCTGTGTGAACCGGCTGCCCGGTGCCGCCACCAGGATTCTCGGCACAGCCCTGATCTTGCGCCAGATGGTGAATTTGTCTGACGGGGCCGACGAAATGCGGATCGCCAGATCGTAGTCGTCATCGACAATATTGACCAGGCCGTCCGACAGGGAAATCTCGAAACACATTTTCGGATACAGTTCCCGGAAACCCGACAGGATCGGTGGCAGCACCGTCTTGCCGAGCCATGTCGGCGCGCTGATCCTGAGCCGGCCCTCATCGGCCTTGTGGGCGTTGCGGACATCGCGCCGGGCATTCTCCAGCGCCTCGACCGCAGGCTGTATCTGCGCGGCGAAGACGGCGCCATCTGTGGTCAGCGATACCTGCCGGGTGGTGCGGACGAATAGTTGCACACCGAGATCACATTCGAGCGCGGCAATAGCGCGCGTGACGCCGGCGGCCGTCATGCTGAGTTCGCGGGCGACCTGCGCGAAATTGCGCTTCTCGGCCGCCATCAGAAAGATTTTGAGAGCTTTATGATCGTTCATCGCATTATTTCAAAAATCGCAATTCATTCGAGAGAAATATTGCAATTCCGCAACGTGATCAAGCGGGTTACATCTTTGTCCATCGAAACAAACACAGCGACCACGAAAGGCGCCGATGATGATCAAGGATATCAAGGGCCTGCACCACGTTACCTCGATGGCGTCGGATGCGCGGCAGAACAACAGCTTTTTCACCGATACGCTCGGCCTGCGCCGGGTGAAGAAGACCGTCAACTTCGACGAACCCAGCGTTTATCACCTTTATTATGGTGATGAAATGGGTACGCCCGGCACGGTGATGACCTATTTTCCTTTCGACCACATGATGGCGGGCCGCCCCGGCGTGGGTGAGGTGGGCGAGACCCAGTTCTCTATCCCGAAGGGTGCCATGGGCTTCTGGAAAGACCGGCTGATTGCAATGGGTGCCGCCGGCATTCAGGCCGACACGGTCTTCGGCGCCAATCGCCTGCGATTCACCGGTCCCGATGGCGATGGCCTGGCCCTGATCGAAACGGCAAATGATGGACGCGCCGCCTGGCAGGCTGAGGGCATTTCCGAAGAGAACGCCATACGCGGATTCTCCGGCGCACGCTTCAACCTGAATGATACGACTGCCACCGAAGAACTTCTTCGCTTCATGGGATACGAGCGGGCCGATGCCGAGGGCAATGTGACGCGTTATGTCATTCCCGGCGGCAACGGGGCCGATACGATCGATCTTGCGACCCTGCCGAATACGCCCTTTGCCCGTCAGGGAGCAGGTTCGGTCCACCATATCGCCTTTGCGGTCGAAAACCGCGAAAAGCAGCTGGAAGTGCGCAAGGCCCTGATGGATACGGGTTATCAGGTCACCCCCGTCATCGATCGCGATTATTTCTGGGCGATCTATTTCCGGACGCCGGGCGGAATCCTGTTCGAGATCGCAACCAATGAACCCGGTTTCGACCGCGACGAGGATACCGCGCATCTGGGCGAAGCGCTGAAGCTGCCCAGCCGCTACGAGCCTTTCCGCAACCAGATCGAGGCGAACCTGGTGTCGCTCGCCGCATAGGCGGATCGCTGATCCGTATCGACTGACCATACCATTCCGCCTTCTCAAGACGGCTGCCCCTGACGGGCAGCCGGCCGGCGAAGCCTTGTCAATTTCACCGCCGTAGACCGGCAATCACCACCTGAACGGAGAACCACCATGTCGAAGCTTGAAGTCCTCACTCCCGCAAACAGCCAGTTGATCTTCATCGACCAGCAGCCGCAGATGGCTTTCGGTGTGCAGTCGATCGACCGCCAGACCCTGAAGAACAATGTCGTCGGCCTCGCCAAGGCGGCAAAGATCTTCAACATCCCGACAACCATCACCACGGTCGAAACGGAAAGCTTCTCCGGCAACACCTTCCCGGAGCTGCTCGCGGTCTTCCCGGAAAACGATATTCTCGAACGTACCTCGATGAATTCCTGGGATGACCAGAATGTCCGCGATGCGCTGGCGAAAAATGCCGCCACCGGCCGCAGGAAGATCGTCGTCTCCGGTCTGTGGACGGAAGTGTGCAATACCACCTTCGCACTCTCGGCGCTGCATGATGTCGCGGATTACGAGATTTACATGGTGGCGGATGCCTCCGGCGGCACTTCTCTCGATGCGCATAAATATGCCATGGACCGCATGGTGCAGGCGGGTGTCATTCCCGTCACCTGGCAGCAGGTGCTGCTGGAATGGCAGCGCGACTGGGCCCGCAAGGAAACTTATGACGCCGTCACCTCGCTGGTGAAGGAACATTCCGGCGCCTACGGCATGGGCATCGATTATGCCGTCACCCATGTCCATGGTGGTGCAGAGCGCGTCAAGCACGGCAAGCGCATCGGCCCGAACCCCGCGAAGTAAGCTTTCAGCCATGCCACGCCGGCGGGACCAGTATCCCGTCCGGCGCGGCTTTATCCATCCAAAGGAGGTTTCCATGAAAGTCTATCTTCTGTCGCTTGGCGCCGGCCTGCTGGTCGGCATCGTCTACAGCCTGCTTAACGTGCGCTCGCCGGCGCCGCCCGTGATTGCGCTTGTCGGTCTGCTGGGCATATTGGTCGGCGAACAGATCATCCCCTTCGCAAGGTCGATCATCGACAGGGAACCGGCCGCCGTTTCGTGGTTCAACCAGATCAAGCCGCACATGTTCGGCCATATGCCCAAGGGTGGCGCTGAAACCACTGATCTCGCGCAGACGCAGCAGCCGTCCAACCGGGAGAAAAGCTGATGCCGACACGACGCACTTTCCTCGGCGCGGCATCCAGTCTCGCCTTTCCGAATCTGTTTTCACCGGCTAAGGCCGCTGATCCCATCAAGAGCGGAGCTTCGTCCATGCATCCAGATACCATCCTTCACAATGGCCGCGTCACGACACTTGATCGCGGCAATCCGAATGCAACGGCAGTCGCCATCAAGGATGGTCTGTTTGTTGAAGTGGGAAGCGATGCCGAGGTCATGGCCCTTGCCGGGTCGGAAACGAAGATCATCGATCTCAAGGGCAAGCGCGTGCTGCCCGGCCTGATCGACAACCACACACACGTCATTCGTGGCGGCCTGAACTTCAACATGGAACTGCGCTGGGACGGCGTTCGCTCGCTTGCCGATGCCATGTATATGCTGAAGCGCCAGGTGGCAATCACGCCGGCCCCGCAATGGGTGCGCGTCGTCGGTGGTTTCACCGAGCATCAGTTCGTCGAAAAGCGTCTGCCGACCATCGAGGAAATCAATGCGGTAGCGCCGGATACGCCGGTCTTCCTTCTGCATCTCTATGACCGGGCGCTGCTGAACGGCGCAGCTCTACGCGCCGTTGGCTATACCAAGGATACGCCGAACCCGCCCGGCGGCGAGATCACCCGTGATGCCAACGGCAATCCCACGGGTCTGCTGCTCGCCAAGCCGAATGCCGGCATTCTCTATTCGACGCTCGCCAAGGGGCCGAAACTACCGCTCGATTATCAGGTCAATTCCACCCGCCACTTCATGCGCGAGCTGAACCGGCTGGGTGTGACCGGCGTGATCGATGCGGGTGGTGGTTTCCAGAACTATCCTGACGATTACGAGGTTATCCAGAAGCTGTCGGATGAGAACCAGATGACGGTTCGGCTGGCCTACAACCTGTTCACGCAGAAGCCGAAGCAGGAAAAGGAGGACTTCCTCAACTGGACGTCATCGGTCAAATACAAGCAGGGCAACGATTATTTCCGGCATAATGGTGCGGGCGAAATGCTGGTGTTTTCCGCCGCCGATTTCGAGGATTTCCGTCAGCCGCGACCCGATATGCCACCGGAGATGGAAGGCGAGCTTGAAGACGTTGTCCGTATTCTGGCGGAAAACCGCTGGCCCTGGCGTCTGCATGCCACCTATGACGAGACCATTTCGCGGGCGCTGGATGTCTTCGAAAAGGTCAATCGTGATATCCCGCTCGAAGGACTGAACTGGTTCTTCGACCATGCGGAAACCATCTCTGACCGCTCGATCGATCGCATCGCCGCCCTTGGTGGCGGCATCGCCACCCAGCATCGCATGGCCTATCAGGGCGAATATTTCGTCGAACGTTATGGCCAGGGCGTGGCGGAAGCCACACCGCCGATTGCGCGGATGCTGGAAAAGGGCGTGAACGTCTCGGCGGGCACGGATGCAACGCGCGTTGCCTCCTATAATCCGTGGGTATCGCTGTTCTGGATGGTGACCGGCAAGACAGTCGGCGGCATGCAGCTCTATCCGCGCGCCAATTGCCTCGACCGTGAAACGGCGCTGCGCATGTGGACGGAAAAGGTCACCTGGTTCTCCAACGAAGAGGGCAAGAAGGGCCGCATCGAGAAAGGGCAGTTCGCCGATCTCGTCGTGCCGGACAAGGATTATTTCTCCTGCGCGGAAGATGAAATATCCTTCCTCACCTCGGAACTGACCATGGTGGGCGGCAAGATCGTTTATGGCGCCGGCGACTTCAGGGTGCTCGACGAGAGTAATATTCCGCCCGCCATGCCCGACTGGTCGCCGGTCCGCACCTTCGGCGGTTATGCCGCCTGGGGCGAGCCGCAGGGTGCCGGAAAGAACTCGCTGAGACGCGCCGCGATCACCTCCTGTGGTTGCGCCAGTGATTGCGGTGTTCATGGTCACGACCATGCCGGTGCCTGGACATCGAAACTGCCGATTGCCGATCTGAAGGGCTTCTTCGGCGCATTGGGCTGTTCCTGCTGGGCAGTCTGAGCCTGATCGACAAGAGAAATGCAACGGGCGACGCATGCCGCCGCCCGTTGCCTGCAAACCTCGGACGGTAACAAAAAGAATATTGCAGATTATGCAATTATATCGAAACAATTGATGTAATTGTTGGCGGCAATCCTTTGCGCCAATATCGCTCCATCAGATGAACGCAGCGCCGCACATATCGACGGCCAGATCGCAGGAGCATTAAAATGACTGATCCATCTTCGACCCTTCGCCTTCGCGGGCTTCTTGCTGAAATCGTCGCCGCGCCCCTTACACGAACCGTGGCTCTTCTGGCGCTTTGTTCGGCGTATATTCAGGGGCCGCTCACCAAGATCTTTGATTTTCCCGGCGCGATTGCCGAGATGAACCATTTTGGCCTGCAGCCGGCGGCGGCATTTGCCGTTTTTGTCATTATTTTTGAACTTACCGCCTCCGCCATGGTGGTAACGGGCGTCCTGCGCTGGGTGGGTGCTCTGGCGCTTTCGGGCTTCACGCTTCTTGCGACCTTCATCGCTCTCCGGTTCTGGGAAATGGCGCCCGGCATGGACCGCATGATGGCCACCAATGCCTTCTTCGAACATCTCGGTCTGGCCGGCGCCTTTGTTATCGTCGCTGCAATCGATCTCACGAAAGGAACAGGCAAATGAGTGCCGCAAAATCCTCGGCGAGCAGCTTTGCTCCTCTTGCGCAACCGGTTTTCGCCGTCCTCTGGGCCGCGACGGTGCTCGGCAATACCGGCAGCTTCATGCGTGATGTCGCCAGTTCATGGTTGATGACCGATCTTTCGGCCTCGCCGGCGGCGGTCGCGTTGGTTCAGGCGGCTGGAACCCTGCCGATCTTTCTTCTGGCGATCCCGGCCGGCGTGCTGACCGATATTCTAGACCGCCGCAAATTCCTGATCGCAGTCCAGCTGCTGCTGGCCTCGGTCAGCGTCACCCTCATGGTTCTCGCCCATACCGGCATGTTGTCCGTCAGCGCCCTGATTGGCCTCACCTTCCTCGGCGGCATCGGTGCGGCACTGATGGGGCCGACCTGGCAGGCCATCGTGCCGGAACTGGTGAAGCGCGAGGACATCAAGAGCGCCGTGGCGCTGAACTCGCTCGGCATCAACATCGCCCGTTCCATCGGCCCCGCTGTCGGTGGCATCCTGCTTGCGGCCTTCGGTGCTGCCTTTACCTATGGTGCCGATGTCGCGAGCTATTTCTTTGTCATCGCCGCTCTTCTGTGGTGGCCACGGGCGAAGAACGCCAATAATGCACTTCAGGAGAATTTCTTCGGTGCATTCCGGGCCGGCCTTCGTTACACCCGCGCCAGCCGGCCGCTGCATGTCGTCCTGCTGCGGGCCGCGATCTTCTTTGCTTTCGCCAGTGCCGTCTGGGCGCTGTTGCCTCTGGTCGCCCGGCAATTGCTGGGTGGAGATGCGAGTTTCTACGGTATCCTGCTCGGCGCCGTTGGAGCCGGTGCGATCGCCGGTGCGCTGGTCATGCCGAAGCTGCGTGCCCGTTTTGATGCCGATGGCCTGCTTCTGGGTGCCGCCATCGTCACCGCGCTCGTCATGGCCGGGCTGTCGTTCGCACCGCCGAAATGGCTTGCCATCATCATCCTGCTGTTCCTCGGCGGCGCCTGGATCACGGCACTGACGACGCTCAATGGCGCAGCCCAGGCGATCTTGCCGAACTGGGTGCGGGGTCGTGGTCTGGCGGTTTATCTCACCGTCTTTAATGGTGCGATGACGGCGGGCAGCATTGGCTGGGGTGCTGTGGGTGAAGCCGCGGGTGTGCCGGGCACCCTGCTGATCGGTGCAGCCGGTCTCTTCATCGCCGGCCTCATCATGCATCGCCTGAAACTGCCTGCGGGTGATGCGGATATGGTGCCGTCCAACCATTGGCCCGAACCGCTCGTTGCCGAGCCTGTGGCCCATGATCGCGGCCCGGTTCTGATCCTGATCGAATATACTGTGGAGAAGGATCACCGTTCGGCTTTCCTGCATGCTTTGGACGAACTCTCCCAGGAGCGCCGCCGCGATGGAGCCTATGGCTGGGGTGTCACCGAAGACTCCGCCGATCCGCAGAAGATCGTGGAATGGTTCATGGTGGAATCCTGGGCCGAGCATCTGCGCCAGCACAAGCGGGTTTCCAATGCCGATGCGGATTTGCAGGGCAAGGTGCTTGCTTACCATTCCGGGTTGGAAAAGCCTGTCGTGCGCCACTTCCTCACGATCAATCGCCCAGGAAAAGCATAAACAGAAAGGGGCCGAAAGGCCCCTTTTTCGTTCTCGTTTTTTTAAAGCCCGCCGGTTATTGCGCGATCCGCTCCATCACCCGGCTCAATGCCTCTTTCAGCGCATTGGAACCGCCATTTCTGTCGAAGTCCTGCATGACCTGCTCGTTGAGGCCGCCCTTGGTGGCGAATTCGCGGCTCATCTCGGTGAAGTCAGTCTTTCCGCCTGACAGCAGGGCCACTTCGGAGAGACCGGCAAAGAGGGGCGTGACGTAGGCCCGCGCCTTGTCTTCCGGCAGGCCGTTCTCCGCCAGCCACTCCGTCGTCGTTTGCATGATGCCGAAATAGGTGGCCATCAGCGCGCTGGCGGCGGCCAGAAGGTCGTATTCCGCCTTCGTTGTGCATTCCACCGCATTGCCGAGCACGTTGAAGATCGCCGCCGTGTCCGTATCGGCGGGATAGATGGCGGTGACGCCCTTGCGCCGGGCGACGAAGGGCAGCGGGATCGCTTGGGCGAGACGTACATCCGCGCCGATCCAGTCCAGGAGCGCGTCGCGGCTGGTTGCAGCCACGACGCTGATGACCTTCTGTCCGTCCCGGAACCGCAGAGGCCGGATGACCTCTTCGGCGATCTGCGGACGGATTGCCAGCATGACGGTATCGCAGCCATCAACGATCATCTGATTGTCACGGGAGATGATCACCTGCGGAAAATCGGCGGCAAGTCTGGCCGAGATATCCGCACTGCGCTGGGACACCATGACATGCGGTACGGCGGCGGGCTTGACAAGCAGGCCGCGCACCATCGCATCGGTGATGGCACCCGTTCCGATGAAACCGATTTTCTGGGGAAGGGACATGAATACTCCACTGCGGCGAATGGGCCGACAGAGGCATCGGCTGTGTCATTTCCATCCGATGCTAAGTTCTCCGTCGGGAATTGTCGACAAGCAGATAGCGTTAATTTGCGATTGAAACGGAGCCCGCCACACTCGATGATGTGGGACTGCTATTGAATTTGACATGGGGTCGCCACTTCCGTTCCGGCTGACCTGTGTTTGGGCGGGAGAGCCATCGATGAAAAAGGCAATCATATTCGACTGCGAGTTCCTCTGCCTGGAGGGGTCGCAGCGCAGATTCTGGTGTGCGGCCCATGATCCCGATCCCGTCATCGCGCAGATCGGTGCCGTCAAGCTCGGGCTGGAGGGTGGATTTCCGCTTCTGGAGACCTATAAGGTCCTTATCTCTCCGGTCGACCGTCATGGCAGGCGATATGCGATTGATCCGTTCTTCACCAGGCTGACGGGGATCACCGAGGAGAATATCGAGGCGGAAGGCGTTCCTTTGCAGGATGCCCTCTCGAGTTTCGACAGCTTCTCCGAAGGTGCCCAATGCTGGTCATGGGGCAAGGACGAGTTGAATATGATGGCGATCAGCACTTATGTCGCGGGTATCCAGCCGCCCATGCCTGCCTGTCGCTTCGACAATGCCGTCAGGCTCCTGCTTGCGGCGGGGATGCCGGTCGAGGACCTGGCGAAAACGCCCAGCAACAGTCTGGCCGACTATTACGGCGTGGCGCATCCGCCTTTGCAGGGCCACGATGCGCTCGGTGATGCACTTTCAGTTTCCTATGCCCTGCAACATCTCCTGCGGAGCGGAAAGTTGAAGCCGGAAGAATTCACGCTCGCCGCTTAGCCGATATCAGGCGAAATTGGTCCCGGCCTATGCTCGCGAAAGGCGGCGGCAAGTGTACGCAACGCTTCGCGGGACCTGCTGTCGGTCAGGGTCGAAAACATGATGATTTCGCTGGAGGGCAGAGGCGGCAGGCCAAAACGCTGGCTAACCTCGACTGTCCCTGGCGGCGCAAGACGGCAGGAAAAGGCGGAAATCGCAAGCCCGGCCGAGACGGCTGCGGTCACCATCGACGATGTGCCGCCGAGAAATACCTCCGTCCAGGCAATCGCCGCCGCATCCAGGGCATGGGTGGCGATGTTGCGCACACCACAGGCGGGTGAAAGTGCCGCCAGCCTGAGAGGTTCGCCCTGACGATGTTCGAATTGCGGAGTTGCGTACCAGCCGAAATGCTCCGGTCCTAGCACCTCGCCGTCGCGCCGGTCGTCCTCGCGCCTGATGATGGCCGCATCGATTTCCCCACGGTCAAAGGCATCGAGCAGGGAGCGGGAATGGTCCATCCGGACTTCAATCGTAAGGCCGGGGTCGTGGTCGTTGAGCCGCGCGAGAAGCGTCGGCACCTCTGGCCCCGCCACATGCGCGGCAATGCCGAGGCCGAAACGGCGGCGCGGCGAGGAAAGGCCTGCCAGTGCACGATCGTGAGCCGCGAGAAATTCGCGGGCGGGTGCGAGAAACACCGCCCCCTGGGCGGACAGGCGCACCGAACGCGGTGTTCTTTCGAGCAGCCGCTGACCAAGCCTGTCTTCCAGTCGTTTGAGCTTGACGCTGATGGCGCCCTGGGTGGTGCCCAGCGTTTCGGCGGCGCGGGTGAAGCTCTGCAGATCAGCGATGGTGACGAAGGCCTCGACGGCTTCCACATCCAGCGTGCTCATTTCGGTCATTCCAATTTGTTGTCTCTGAAATACTCAATCATCCAATTCCGTTATGGTCAAGCCTTGACTAGTTTGCCTTTGGTTTATTGAGCGGATGGCGCCTGTGCGCCTCCACCCACGAAAGGCTGAAGAATGACCCTTGCTGTTACCGAACAAGCGGGCAGCAGAAGCGCCATGGCGCTTGCTGCCGTTTGTCTCTCCGCCCTGATGTTCGGACTGGAAATTTCCAGTGTTCCGGCAATCCTGCCCACGCTCGAAGAGGTGCTGCAGGCGGATTTCCGCCAGCTTCAGTGGATCATGAACGCCTATACGATCGGCGTGACCATGGTGCTGATGGCAACCGGCGCGCTGGCCGACCGCTTCGGCCGCAAACGCGTCTTTATTGCCAGCATTGTCGCTTTCGCGCTTTCTTCCCTTGCCTGCGGAATGACGCAGAGTGTTTCCGTATTGATCGGCGCCCGCTTCCTTCAGGGATTGAGCGGCGGGGCGATGCTGGTGTGCCAGATCGCCATCCTGTCGCACCAGTTCCGCACGGCCCGGGAGCGTGGCATGGCGTTCGGCTGGTGGGGCATCGTCTCTGGCGTGGGGCTGGGTTTTGGCCCGATCATCGGCGGCGCCATTGTCGCGCTGTGGAGCTGGGAATGGGTGTTTCTCGTTCATGTGGTGCTCGGCATCGTGACGTGGCTGCTTGCCGCTGGTGGCGTAGGAGAATCGCGCGATCCGGAGGCGGCCCGCCTTGATCTTGCCGGCATGGCCACACTTTCGGTCGCCGTCTTTTGCCTTGCCTTTTTCATCACGCAGGGGCCCGAGCTCGGTTTTGCGAACCCGATGGCGCTTCTTATCCTCGGTATCTCGGTCGCGAGCTTCATTGCCTTTGTAATTGCTGAAAAGCGCACGCAGAGGCCGATGTTTGATTTCTCCGTGTTCCGCATCCGGCCTTTTTCCGGCGCGATCATCGGTTCGGCGGCGATGAATATCAGCTTCTGGCCGTTCATGATCTATCTGCCGATCTGGTTTCAGGCCGGTCTCGGTTATGACAGCGTCACCGCCGGCCTCGGCCTGCTTGCCTATACGCTGCCGGCGCTGGTTATGCCGCCGCTTGCAGAGCGCCTGTCGTTGCGTTATCAGCCGCACCTCGTCATTCCGGCCGGGTTGTTCACCATCGGCCTGGGTTTCATGCTGATGAAATTCGGCAGCGGCATCGAAAATGCCAGCTGGCTCACCATGCTGCCCGGCTGCATTCTTGCCGGCATCGGGCTCGGCTTGACCAATACGCCGGTCACCAACACCACCACGGGCGCGGTTTCCCCCGCCCGCTCCGGCATGGCGTCCGGCATCGACATGAGCGCCCGCATGATCTCGCTTGCCATCAACATCCCCATCATGGGCTTCATTCTGGTGGAGGGCGTCCGGGCTTCGTTGCGGGCAAATCTGCCTGTGGGCACGGAAATGAAGGCCCTGCAATCGCTTGCGGAAAAGATTGCGGCCGGAACGGTAAGCACCCTGCCTCAAGAGGTTTCAGAGAGGCTTGTTCATCGGGCGCTGGCAGATGGTTTTGGGCTGGTGATGGTTTATGCGGGCATTGGCGTCTGGCTGCTTGCCGCGCTCAGCTACCTGGTTTTTGGCCGCCAACGGTGGGAGGGCAACGAGTAACCGCTGCCCTTCCTTTTTTCCGAACGGCTTTTTGCGGTCTTATTTCACCTGGGCGACGACAAGCTTGCCATCGGCACGTTCGGCGATGAATTCGATATCAGCGCCTTCCTTGAGCTTGGCGAGGATGGCGTCGTCCTTCACGCGGAACACCATGGTCATACCAGGCATATCGAGGTTTTTCAGGTCTTCATGGGTAATGGTGACCTTCTTGGCGGCAACATCCACTTTTTTCACCGTACCCTTCGTAAATTCCTGGGCGAAGGCGCTGAAGGGAGCGGCGAGCAGAAGTGCTGCGGCGAGGGTGAAGTTAACGATGGTTTTCATGGTCGTGATCCTTGTTGAGTGGGTTACTTTGCTGAAACTTTGAGATCGCCGCGCATGCCGGCTTCGTAATGCCCGGGTTTCAGGCAGGCGAATTCGAACATGCCGTCATTGGTGAATTTCCAGACGATTTCGCCGCTTTCGCCCGGCGCGAGGCTGATGGCGTTCGGATTGTCGTGTTCCATCTCGGGAGCCTTTGCCATGACGGCCTTGTGCTCCAGATTGGCCTTCTGTTCGTCGAGGATGAATTCATGGTCCAGTTCGCCGACATTCTTCACGGCAAAACGCACGGTCTTGCCCTTCTTGAATTCGAACTTGGCGGGGGTGAACATCATCTTGCCGTCAGGCGTTTCCTTCATCGTTACCTGAATGGTCTGGGTCACCTTGGATTTGTCGCCCGGTTCGCCGATCGCCATTACGTTGTCGCCGCCGGAGTGGGTGCCGCCTGCAAAAGCGGGCGTGGCGAGAGCGGTGAGAAGCAGTGCAAGTTTCAGTCTGGTCATTTTATGGTTTCCTTGGTTCTGGTGGGGGGTGTGATCTGCACGATCAGCCGTGTTTCATCGGTTTCGGCGTGATCTGCGTTTTGGGGTCGGAGTTTTTTTGCGTATCCGGCAATTCGCCGGTCCATTCCCAGGCCTGGGTTCCGGGCGGGTTTTCGTACCAGCCAGGATCGGTGTAATCGCCCGCGGAGATGCCTTCGCGAACCTTCACCACGGAGAACATGCCGCCCATCTCAATCGGGCCATGCGGTCCCCATCCAGTCATCATGGGGACAGTGTTCTCAGGGATTTCCATTTCCATCGCGCCCATGTCGGCCATGCCGGCGGTGCCCATCGGCATATAGTCCGGCCGGATCTTGCGGATCTTTTCGGTGACGGTTTTTTTGTCGACGCCGATGAAGGTCGGGACGTCATGTCCCATGGCATTCATCGTGTGGTGCGACTTGTGGCAATGGATCGCCCAGTCGCCGACATATTTGGCGTCGAATTCATAGGCCCGCATGGCGCCTACGGGGATATCGATGCTGACCTCAGGCCAGCGCGCCTCCGGCCGCACCCAGCCGCCATCCGTGCAGGTCACCTCGAAATCGTAACCATGCATATGGATCGGATGGTTGGTCATCGTCAGGTTGCCGACCCGGACACGCACGCGATCATTCTTGGAAACCACCAGCGGATCGATGCCCGGGAACACCCGGCTGTTCCAAGCCCACAGATTGAAATCCGTCATCGTCATGATTTTGGGGACGGAGGCGCCGGGATTTATATCGAAGGCGTTGAGCAGGAACACGAAATCGCGGTCCACAGGCATGAAAGCCGGGTCTTTCGGGTGGATCACGAAGAAGCCCATCATGCCCATCGCCATCTGCACCATCTCGTCAGAATGCGGGTGGTACATGAAGGTGCCTGATTTCACGAGGTCGAACTCGTAGACGAAAGTCTTGCCAACGGGGATATGCGGCTGCGACAGACCGCCCACACCATCCATGCCCGACGGCAGAATCATGCCGTGCCAGTGGATCGTCGTATGTTCCGGCAGCTTGTTGGTCACAAAGATGCGCACCCGGTCGCCCTCGACGGCCTCGATGGTCGGGCCGGGTGACTGGCCGTTATAGCCCCACAGGCGGGCGGTCATGCCCTCGGCCATTTCGCGCTCCACCGGCTCGGCGACAAGGTGGAATTCCTTGACGCCATTGTTCATCCGGAAGGGAAGCGTCCAGCCATTGATGGTGACGACCGGATTGTAGTCGGGACCGGTGGTGGGCTTCACCGGTGCCTGCGTCGCTGCCGTTTCCATGAGAGCCGCTTCCGGCAGGCTGCTGTTTGAGGTTTTCGCCCAGGCCGCCGAGGAGACCATTGCGGCGCTGACGCCCAGAAGTTGTCTTCTATTGAACATGGTCTTTTCCTTTCTCAATGTCCGCCACCGCCGCCGCCGGATGCGGCGGCAACCTCGGTCTCTCCGCCAGCCGCACCCGCACCGCCGCCGTAAATGGCGGGAGCGAGTCCGGCTTCGGCAAGCCAGAAGTCGCGTTTGGCATCAATGGCGAGCAGGTTCGAATTGACTTTTTCGCGGCTGTCGGCCAGCAGCTCGAAAGTGTTGGTGAGCATGCCGTTATAGGTCCGCATCGATTCCTCCTCGATCCGGTTGCGCAACGGCACGACGCTGTTGCGGTAGTGCAGGGCGATATCGTAGGTCGAGCGGTATGCCTGATAGGCCGAGCGGGCTTGCGAACGGACATTGACCGCCTTTTCCGCCAGGAGATTTGCGGCGCGCATATAAGCGAGTTCGGATTCCCGCATGCGGGCCTGACCGGAATCGAAGATTGGAATGACGAACTCCAGTTCGGCGCGCCCGGTCGTCCTTTTCTTTATGCGGTCTTCATCCCGTTCGCGCTCGGTCTCGAAACCGGAGCGCAGTGTGAGATCGGTGACATAGCGGGTCGCCTCGGTAAGCTTGAACGACCGGGCAGTTGCTTCAAGATCGAGCTTGGCCATCTGCAGATCCACCCGACGTTGCAAGGCCTCGGCCTCGATCGTGTCACGCTGGGCCAGCACCCTGGGAAGTGACGGCAGGCGGTTGGGGATGCTGTATTGGATATCTGATCCCCACAGCCCCATCAGCCGTGTGAGTTCCTCCCTGGCAAGACGGGCCTCCAGCCGCGCCTTGGCGATCTGGCCGGTGAGTTCGGCGTAAAACACCTGCTCACGGGCTTGGCCTTCCTTGTTCATCGCGCCTGACTCACCGAGTTTCGTGGCGAGCTCCGAAGCGGCGGCCGCAGCGGTCTGCGCCTGCGCCAGCTGGCCGACGTTTTCCGAAGCCGCCACGGCGGAAATCCATGCCCGACGGGTATCCGCAGCCAGTTGCAACGTTTTCAGTGCCGCGCCCAGCTGCGCCTTGCGAAAGCCCGTATCGGCAATTTCGACATTTTTTTTGAGCGTGGCGAGTGCCAGAATATTGCTGGTGAGGACACCTTCGATCGTCTTGTAGGCCCTGAGGCCCGGCGTGCCGATACCGGTCAGCCCCAGGCCGATGCTTGGGTTGACCAGCAGGGTCGATTGCCATGCGGTGGCAGCCGATTCGCCCAGATCGGCGTAAGCCGCCTGCAGGCCCTTATTGTTCAGCAGCGCGACCTGCACCGCCGTTTCGACGTCGAGGGTCTTGCTGGCTGCCATCAGCGTTTTGACGCGGGCCTCTGTTGCCCGTGCCTCGGCTCGGTTCTGCACCCAGGCGGTCTGCTTTCCGGTCGCCTCGGATGTCTTCGCCGAGACAGTCGTAAAACCGGCGTCCCGGGAAGCATATTGTGCGGCGGATACGCAGCCGCTGAGAAAAAGCGGCAACGACAGGATTGCCGCGAGTTTTGATCCGAGTGTGAATGGTCGTGTCATCATGACGGGTCTCCTTTCGGAGCCTGCGCATTGTTCTGATCGCGCCAGGGTTTCGGATCGACCGGCATGCGGGCCGTGTAACCCGAGACCGGGGTCTGGTAGCGGGAAGGGACGACGCCAAGCGTTGGGTTTGCCGCGTCGTCATAGGAGGCGGCATTATTCATCACGGATGTGGCTGTGCAGCCGCCCAGAAGCAGGGGCGCCGCGACCACAATATGGATCGGGTTCATGAGTGTTTTCCGAACAGGAGATGCAGCGGCGCGACGGCGCTAAAGCCGCTCACGCACGGTCATTGCCCAAAGGCGGGCTTTGCCTGTTCAGATATTGGGCGGACGGTGCAGCAGCGGGCTCTGGCCCGGTGCCTTGCTGTCGTCGGGGAAGGAACGGATGCTGCTGATGACGGGCGTGCCAATGCTGTCGTGGTCGATCAGAACCGCCATGCCGAGACAGAAATCGCCGCAGCATTGCGGCTTTGCGGGCTTTTTGACGCCGCTGTCATTGTCGGCCATGTCGTGGTTATCATGATTGTCTGATGTCATGGCCGAACCGCCATGATCCATCATCTTGCCGTGATCCATCATGGCGGACTGATCGTGCTGCATTCCCACGGTGTCGGGACCATGCATTGCGGCGTTGACGGTGGAAACGCTGTAGCCTGCCAGTGATAGGATCATCACCAGTCTAAACAGAAGGGCCAGCAATTTCGAGGCTCGCAACGTTTCACGCATGTGCTTTAGAAAAGCCGTTGTCCCGTGATTTGTCAATGGATATACTTCATAACCATCGATGAAAACCTTGTTTTGAGGCTGATCGCCTCTGCAGCTTCATACAAAACCGATCAGGGCTTCATCGAGAATGAGCAGCTTGCGGGCCTGCGTGCGGGCATATTCCTCGTAAAAACCCTGCGAAATCCACAGCGCGGAACGGCCGCGCCGTCCGCTCCAACCGATGCCGCCGATCAGTTCGGCTGCCGCAAGTTTGCGGCCGACATGGCTACGTGACAGGGAGAGCGAGGTCGCCAGCTGTGTTACGGTCTGCACATCGGTGAAACGCCTGCCCTGTTCGGCCGGGAGCTCCCGGTCGATCCCCGCGATCAGGCGGTCCATCAGCAGCCCGCCCGCATCGAACCAGTTGAAGATAATGGAAAGCGGGCCCGGACAACGCACTTCCGGATGGGAGAGAAATGCCCGCGACACATGGGGGTGAATGTGGGGAAGCGTGGTTTCCGAGCGCTGAATGAAGCGGGATGCCCGAAAACCTTCGTCGAGCAGGTCCAGCGCCTGAAAATGCACATCGTACCATTGCGCCAGCATGGCGAGAGCCGGCGGTGAAGGAACGACGCCTGTGGCTTGATCTTCGGTGGCATCTACCGGCCGTGTCAACCCGCGTTTCAGGGCTTCCTTGAAGAAGACATAAGCGACACGATCGCTGGCAAGGCCGTGCCGGAGTGCCAGATGGCCAAAATCTTCGCGCGTCAGGGCGATTTCACCCTCTTCGGCGGTGGATTTCTGAAAATAGAGCGCGAGGAGCGCGTGGCAAAGAAGCCGGCTCTGGCGTGTCGCGAAAAGCGTCGTCATCTCGGGTGAGCCCTCGTAAAGCGCGATGAAACTTCCCGCCAGCAGGCGCAGCGCCGCAGCGAAGGAATCTCTCCGGAGCATCGCGTCGATGTCGTCCGGTGCCGGTCCCCGGCGATCGGCGGTGGCGGCCGGCAATTGGGAAATCGCAAAGTCGAAAAAACTGGTCATGGCCCCCTCCGGGATGAGGTGATCTACGGGCCTTACAGGAGGTGAAATGGCGCGTCTTCTCATTGCGCGCAGAGCTGAAATTTTAAGCCGACGGCATATCCGTGATGCGGGCTTCGCCGGGTGTCATGCCATAGGTGGCGGTGAATACCCGGTAGAAAGTGGCGAGGCTGTCGAAGCCGCAGCCATAGGCGATCTGCGTGACCGGCAAGGCGGGAAACGCCAGCAGCAATCGTTTTGCTTCCTCGATCCGCATGGCGGAAAGCGTGCGGGAAAACGATAGTTCCGCGCCTTCGAAGACGACATGCAATTGCCGCAGCGAAATGCCGAGTTCTCTTGCCACCGTAGCAGGCGAAAGCTCCTGACGGGCTTTTTTCCGCATCATGATTTCCTGAGCCGTATAACAGAGCCCGGTCCTGAGTGCTGCGCGGACCTCCGGCATGGCGGGCGAAAGCCGGCCCCGGACCGCCATGGCCAGCCGGGCAATGTGGGCCACGTCACGGGCAGGGTCGATAAGCCTGGCGTGATCGGCGTTGAGCGCATCGAAAAGCGCCCGGAAGGGGCGGGAAACGGCGGTATTCTCTGCATACCGTGTGGCAAACAGGTCGTCGGTCGGCTGGCCGAGCATGACCTCGTAGTCCACCGGGATTTTCAGCATCCTGTAGTGAAAAGCAGCCTCGCCGCCCGGTATCGCGTCATAGGGCAGGTCCGAATAGTTGATGGTGATATCGCCGCCGCTGACGTTGTGAACCCGGTCCCGGCCGGCATGCAGAAATCCAGAGCCCTTCACCTGCAAGCCGATGCAGAGGCTGTCGCCGGCGATGCGGGCAATATCGGCTTCGGTGCGGTTGACCCGATAGGAGGAGGCGCGCATTTCTGTTGCGACAGCACCGGTGAGCGCCCGCGCCTGAAACGAACCCTTGAAGCTGTGGCGGAGATCCCGTGCCAGCTCGATGGTCACGCCGAACAGGCTTTTGCCGCGCACCTCCCGCCATTGGTCGAAGCGGTGCTCGGGCAGAAAATCATCGGTTGCGAAACGGATGATGGTGTTCGTGGCCTTGTCCTCCCCGACGATGCCGGCGGTCTATTTTTGCGTTGCGCGAAATCGAAGATGGACGAGCGGATAGGGGCGCCCCTGTCCGTCGAGGTCGGAGCGCCCCGTCGGCTCGAAGCCCAGTCGGCGATAAAAGCCCCGCGCTTCGCCATTCTGCTCGTTGACATCGGTGGTCAGCGCGGGATGAAGCGCAAGCGCGCTTTCCACCAGTGCCTTGCCGATGCCTTTGCCGTGGTGGTCCGGATCGATGAAAAGCGCCTCCATATGCCCTTCATGCAGAAACATGAAGCCGAGGGCATGATCTGCAGCATCGACGGCGAGCATCAGCGGTACCTGCGGCAGGAAAGCTCTGACTTCCTCACCGATCGCGGCGCGATCCGCCGGAAGGAGGAAGCCATGGGTGGCATCGACGGCCCTGCTCCATATGTCGAGGATGCGGGCCGTGTCGCGGCTGTTGGAGGCACGAAATGTTATCATGCCCACCCTTAGCAATTGCGATCTTTTCGCGCCATGGGCGGGTCCGATCTTTTCGTGAGCATATGCGTACTCAATGAATTTCTACGCCAAAACGCGCGTGTCTAACCCCCGCTTGATCCCATCTGTATTCGGTGCCGGAAAACGCTTTCGAAAAAAGTGCTTGCAAAATGCCGTCCGAAAAAAATAGATAAAAAGAAGTTCTATCTATTTATTTTTGGAAAGAGGTCGACATATGGACCAGCTTGCGACGCAAATTGACGGAAAACCAGCCTCGATTCCGGCGGTTGAAACCAGCTCCTCTCTTGAGGAGGCAAAAATTATCTATAATTTGCCATTTAACGACCTGCTATTCCGTGCGCAGCAGGTGCACCGCTGTCATTTCGACGCGAACGCGATCCAGATGAGCCGGCTCTTGTCGATCAAGACTGGCGGCTGCCCTGAAGATTGCAGCTATTGCAGCCAGTCCGCCCGCAATCCGACTGGTCTCAAGGCTTCCAAGCTCATGGAAGTGGAACGGGTGCTGGCCGAGGCGCGCAAGGCGAAGGAGGGCGGGGCGACGCGTTATTGCATGGGGGCGGCCTGGCGTAATCCTAAGGAGCGCGACATGGAGGCCGTGGTCGCCATGGTCGAGGGCGTGAAGGCGCTCGACATGGAAACCTGCATGACGCTCGGCATGCTGACGCCGGAACAATCCGAACGGCTGGCCGATGCCGGCCTGGACTATTACAATCACAACGTCGATACGTCAGAGCGGTTTTATTCCGAGATCATCACCACCCGCACCTTCGAGGACCGGCTGGAGACGCTCGCCAATGTCCGCGATGCCGGCATCAAGGTCTGTGCCGGTGGTATTCTCGGCATGGGGGAAACGGTCGAAGACCGGATTTCGATGCTGGTAACGCTTGCCAACCTGCCGGTTCCGCCGGAAAGCGTGCCGATCAACATGCTGATCCCGATCCCGGGCTCGAAACTGGCCAATGCCGATCCCGTCGACCCGATCGATTTTGTGCGCACCATTGCGCTCGCGCGCATCCTGATGCCGCGTTCGCATGTGCGGCTTTCGGCCGGGCGCACGGAAATGAGTGATGAGACGCAGGCGCTGTGTTTCCTCGCCGGCGCCAATTCCATCTTCATCGGCGAAACGCTGCTGACGGCAGATAATCCGGGGGAGGATCACGATACGGCGCTCTTCCGGCGGCTCGGCCTGAAGCCGATGGAGCTGCAATCTTCCGAGGCGGGAGGCTGCCGGTGAATATCGCGGCGCTCTCTCCTTATGAGGCGAAGCTTGCCGGCCTTAGCCGCAAATCGCGCCTGCGTGCGCTTGCGCCCCGGGAGGGGATCGATTTCACCTCCAACGACTATCTCGGGCTTGCCGAAGCGCCGCGCCTGAAGGCGGCGATTGCTCACGCCATTGGCAAAGGCGTGCCGGTGGGCGCCGGCGGTTCACGGCTGCTGCGCGGCAATCACCCCGAACATGAGGCGCTGGAATCGGAAGCGGCGGCGTTTTTCGGGGCCGAAAAAGCCATCTATTTCGGCAGCGGTTTTGCCGCCAATGTCGCGCTTTTTTCCACCCTGCCTTTGCGGGACGATATTGTTCTCCATGATGCCCTGATCCATGCCAGCGTGCATGATGGCATTGCGGCGGGCAAGGCGAAGGCGGTGGCCGTGCCGCATAATGAGGTGGAGGCTTTCCAGCGGGAGATAATCCGCTGGCGGCAGGCGGGTGGTAGCGGCCGGCCGTGGATCGCGGTCGAGAGCCTTTATTCCATGGATGGCGATTGCGCGCCGCTTGCAGCCCTGGCCGATCTTGCCGAACGGCATGGCGGTTTTCTGGTTGTCGATGAAGCACATGCCACCGGCGTCTTCGGCCCCGGTGGGCGTGGTCTTGCCGCGCAACTGGAAGGCCGGAGCAATGTGCTGGCCCTTCATACCTGCGGCAAGGCGCTCGGTGCCTCCGGTGCGCTTTTGAGCCTGCCTGCGGTTCTTGCCGATTATCTCGTGAACCGCGCCCGCGGTTTCATCTATTCCACCGCGCCTTCGCCGCTGATGGCGGCGGCGGTGCGGGAGGCCTTGCGCATCGTCGCGGACGAACCCTCAAGGCGGTCGCGACTGGCCGAGTTGGTAGGTTTTGCCGGCGAAGAATTGCAAAGCCAGCTGGGTGTGACACCCAGCGGTTCGCAGATCCTGCCGGTGATGATCGGCGACAATGCCCGCTCACTGAAGATTGCTGCACGGCTGAGCCAAGGCGGTTTCGATGTGCGGGCGATCCGCCCGCCGACGGTACCGGAAGGCACGGGGCGGCTACGCATCGCCATCACGCTCAACGTGGATGAAAGCCAGATTGCCGCCATGGTCGGCTTGCTTGCCGTTTCGATGCGGGAGGAAGCGGCATGAGCCTGCGTTTCGTGATTTCTGGCACGGATACCGGCATCGGCAAGACGGTTTTTGCGGCAGCGCTTACCCATGCTCTTGAGGCCCATTACTGGAAGCCGGTGCAGTCAGGGCTGGAGGAAGAAACCGACAGCCAGACGGTGGCAAGGCTCGCCGGCGCGTCGCACGCGCGCATCCTGCCGGAAGCCTATCGGTTGAAGACGCCCGCCTCGCCGCATCTTTCGGCGCGTCTCGACAATGTCTCAATCGATCCCGCGCGTCTGCTTCCGCCGCGACCGGACGGGCCGCTTGTCATCGAAGGGGCTGGCGGGCTTCTGGTGCCGTTGACGGACAGGCTGCTCTTCGCCGATATCTTTGCCCTCTGGCAAATTCCGCTCATCCTGTGCGCCAGAACCGCACTTGGCACCATCAACCACACGCTGCTGTCGCTCGAGGCGCTGCGGCATCGCGCCATTCCGGTGCAGGGCGTGGTTTTCATCGGCGATGAAGACAGGGAAAACGAGCGCGTCATAACCGATATCGGCGCGGTGCGCCGGCTCGGCCGTTTGCCGCGCCTGCCGGAATTGACGCCCGAGGCATTACATCAGGCCTTCGCCCAACACTTCAATCTCGCTGATTTTCTGGAGGTGCCGGCATGAGCCCTTCCCCGGTCTGGCATCCCTTCACCCAGCATGGGCTGGAACCGCCGATGAAACGTGTGGTCTCAGCGGACGGGGCGTTTCTGGTGGATGAGGATGGCAATCGGCTGTTCGACGCGATTTCATCCTGGTGGGTCATTACCCATGGGCACCGGCATCCGGCGATCATGGCGGCCATCCGCGCCGCGACCGAGACCCTGGATCAGGTCATCTTTGCCGAATTTTCCCATGAACCGGCTGAGACGCTCGCCCGGGGGCTGATCGAGCTTGCTCCTGCTGGACTAAGCCATGTGTTTTATTCCGATAGCGGTTCAACGGCGGTGGAAGTGGCGCTGAAAATGGCGCTCGGTTATTTCCACAATTGCGGTGAAAAGCGCGATCGCATCGTGGTGATGGAGCATGGCTATCACGGCGATACCATCGGCACCATGTCGACAGGCGAGCGCGGCGTGTTCAACGCCGCCTATGAACCGCTGCTTTTCGGCGTTGACCGGTTGGCCTTTCCGGAAGTGGGCAGCGAGCAGTGCACATTGGATATGTTTGAGGCTTACTGCCGTTCGGGCCGTGTCGCCGCGCTGCTGGTCGAACCATTGGTGCTCGGTGCCGGTGGCATGAAGGTCTACGCCGCCAATGTTCTAGCCGGACTGAAACAGATTGCAGAAAGCCATGGCTGTCTCGTCATTGCCGATGAGGTGATGACGGGCTGGGGCAGGACCGGGACCGTCTTCGCCTGCGAGCAGGCGGCAATCTCACCGGATATTCTCTGCACTTCCAAGGGGCTGACCGGTGGTTCGCTGCCGCTGGCGGCGACGCTGTGCAGCGCGCAGATTTTCGATGCTCATTTTTCGACCGACCGCCGCAAGACCTTTTTCCATTCGAGTTCCTATACGGCCAATCCGATCGCCTGCGCCGCCGCCGTCGCCAATCTTCAGGTCTGGCGGGATGAACCGATTCTCCAGCGCATCGGGCAGGTGCAACAGACGCTCGGCGATCATATCAGGCGCTTTGCCGATGATGGCCGTTTCGCCAACATCCGGCAGGCAGGCACCATTGCCGCGCTTGATCTCGTGGTGCCGGCGGGTGGCTATCTTTCCGAGGCCGGTCCACGCATGCGCCAGCTGTTCCGCAGGCGCGGCTTTCTCATCCGCCCGCTCGGCAACGTGCTTTACCTGATGCCGCCCTATTGTTCGACGGCTGACGATCTGACGCGCGCCTTCGACGTTATCGATGAGGTTGCCGGGATCGTTACCGATGTCGCATCGGCAAAATCTTACGGCGTCGGCAAATGAAAATGGTGATGTCCAGACCATTGCGAAAGTCCTGACAATGCAGACACGTTCTTCCCGCATGGCCGGTTTTGGTCATGCCGTTCCGGCCCGTTGCGTCGACAATGCCGAAATAGAGGCCAGTCTGGGGCTGGAAGCCGGGTGGATCGAGCGACGGACCGGCATTCGCTCCCGTTATTGGGCGGAGGCGGGCGACACGCTGAGCGGTCTTGCCGAAAGGGCTGGCCGGATGGCGCTGGAGGATGCGAAGATCAATGCCGATGACATCGCGCTGACGCTGCTTGCCACCTCCACGCCGGATCATCTTCTGCCGCCTTCCGCGCCACTGCTTGCGCATAGGCTGGGTTTGACGCGCTCGGGTGCGATCGATCTTGCCGGGGCCTGTTCCGGGTTTCTTTATGCGCTTACCCTCGCGGATGGTTTTGTCCGCACCTACGGCCGCGCCGTCCTCGTCGTCGCCGCCAATATTCTCAGCCGCCGCATCAATCCGGCGGAAAGGGCGAGCGCCGTCCTGTTTGCCGATGCCGCCGGTGCCGTGGTGCTGACCCCGTGTCCGGAGGTGAAACGGGGGGTGTTATCGGCCGATCTCGTTGCCGATGGCAGCGGTTACGATCTCATCCAGATCGCGGCAGGCGGCAGCAGCCAGCCCTTTTCTGCCGGTATGATTGCAGAAGATGCCCTGATGACGATGCGCGATGGCCGGGAGGTTTTCTCTCGCGCCGTGGCGCTGATGACAAACACCTCTCAGCGCGTGCTGCATGAGGCGGAACTGACCGCAGCCGATATCAGCCGTTTCGTGCCACATCAGGCCAATGCCCGCATGTCCGACGCCGTTTGCGGTAATCTCGGAATCGAGCGGGAAAAGACGGTCCGCACCATAGGAAGCTTCGGCAATTCTTCCGCTGCTACCATCCCGCTTTCGTTGTCCATCACCAATGCCGAGCGGCCCCTTGCGGGCGGCGAAACCCTGCTTCTGACGGCGGCGGGTGCAGGCATGACGGGCGGGGCGGTGGTTTATCGCGTCTAATCTTGCGGCTATCGCAATGAGGTGACGCGGCGCGTTTCAGCGCCAGAACACCAGCGCCATGCCGATAACGACGAGCGCGGCTCCCACCCATGCGCCGGATGCCGGCCGCTCGCCCGTTCGCAGCCAGAGCAATGGCAGGATGATGACGGGTGTTGTTGCGGAGAGCGTCGAGACAATGCCGACCTTGCCGCCGGACAGCGCAAAAAGCAGCAGCGTCATGCCGAAACCAAGCCCGATGCTGCCGGTCAGCACCGTCCGCAGGAAAATGCTGACGGTTAACGACCCATTGGGTTTGACGGCTTTGATGGGGAGCATCGTCAAGGCGGTAAGGCAGATGGCGGCGACGCCGACCCGCAGCATGGAGGCGGCAATGGGATCGACCCCCGATGCCATGACCGGTCTTGCAATGAGGGAACCGACCGCCTGGCTGAGCGCTGCGAGAAGGCCGAAGAGCACGCCTAGCCAGAGCGGCCCCTTCACGCTTTCCCATGCGTGCAGCTGCGACTTGCGCTTGCCGAAGAGGATGGCGAGCAGAACGCCCGCAAGGGTGAGGCCAATACCGGCGACGGCTGTGGCGGAAAGCTGCTCGCCAAGGATGGCCCAGCCAAGCACGGCGGCGATCGGAGCATTGAGCGCAAACAGGATTCCCGAGCGCCGCGGCCCCAGCCGGTTCAGGCAGGTGAAAAGCAGCGTATCGCCAACGAAGATGCCGATGAAGCCGGACAGCAGCAGCGCCCACAACGCGTCCGGCTGCAAATCCCGCCAGGTTCCCGATGCGAGGACGTAAAGACCGAGCACCGAGGCGACGAAAAGCTGCCTTGTCCGGTTGAAGGCGAGCGCGCCAAGATGTCCCGCCGGGCGGGCGGAAATAAGTCCTGTCATCGCCCAGCAGGTTGCGGCGCCCACGGCAGCCAATTCATAGATTACCATCTCGTTCCACTGCTCCGCGGGCCTGCCTGATCGTCTCGCCCTATCATACGTGCTTGCGCGCCCATCGCTGGTTCTGCGTTTGCCCGCCATAACCATAGGCGTCGCCATCCACGGCGTGGACCAGCACATAGCTTGCTTCGTGCACCGGGCCAAGCAGCCTGTTCATCTCTTCATAAACGCGGCGCACCCATTCGGTCGTCTCGTCCTTTATGTTGGTGTGATCGGTAATCGAGACCTCGACATAAAATGTTGCGACCTTCTGTTCGGCGACGCTCGATCCGGCAATAATCCAGTCAGCGGGATCGGCACTTTCGACGAGAACGGCGGTAACCGCCGGGTCCTTGTGTAGGGTTTCAGCGGTCAGCCGGGACAACAGCGCTGCGACTTCCAGTTTTGGATCGGCTGTATTCTGCGGTCTGGTGTAACGCGCTTTGATCATGGGCATGGTGTCATCTCCTTGTTGCCGAAAACCAACTTGCGCAGATTTCATCATAATGAGAAGATAATGATTATTATTCCATTCATAGCGATTTCATATGATTGACCTTGAAAGTGTGCGCCTCTTCATTCTCTCCGTCGAACTGGGCAGCCTGACGAGGGCGGCCGAAGCTGCGGGGACCGTGCAGCCCGTCGTCAGCCAGAAGCTGAAGATGCTGGAGCAGCGTCTCGGCAGACGGTTGATAGACCGCTCGCCGCGCCACCTTCGGCTGACGGAGGATGGGCAGGTATTTCTGCCCAAGGCGCGCGAGCTGCTGGCAAAACATGAGGACGCGCTGAACTTTAGTGACGAGCCGCCGCTGCATTTCGCGCTGGCGGCCAGTGATCACGCGATCGGGAGCCGCCTTTCGGCAGCGATAAGAGCGATGCGCGCATCGCTGCCGGCCAATGCCGTTATCGACGTAACCCTGGGATTTTCCCGCCAGGTGAAGGAAAGCTTCGCGTCCGGCCTGGCCGATGCCGCCATCATCCGTCGCAATGGCGGCGGGTCCGACGGCGAAGTGCTGCGCACCGACAGGCTCGGATGGCGTGTGGCTCCGGACTGGCGACCGCGCGCCAACAGCGCCGTTCCGCTGGTGTCTCTTGGGCCGGGATGTGGAGTCCGGGATATTGCAATATCCGAGCTTGGAAAGGCCGGCGTGGTCTGGCGGGACGCATTCACTGCCGGAAGCTGCTCGGCGCTTCTCGAAGGGGTGCATGCCGGTGCAGGCATCGCCGCCCTCGGCGACATCAGCGCCCGAGGCCTGCCTGACCGCGGCGCCGAACTCGGCCTGCCACCGTTGCCACCCTCGGACATCGTTCTTCTGTCCCGTGCGCGGACACCGTCTCACGCATCGGCCATCAGGGCGCTTGTCGCTGCGGTATCAGGCGCGGGCGATTAGTGCCAAAATGATATCAGGCACGAGGGGAAAATCGAGGATTTAAGGGAATTTAGGGAGGATTGGCTGGGGAACCTGGACTCGAACCAAGATTAACGGAGTCAGAGTCCGTCGTTCTACCATTGAACTATTCCCCAAAAGCCTGAAGCGCGCTGCCGCGTTCGCTTTGGTGGGTCGTCATATAGATGATTTATTGCGGCGCGCAAGTCGAAAAAATCGAAAAATGCGTTTTATCCCGCTTTTGCGTTCCCTCGCCGGGTCAGAGTCTTGCGCGGGTGGAGCGGGGGGTGGAGAGCAACAGGCTGGTCTCGCTGCCGGTGATGCCTGGCACGAGGCGGATGCGGCGCAGCACGGCGTCGAAATCGCTGAGGGTGGCGGCATTCAGTTCCACGATCAGGTCCCAGCGGCCGTTGGTGGTATGGATTTCGGAGATTTCCGGAAAGCCGCCGAGGGTGCGGATGACGCGGTCCGTCACATGGCCTTCAATCTCGATCATCATGATGCCGCGGATCGCGGCCTCCACGGCATCCGCACGCAGGATGACGGTATAACCGATGATGGAACCGTCATTTTCCATTTTTTCGATGCGCGCGCGAACCGTCGCGCGCGAGGTTTCCGTCTCCACCGCCAGATCGGAAATGCTGCGTCGGCCATTATGGCGCAAAAGCGTGATGAGGCGTTCGTCGAGAGTGTCCATTATGCCATTTCGATAAAAGAATTTTACCAGAATGGTAGATCATTTCGATAATATTGCCAATATTTAATGTTCATTCTGCCATGTCTCCATGGTCTAGTGCAACGATCGGTTGGGAAAGCGAGGACGGGAATGGATATCAGGCTTGTTGGTGCGCCGTTGCAGATCGGGGCCGGGCAATTGGGCTGCGAGATGGGGCCGAGCGCCTATCGTGTTGCGGGGCTTGCCCATGCTCTTGAAGAACTGGGGCATAGGGTGGTCGATACCGGCAATGTGATGCCGGCGCCGCTCAGGGAATTCTGCCACCCCAACCCGGCCGTGCATCATCTCGCCGAAACCGTGGCCTGGACCGAGGCGCTGACGGAGGCTGCCTATCGCGAAAGCGCGGATGCCGTGCCGATCTTCCTCGGCGGCGACCATGCGATTTCGGCCGGAACCGTGGCCGGCATGGCACGCCGGGTGGCGGAAACGGGCCGGCCGTTTTTTGTGCTCTGGCTGGATGCCCATACCGATTATCACACGCTGGAGACCACCCGCAGTGGCAATCTGCACGGCACACCGGTCGCTTATTTCAGCGGGCGTGACGGTTTTTCCGGCTATTTTCCGCCGCTTTCCCATGCCGTTGCGGAAGAAAATATTGGCATGATCGGTATTCGCAGCGTCGATCCCGCCGAGAGGGCTGCGCTGGAAAAGAGCGGCATCACCGTTCATGACATGCGTTCGATAGACGAACATGGGGTTGCCGTTATACTGCGCGAATTCCTGGCGCGGGTTCAGGCGGCAAACGGGCTTCTGCATGTCAGTCTCGATGTGGATTTTCTCGAACCGTCCATCGCGCCCGCTGTCGGCACCACGGTTCCGGGTGGCGCGACCTTCCGCGAGGCGCATCTGGTCATGGAAATGCTGCATGATAGCGGGCTGGTCTGCAGTCTCGACTTGGTGGAACTCAACCCGTTTCTCGATGAGCGTGGCAGGACGGCGACCCTGATGGTGGATCTTGCCACCAGCCTGATGGGCAAACGCGTCATGGACCGCCCGACGCGGGCCGGTTGATAGGAGTGATGCGATGACCGTGATACCAAATCTCAATATCGTGCCCTTTGTCAGCGTCGATCACATGATGAAGCTGGTGCTCAAAGTGGGGATCGATACGTTCCTGCGCGAACTTGCCGAAGTGGTGGAAGAGGATTTCCGCCGGTGGCAAAGCTTCGACAAGACGCCGCGCATCGCCTCGCATTCGAAGGAGGGGGTCATCGAGCTGATGCCCACCAGCGACGGCACGCTTTACGGCTTCAAATATGTCAACGGCCACCCGAAGAACATGAAGGAGGGCCGCCAGACCGTGACGGCCTTCGGCGTGCTTTCCGACGTCGGCAACGGTTATCCGCTGCTATTGACCGAAATGACGATCCTGACGGCGTTGCGCACCGCGGCCACCTCCGCCGTTGCGGCGAAATATCTCGCCCGCCCGAATGCCCGCTCCATGGCCATCATCGGCAATGGAGCGCAGAGCGAGTTCCAGGCGCGCGCCTTCAAGGCCATTCTCGGCATCGATACGCTGCGGCTTTTCGATATCGACCCTTCCGCCAGTGAAAAATGCGCTCGCAATCTGGCCGGGCAGGGTTGGGGGTGCGGATAAAAAGTTGGACTGCTTTATAATTTCAGGCCGAGGCTCTGACGATACTCGACGGGGCTGAGTGATCCCAGCGATATCTTGATACGCTTCTCATTGTACCATCGGATGTAGGCGTCCACCTCGGCGACGAACTGTTCGATCGTGATTGCCTTCCAGTCGCGTGGATAGAAGAGCTCAGTTTTCAACCGACCGAAGAACCCTTCGCACGCGGCGTTGTCTTGCGAGCATCCCTTTCGGGACATCGAACGAACCAGTCTTGCTTCGCTGATACGGGTTAACCAGCCGGGCCATCGATAATGGGCTCCTCGATCAGAATGGATGATAGGCCGTTCCTCGCCGTTGGCGACGGTCCCGATGGCTGCATCCAGCATGGTGTTGACGAGACCCGCATCTGGTTGGGTTCCGATGGACCAACTGATGACCATTCCGTCAAAGCAGTCGATGATGGGCGAAAGGTAGACCTTGCCAGCTGGGATCTGGAACTCGGTGATGTCTGTCAGCCATTTCACGTTCGGCGCGTCTGCATGAAAGTCGCGATTGATCAGGTTTTCGGGTGCCGGACTTATTTCTCCCAAGTATGATCCGAAACGCCGTCGGCGCGGTCTGGCTACGGCCAAGTGCTCCTGCTTCATCAAGCGCTGGACAACCTTTTCCGAGACGATCACGCTCTTCCTGGCCAGTGACGCCTGTAGTCTGCGGTAGCCGTAACAACGACGGTTCGCTTCAAAAATTTCCGCAAGGCTGAGGCGGACGGCGGCATACTTGTCTGCCAGGCACATACGGGCGCGATGGTAGAAGTACGAGCTTCGGGCAATTCGCAGTTGGGCAAGCAGCTCTGGCAAGCGATAAACTTCCTTGAGGGCGTCAATCAGCTGTGTCTTCTCCCGATTACTCAGGATCAGCAGATCGACGCCCAGACCTTTTTTTAATAGTTCGTTGGCCTTTTTCAGGAGATCATGTTCGAGTTGCAACTGGCGGACATCGCGTTGGAGGGCTTCAAGCTTTCGCTCGAGTTCTTCACGTTCAGGCACCTTGGGGTTGGCTTTGCGGCGTTTCATGGATGAAGAAGCCTCATGACCGAGTAACTGGTCTTTCCAGCTATACAATGTCGGTCTCGAGACGCCCAGACGGTCAGCTACCTGCTGAGCACTTTCATCTCCACTGCATAGTCCGATTACCCCCGCTTGCCGGACCTCCTCGGAATAGCCAGGGTGCCACGATCGACCGACCATTGATGTCCGCGCCTCCGGAAAAGCCTCACGAACCCATGCGGTTAGAGTTCCTCGACCGGGATAGCCGAGCGCCCTCATCGTCCCAGAGATGCAACGATCATGGGTGCGAAAGTGCTCAAGTGCCGCCTGCCTCTGAGCCTCTGAATATTTTGGCGCTCGCGCTACCGGCTGAGTACGCAGGTCGAGATGCTGCACATACTCGCGATACCAACCCCTCAGCGCATTCTTGGTGGGATATCCCAGCTGGCGAATGGTCGTGTTAAGCCGCTTGCCCAGCCGGATATAAAGCTCAACCGCTCGAAGTCTGTCTGCGTAGGAATACATGAACTACCTCCTGGTGGTCCAAGTTTTCGTCCGCACCCCCGTTTTGCCATCGAGATTTGCGGCTCTGCCGAAGAGGCGGTCGAAGGGGCTGACATCATCACCACGGTCACGGCCGACAAGCAATATGCGACGATCCTGACCGACAACATGGTCGGGCCCGGCATCCACATCAATGCCGTCGGCGGCGACTGCCCCGGTAAGACGGAACTGCACCGGGACATTCTGCTGCGATCGGATATCTTCGTCGAATATCCGCCGCAGACGCGCATTGAAGGCGAAATCCAGCAATTGCCGGCGGATTATCCGGTCACCGAGCTCTGGCAGGTCATATCAGGTGAAAAGCAAGGGCGGGCAGGCGACAGGCAGATCACGCTGTTCGACAGCGTCGGTTTTGCGACGGAAGATTTTTCGGCGCTGCGTTACGTGCGCTCGAAACTTGCTGCCACCGGGCTTTATACCGAGCTTGACCTGCTGGCCGATCCGGACGAGCCGCGCGATCTGTTCGGCATGTTGCTGCGCTGTGAGGCAGCTCTTGTTCAAACCGGTGATCGCCAGCAGGCCTAATTCGCTTCCCGGCGGTTCCTTCGCGCAACCACATGCTCGCGCCAGATGGTGAAGAGGCCGGCGGCAATAACGATGGCTGCACCAGTGACCATATTGGACGTCACCACCTCGCCATAGATGGTGACGCCGATAATGGAGACCAGCACCAGCTGGTAATAGGAAAAGGGCTGCACGGAGGCTGCGTCCGCCAGTTCGAACGCCTTTATCAGGCAATAATGGCCGCTCATGCCGGTAATGCACAGCGCCAGCATCCATCCCCAATCCTGCGGCGCAAGGGGCACCCAATAAAACGGGCCGACCAGCGTCAGTGCTGCTGCCCCGGCCACGCCAGTATAGAAGAAGCTGGTCATGGCTGAATCGCTCTTGCTGCCGAGGCGCGTCAGGACGCTGTAGAGCGCAAGCATGAAGGCGGCCACGAAGGTGATGATCAGCTTGTTGTCAAAACCGTCGCCATCCGGCTTGAGGATGACGAGAACGCCGATGAAGCCGACGAAAATGGCGCACCAGCGCCGCCAGCCCACATGTTCTCCCAGCAAAGGCATGGACAGTGCCGCAACGATCAATGGTGCGGAGGCGAGGATGGAATGGCTATGCGCCAGCCCGACGACGGCGAAGGAGAAGATGGAAAAAACGATCTGCACGGCAAGCAGCACGCCACGGCTGATCTGTAGCCAGGGACGGTTTGCCATGACGGCGCCCCGGATGCCACCCGCCGACCTTGCAGCCATCAACAAAACGAAGACGGCGAAAGCCCAGTATCGCAGCATGGCGACGAAGACGGGCGGATAGGCGCTGCCCAGATGTTTCGATATGCCATCCTGCGCCGCAAAGATTGTGAAGGCGACAAGCGCATAAAGAAAACCGGTCTTGGCTGATGGCATAAGAAAACCGCTATCCGACTGCCGCCGGCAAAAGAGTATTGGGGGTGAATGAGGTGGGTGTCGACCATATGTTACGGCCGAACCTTGTCAGACAACCTTATTTTCTGAATAGCTGCCATGCAAGTCCGGACGCCGGCTTTTTAGAAGGGCAAATTGCCGGCTCGGGCTGTGCTACGGAATTCTTGGGGCCAATAATGGCAATGAAAAATCGTGGCAATCACGCCTACGTCATCCTCGGGCTTGTCCCGAGGATCTGCAAGTAATTGATTTTATTCAATGTGATCAGATCCTCGGCACAGGGCCGAGGATGAGAGAACGGCAGCCTTCGCCGCCGATTCGGTACCATGCTTACAGCCTCTCAGCCGATCGTCACTACCGTCTTCGAGGTTGCGGATTTTAGCGCCGCATCGGCAAGTTTCAGCGCGATCAGGCCGTCCTTGATGGAAGGTGAAGGTGAGACATTGTTTTCGATGCTGTCGATGAAGGCAGCGATTTCCGCCGCATAGGCCGTCGTGTAACGCGTCATGAAGAAATCATGCAGCGGCGGGCGGGTATAACCGTCCGCATTGGCGATCTCGATGGAAACCGGACGCTGGTTTTCGGCCGCTGCCGAGCCTTCCGAACCATGCACCTCGATGCGCTGATCGTAACCATAGGTCGCGCGGCGCGAATTGGAGATGATGGCCTGCCTGCCACTTTTTGTCGTCAGGATGATGCTGGCGCTGTCGAAATCGCCAAGCGCGCCGATCTCCGGATTGACGAGAACCGAACCGGTTGCGAACACGCTTTCCACTTCCTCGCCGAGCAGGAAACGGGCCATGTCGAAATCATGAATGGTCATGTCGCGGAAAATACCGCCGGAAACCTTGATATATTCGGCCGGCGGCGGGCCGGGATCGCGGCTGGTGATGGTGACCATCTCCACCTTGCCGATGCGGCCGTCTTCGATTGCCTTGTGAACGGCCTGGAAATGCGGATCGAAACGGCGATTGAAACCGAGCATCACCTTCGCGCCGGTCTCTTCCACCACCTTGGCGCAGGCTTCCGCGCGGGCGACATCGAGATCGACGGGCTTTTCGCAGAAAATCGCCTTGCCGGCGCGGGCGAAACGCTCGATCAGGTCGGCATGGGTATTGGTCGGCGTGCAGATGATGACGGCATCGATCGTCTTGTCGGCCAACACCTCGTCGATCGTGCTCACCTTGCACTGCGCCTCGCGGGCGATGGCTTCCGCAGCACCGGCCATGGCGTCGACAACGGCCACCAGCTTCGCACGGCTGTCGGTGGTGATCGCCTTTGCGTGGACCTTGCCGATCCGTCCAGCGCCGAGCAGTGCCAATTTCGTAACCATCTTTCCTCCGGTTTCTCACACCCGTCCCTCACTCCTGGAGAGACAGAATATGAATGCAAGCAATGTTTCGATATGGAATATATGTTCTATTTTGCTAGATCGACATCGCAGATGTGTCAAGCGTTTTGACAGGGGGCGAGGGGGGAGCAGGTCGAGAACGCGAAATCCCCCGCCTTGCCAACAGGCCCTGCGGGGGATTGCGTGACGAAGGGGTCTGGCGACCGGTTCAGAGGGCGATCGTGTCTGTCTCTGGCGGAAGCGCATAGACTTCAACGGGGGTTTCGAGGCCGCGCAGAAGCCAGGGGCCGAGATTTTCGAGCGCGTCGCGGTTCCCGGCCATGCGGACGAATTCTTCGGAGAAAAGCACGTTGCGTCCGGTCTCCTTGGTCAGCGTTTCCAGCCGTGAGGCGATATTCACGGCGGGGCCGATGACGGTGAAATCGAGGCGGGTTTTCGAGCCGATATTGCCATACATGACATCACCGACATGCACGCCGATACCGTAACCCAGGGGATCATGGCCCTTCCGGCAGTTGATTTCATTGAGCGCAACGAGACCCTTCTGCGCGCTGGCGATGGCCTTCAGCAGGTTTTCGCAGGCCTTGGGATCGCTGAGCGGGAAAATCGCCAGCAACCCATCGCCCATGAATTTCAGGATTTCACCACCGGCTTCCTCGATGGGATCGCACATGGCGTCGAAATAGCCATTCAGAAGCTCGATGACATCGTCGCGCGGCCAGAGGTCGGAAATATGGGTGAAATTGCGCAGGTCGCAGATCAGGATCGCCGCGCCCACCGTGATGCCGCTGCCGCGCGTCGTTGCGCCATTGAGGATTTTTTCACCCGCATGCGGACCCACATAGGTCTCGAGAAGGGTGCGCGTCATGCGGTTTTTCAGGCGAATCTCACTCACCAGCGCCAGGGCGGGCAAAAGGTTTTTCAGGGCGAGGACTTCCGCTTCCGTAAAGCCGCCCGGCCTGTCGCTGGAAAAGGTGGCGACATGGCGCTTGCCGAAGGTGTGTTCGATCGGCCAGGCGCAATAATCCGTCAGCCCTTCGGCCCGCAACTCTTCATAGATGGAATAGCCCGGCTCGTCGATTTCCTCGCCGGTCAGCCGGTGGCGGACTTCGGTGGCGCCCTGGTGAATGTCGCTGATCGGGCTATTGAGATATTCGGGCGTATTTTCCGATCCATAGCCGTAGGTGGCGATTTCGGCGGCGGGCAGGCCGGCTTTCCACAGAATGCGCGCGCCGAGCCATTGCGGATGGCGAATGCGGAAAGCAAGCACGCCCCTTGCGACGGAAACTCCGCTCGCCCGCAGCCTGTCGCAAAGCTCCACGAATATCTCGTCGATAAAGCGTTCGTCCTTGGTGCCAGTGACGAGCCAGTCCAGGATTTCGGTCCTCTCCACAGGCCACAATTCATTCACTGCGGAAGAAACCCGTTCTTCGGTGTCAAAGCTTAGTGTCATGGCAGGATTCCGGAGGTTGTTGCCGCTCTCGAACGGGCGCAGTCATGCCGACCATGGTCGCTCGTGAACCCCATGTGGTGCCGGATAACGAAAATGTTAAGAGAGCGCTGCGGAAAATGTTCCGGAAGAGATTTGTGGCCCAAGGCCAAGCGCGCCGCCCCGATGTTCCCGTGAACATCGTCCCCGGCGGCGCTTCAAAGTTTCAGTGACCGTTCGCGGTGGACGATCAGATAACGGTTTCGACAGGAATATGCAGGGCTGCGGCAACGCGGCGGATGCGCAGCGGATCGCTGTCCGTGCCGTCTTCCAGCGCACGGATTTCGCTGGTGGTCAGGCCGCAGGTGACGGCAAGCTGTTCTACCGTATAGCCGGCAAGCGTGCGCGCCATCAGGACTTTTTTTGCAAAAGGAGCATCGGTTTCGTGATCGGAATCAGGTTGTGTAATTGAAATTGTCATTATTGCATCTCCCTCATGGTGGACACTTAAATGCGGGCGGCACAGAAAAGTTGCCGGGCCGAATGCGACCGCGTTGCCGGAGAAGAAATCGTGCTGCAACGCAGCGGGGAACATAGACGCTTCGCCCACCTACGCAATAGTTAAATTTTGTTAAGATTCGTGATCGCGGCATTGCTGCGGCGGTTTTCAAGAAAAAAGGCCTAAGATACTGCCGTTTTCCGGGCCTTTGCAGAGTGCGGTGACGGTTAAAGCATGCCCCAGGCGCGAAAACGACCGCGACCTGTGACTTCCCGCAACTCCAGCTGCTTGGCGAGGCCGATTGCCCCCTGCGGTGTGGTACCGAGTTCCTTGACGATCATCGCCGCCGACACGACCGGCCGCGAGACGACAAGCTCCACCAGTTCGGGCAGCCGCGAGGAGGAGCGCCGGCCAGTCAGTTTACGCATCATGCGCTCCCTTGCGTGGCTCAGCCGGTCATGTTCCTTCAGGCTGGCCTGTGCCGCCTCGTAAAAACAGTCGAGCAGGGCAGAAAGGCGCTGTGTCTGGTTTCTTGCGTGCCGGCGTTCGCGCGGCACGGCGCGAAGACCGATGCTCAGTGCCGGCAGATGATCTGGCGTGACTGTGCCTTCACGCAGGAAGGCGGCGGCCAGAAGCCGCCCGAGCCAGGGGCTGCGCTGCAGCACCTCAATGATGTTCCAGGCATCGAGCAGGACGGCGGTGCGGAGGATTGCCGGCAATTCCTGCGTGCGCGCATGCACATCCCACCATTCTTTCAGCCGTTCATCCTCGTCCCAATCCGGTTCGTTGATGATGTCATGGCTTTCCTCCCTGCGTATCGTCGGAAGCGCGTTGCCGGTGGTGATTGCGTCAAGGGTCGCGGAGCTTCGCGCCAACAGCGCATCCAGCTCGGAAAAGGCGCCATCCAGCGCTGTGTCTTTCACGGCGTCGTTATCCTCCTCAGGTGATCGATCCAAGGTTTCCCGTGGTGGTGCGACGGTCTCCGCACCGGCAGGTGCGATCTTGCCCCTTAACCTCGCGAGGCCGGGCGCGGTGAAGGCCCAGCCGGCCGCATTGGAAAAGATCAGCCGTCTCGATCGCAGAATCCGGTGTGCCGCCGTCATTTCATGGCTGGGTGCCCGCACATCCATATGGGCATCATGCAAGACCAGATCTTCCATATGAACGAGTTCACCATCCACCCACATCGAGGAAATGGCATCGGTGAAATCCTGTCTTTCGATGAAGCCCTGCTTCATCGGCGAGCGGCTGATCCGCTCATCCAGCCGCGCAAGCGCTTCGCCCGCACGGGCGGCGGCGATGAGGAGCTTTTCGATCTGGACGTCAGATATGTCGTAAATCATTGATATTTTTTAGTTTGAGCGTGGGCGGCTTACAAGACGGATCGGAATGGCGTGGCTTTATTTTTCCCGCTATCATGGTCTTCGTCTTGTTGTGCGGATCCCGTGTGGAGGACCGGGGATCAGAAAGACAGGCGCCAACATCGCTTTTCCTGCCCTCTTGCTGCAATGCCGCATAAACTTGCGCATCGCAGCATGGCGGGTATATATCCCCGTCCAAGAGCGACAAATCATCACACCTTCCGTTCGCCCTTCCATCTCCAGACGAAGATGAATTGGAGTTTACCTGTGAATATTATGGCAAATGGTCCCGCCACGGCGCCGGATCAGAAAACCCGTTTGAAATCGATTATCGGCGGCTCGGCGGGCAACCTCGTCGAATGGTACGACTGGTATGTCTATTCGGCCTTCACCCTTTATTTTGCTCCGGTCTTCTTTCCCTCCGGCAACCAGACCGCCGAATTGCTGAGTGCGGCCGCCGTCTTCGCCGTCGGATTTCTGATGCGGCCCATCGGGGCCTGGTTCATGGGCACCTATGCCGACCGCAAGGGCCGCAAGGCGGGCCTCACACTCTCGGTTACCCTGATGTGTCTCGGTTCGCTTCTGATCGCAGTCACGCCCGGCCATGAAACGATCGGCATTGCAGCACCTGCGATCCTGGTTTTCGCGCGCCTCCTGCAGGGCATCAGCGTCGGCGGTGAATATGGTGCCAGCGCCACCTATCTCAGCGAAATGGCCGGCAAGAGCCGCCGTGGCTTCTTCTCCAGTTTCCAGTATGTGACGCTGATTTCCGGCCAGCTTCTGGCGTTGGCAGTGCTTCTGGTGCTGCAGCGGGTTCTGACGCCGGAACAGCTCGGCTCCTGGGGCTGGCGCATTCCCTTCTTCATCGGCGGCATGCTGGCAATTGCGGTATTTTATATCCGTCGCGGCCTTGCCGAAACGCAATCCTTCGAAAACGCCAAGGCCGGCGAGGCTGACAAGCCGAAATCCAGCGGCTGGGCACTGTTCAAACATTATCCGCGAGAAGCGCTGATGGTCATGGCGCTGACCTCAGGCGGCACGCTCGCCTTTTACGCCTATACGACCTATCTGCAGAAATTCCTCGTCAACACCTCGGGCTTCAGCAAGGAAAGTGCCACGGAAATCACCACGGCTGCGCTGTTCGTCTTCATGCTGTGCCAGCCGCTTGCCGGCGCGCTGTCGGACAGGGTGGGCCGCAAACCGCTGATGGTGGGCTTCGGCATTCTCGGAACGCTATTCACCTATCTCATCTTCAGCACGCTGGCGACGACGACGGATCCGATCATGGCGTTCGTTCTGGTGCTGGTCGGGCTTTTGATCGTCACGGGTTACACCTCCATCAATGCGGTGGTGAAAGCGGAAATGTTCCCCGCCCATATCCGCGCGCTCGGCGTGGCTCTGCCCTATGCGCTGGCGAACACGATCTTTGGCGGAACGGCGGAATTCGTGGCCCTGAAGTTCAAGCAGATCGGCCATGAAAACTGGTTCTTCTGGTATGTGACGATCATGATCGCGCTGTCGCTGGTGGTCTATGTGAAGATGCGCGATACGCGCGATCATAGCCATATCCACGAGGATTGAGCCTCAGCCATATCGGCTCCAGGAAAGCCCCGTCTCCCGGCGGGGCTTTTGTTTTCAGGCCGTTTGGACCGGAAGGATCACGCGGGCCTCGAAGCCATCCTGCAGGCCGGAAACCGGAGAGGAAAGCACCAGCTCCCCGCCTGCCTGTTCCACCAGGCTTTTGACGATGGCGAGGCCAAGCCCGGTTCCATCAGCCGTGGTCGGCCCTCGGGTGAAACGTGTGGTCAGCTTGGGCAACAATGCCGGGTCGACAGCCGGCCCGGAATTGACGATGCGGATCGTGCCGTCCGTTTCAGCGATGGCCTGCACCGGGCTTTCCGCGGGGCTGTGGATCAGCGCGTTTTCAAGAAGATTGCGGATGATGATGCCGAAGGCATCCGCGCCGATCTGGCAGGGCAGGCCGCCTTCACAGCGATTGGTAAAGCGGATGCGGGACGTGCCGATCGCAGTTCTGCTCATGTCGTCAACGACGAGTTCAAGCACGGGGATGAGATCGCTTGTTTTGTCGGTGACCCCGATCTTCGCTTCCGCCCGCGACATCTGAAGCAGTTTTTCGGCGAGATGAGCGAGATGCTGCAGGGATTTTTCAATATTCTCGACGCGTGGCGCCAGCTCCGGCGGAATATCCACGCGCAGCCTCTGCGCCTGCGCTAGTGCGCCGGCAATCGGCGTGCGCAATTCATGGGCGCTGTTGGCGGTAAACTCCCGTTCGGCCTCGATCGTCGATCGCAGCCGTCCGAGCAGCAGGTTGACCGAACGGGCGATGGGGTGCAGTTCGGCGGGGAACGGCTGTGTCGCAAGCGGCGCAAGATTGCCGCCGTCTTTTTTCCCGATTTCGTCACGCAATGTCTGCACGGGTTGGAGGGCTCTGCGCACGACGACGATGACGGCGATGATGCTGGCCGGAATGAGAATGAGAACGGGCAACATCAAGGCGCTGCCCGCCTCTATGATCGCCTCGCGACGATTGGCGAAGGCATCGGCCACCTGCAGGAAATAATTGCCGTCGGGCGAAGCGACCGTGAAGATGCGCTGCGACGACGTCTCGGAAAAACCGGGATCAAGCCCGACTTCGAAAGGCTCCGTCGAACTATCATGCGAGTGCAGCACGACCTGGCCCTCACGGTCGCGAACCTGATAGGTCAGATATTCCGCCCCTTCCGCCGACTGGTTGAGTTTTTGTGCGGCCGGCGCGGTATTGTTTTCACGCAGGTCGTCCAGAAGAAGCGGTAGCAGCCTTTCCGAAGTTTCCTCAAGGCCGGCATCGAAAATCTCCGCAAATTCGTCCTGCATCGCCATGACGCCCAGCCCGCAGGCGAGAAGCCAGGATATGGCGACAACGCTCGTCAGCGCCGTCACGAGTTTGCGGGTCATGCTGGTCGGTCTGGCCATCTTCGCCTGCCTGCGGTTCGTCTACTTGATGGTGTAGCCGACGCCGCGCACAGTTTCGACGCGGTCATGGCCGATTTTCTTGCGCAGCCGGCTGATATAGACCTCGACCGTGTTGCTCTCTATTTCCGCGCCGAATTCATAGAGCGTGTCGTGCAATTGCGCTTTCGAAACGACCGCGCCGGGATGTTCGACCAGCTTTTCCAGCACCGCCCATTCGCGGGCGCTCAGTGTCTGTGCCGTTCCATCGACGGTAATGTTGCGCGCCACCTGGTTGATCTCGATGCCGGGCAGGCGGATGACGGGTGCAGAGCGGCCCTCGTAACGGCGCGAAACCGCCAGCATACGCGCCGAAAGCTCGTTGAGATCGAAGGGCTTGACCACATAGTCGTCGGCCCCGGCATTCAGCCCGGCAATCCGGTCGGAGACCTGGTCATGCGCCGTCAGGATGATTACCGGTGTCGCGTCGTCGCGCTTGCGCAGGGATTGCAGAAGGGTGATGCCCTCGCCGTCAGGCAGCCGCATGTCGAGCAGGATCAGGCCATAACCCATGGTCAGCGTCGCCGCCATGGCATCGCCCAGCGTCTTGAACCAGTCAACAGCATGGCCAGCCGCCGCGACATGGTCTCGCAACGCCTCTCCAAGCACATAATCGTCTTCAACAAGCAGAACCCGCAAGACAGCTCCCTCTAACGCGTCGTCTTGCGTATCTCTTTGTCCGGATAAGCGTCAAGCATTGTCTGCTCAGCTGGTCTGCCGTCTGGTGCAGCCACTGAAGACATCAAGCGAGGGATCGTAGACCGAAGTCGAGACGCTCATCATGCCGAGGATGCTGTGGAAATAATTGTCGTGCGAGCGCCCGCCCTCCGCAGCGCTCTTTGCCAGGCAGGCTTTGTCCAGCCCCATGGACGTTGCGAAATCGTCGTCGAACCAGACGAGAAACGGCACATGCGTCTGCTGGTCCGGCGCGAGTAGATAGGGCGCGCCATGCAGGTAAACGCCGTTCTCACCCAGCGATTCACCGTGGTCGGAGGCATAGATCATGCCCGTCGCCAGCTTGTCGGAGCGTGCCTTGAGCTTGTCGATCACGGTCGAGAGGAAATGGTCGGTGTAAAGAAGCGTATTATCGTAGGAATTGACGATCTCCGCGTCGCTGCAATTGCCAAGTTCGGCCGTGCGGCAATCGGGGGTGAATTTACGGAATTCATCGGTGTAGCGCAGATAATAGGTCGGTCCGTGGCTGCCCATCTGGTGCAGCACGATCACGCTGTCCTTCTTGACGTTGTCCAGCCAGGCATCGAGCTTGTCGAAGAAGATATCATCGCGGCATTCGCCGCCGGTGCAGAAGCGGCTGTCATTGGTGGAGGGCAGGTCGAAATAGGGGATGCGGTCCGCGACGTTCTTGCTGCCGGTATTGTTGTCCAGCCATGTGGCGCCGACGCCGGCATGGACGAGGACATCCATGAGGTTTTCATTGGCGAGCGCCTTGCTGTGGCTATATTGCGAGCGCGTGAATTTCGAGAACATGCAGGGAATGGAAATCGCCGTCGCCGTGCCGCAGCTGGTGGTGTTGGGAAAATAGATCACGTCGCGTTTGGCGAGTTCCGGATTGGTGTCGCGCCCATAACCGTTGAGGGAAAAATTCGCGGCGCGCGCGGTCTCGCCCGCAACGATGACAGTGATGCGCGGTTTGCGAACGCCGCCGAGCGCGGGCATCAGCTTTGCATCCGTGCCGACCGGGCTCACCTGTATCTCCGCTTCCTGGCCCGCCTGCGTGAAATAATGGATGGTGGAGATCATCGGCGACAACGGGTTGACGCTCTTGACGATATCCTTGTGCTGGCGAATGGCGGTCGTGAGGGTCTTGGAATTCGCAAAGCTGATGATGCCCGCAATGGCGAGGCAGACCAGGATGCTGATGGTGTTCCACAGCAGCTTGTCGAGGATCGGCCGATGCCGGATGCGCACCGCAACGATGAGGATGGACGGCACCAGCCCGTAAATCGCCATATGCCAGAGAAAACCAGGCGTAATCAGATTGCCTGCTTCCGCCTGGGTCGTTTCCATGGCGTTGCGGATCATGTCGCTGTCTATGACGATGCCGTAGCGATCCATGAACCAGGAGGCCGCCGCCGCCGCAAAGACCAGAAGGATCAAGAACGGCTTGATGAGATATTTGGCGGAAAAAATGATGATGAGAGCGCCGAAAAAGGCGGCCATGGCAAAATAAAGGGCTGCGATGGCAACCGGATAGGCGGAGAGATAGGTATGGACCTTCGACCAGAAGGTGCGGTTCGTAAACAGCAGCAGATAAGCCGCCGTCAGCAGGCTGAGCGCCACGCTGCCGATTTCCGGACGAAATGTTGTTGTTCCCGTCGCTTTCGAGGTCAAAAGAGCCACTATCAGATCCACCAGATTTCCGATTGGCCGATGGCAGCGACCAGAGGGCGCAAGCGCCCCGGTCCAAACTGCCGCACGGCCCGATTAGTGGCCGATGCGCGTCTTTGCTGACATCAACCTGAACGCCTGTCACGAAAGTGTCATATAACATCGAATTTCCCGATAAGGTTGTGTTTCCGCTAGGCGGCGGTTGGCGACAGACGGCGCTCAGTTGAGTCCGGCGATTCCCGTGGCGGTGGTGCGCGTCGACAATACGCGCGTGGCCCTCCTGCAGGTTCTGGAAGGTCACCGTCGGCCCTGAAAGCAGGGTGAGGCAAAGATGGCCGGCATTGCCGACGGCACGCGTGGGGGAAGGCAGCGGGATCACATCGTCGGGAAGGACATCGAAAGCGTGGAGTGCCGGGGATTCGAGGCCCGCCGCGTGGTGTTCGTAAGTCTCAGCCATTTTTGTCTCCCGTACGTCGAAATCTGCCGTTATTATGCGCCGCGTCGGGGCAGCGGGGACAAGCGGTGACGAGAAACAGTCCGGCCGAATTTCAGTCTCGTTTCCGGCTTGCCGATGAGTGCGGCATTTTTCCCGCAATCTCATGCGGTTGCGCCGTATCGGCCTGTTGTCATCGCTACGTTGCAAAAAAAGATGGGCGGATTTTTCGTCCACAGGATAGGCGGGCGGGCTTGGATATTCCTGACAAGGACCGCGTTAGCTGCGCGCGTGGAGAATGAAGGCCCTGACGGCGGGCGAGGCTTCCGTTTTCCGGTGCGCTATGGCGAGGTCCGAGGTGGTGGCGCTTGCCGCAAGCGGCACGTAGCGCACGCCGGGCAATCGCAGACAGTCGAGAGAGCGTGGCACCAGCGCGACGCCGAGGCCGATCGCCACCATGCTGGTAATGGTGGTGTAGTCCCGGCCTTCCGGGCTGATCACCGGCTGAAAACCGGCCTCGTTGCAGGCCTCTATCGTATTGTAGTGAAAGCCGACATCCGGCGGTTGTCGCGGCGTGATGAAGGTTTCCGCGGCAAGGTTCTTGAGATCGAGTTGCAGCGCATAGGCCAAGGGATGGTTTTCCGGCAGGGCGGCCATCAAGGGTTCGCGCAGAACCACATGGGTCGCAACGCCTTCCGGGATCGGCGCGGGCGGGCGGATGAAGGCGAAATCCAGATTGCCATCAGCTATCTTTGCGAGTTGCAGCCGCATTTCCATCTCGATGAGCTGCAGCTCCACATCCGGATGGGAGGCGCGGAAACTGGCGATGGACTGGATCAGCAGGCCGGAATAGGCCGCAGAGGCGACATAACCGATGGAGATACGCCCAGTCTCGCCACGGCCAACACGTCTGAGTGAGGCAAGTGCCGCCTCGGCATTGGCAAGGATTTTACGGGCGTCTTCATAGAGCAGCTGGCCCGATGTCGTTAGCTTCACCGACCGGCGCGTCCGGTCGAGCAGAGGCATACCGACGATATCTTCGAGCGCCATGATCTGCTGGCTCAAGCCGGGTTGGGCAATGCCAAGGCGAGCTGCGGCACGCTCGAAATTGCGCTCGTCCACCAGCGTGGTGAAATAGCGCAGGTGCCGTAGCTCGAATGTATCCGCACGACCTGCCGGTTTCCTGCCCATCTTCGCGGCCTTCCGCACTAGATTTGAATAATTCCAAGCTATTATCGACGTGATTTTTCATAATCAATAGTTATGAAAAAAACAGGTGTCACTTATTGGATCACGATTTGCACCTTGCGTAATAAGATGACTTAAATTCTCCAGAAAAAACCGCTTCAAGGCGGTGCGGGTGACGAAGGGTATTGGCGTGCAGGGAAAATCCAAACACATTTCCATTCTGGCTGGTGGTTGTGCCGCCATTGCCTATGTGGCTTTCCTCGCCCCCGCTGCTGCGCTTGCTCAGGAAGCCGGAACGACGTTATTGCAAACTATCACCGTCGAGGGCGCCAAAAACCAGGATCCCAAGGCACCGGTGAAAGGTTATGTCGCGAAAACCAGCGCCAGCGCCACCAAAACAGGTCGCTCGCTGGTCGAGACGCCGCAATCGGTCTCCGTCATCACCAAAGACCAGATGGATGCGCAGACTGTCCGTAATCTTAGCGAGGCGCTGAACTATGTGCCCGGCGTCGTCGCGCAGCCTTCGGGCGCAGATCCGCGTTTCGATGCGCCCCGCATCCGCGGCTTTCAGGGGAACCAGCTGCAATTTCTCAACGGCCTGCGGCTGATGCGCACGGCCGGTGCGCCTCCTTACGAGGTCTACGGTCTGGAACGGGTGGAAGTCATTCGCGGGCCGGCTTCGGTGCTTTATGGTCAGGGCAATCCCGGCGGTCTCATCAATCTCGTCAGCAAGCGACCGACCTTCGAGCGTTTCGGCGAAGTGGGCGCACAGATTGGCAGCTTCGATTATTACCAGTCGATGTTCGATATCGGCGGACCGGTGGCGGGCACCGACAGTTTCGCCTATCGTCTGACCGGCCTTGCCCGCAAGGCTCACACCCAGACAGACAATCTGCAGAACGACCGCTATTTCATCGCCCCAGCGCTGACATGGCAGCCGGATGAGGACACGAAGCTGACGGTTCTTGCCTCCTATCAGCACGATAATCCCAGTTCGCCCTCCGGCCTGCCGCCGGCGTTGACTTATTCGCGGCCGGGCAACATGCTGGATCGCAGCTTTTATGTCGGCGATCCCTCCTTCGACACGTCAAACCGCAAATTCACCAATATCGGTTATGAATTCGAGCACCGTTTCGACGAGACCTTCACCTTCCGGCAGAATGCACGTTATTCCAATTTCGACTGGTCCTACCGGGCGCTCGGCATGTCTTCGACCAGCGGCGGCATGATCGGCAATCTCATCCGTCGCAACGCGACGTTCCAGGACGAGTTACTGAACACCTTCAACATCGACAACAGCCTGCAGGCGGATTTTTCCACGGGGCCAATCGACCACACCCTGCTTGTCGGGCTGGATTACCGTTATTTCGACAATAACGTTAAAACAGAGTTCTGGGCGGCGACGCCGCTCAACCCCGTCAACCCTGTCTATGGCGGGCCGATCAGCCTGACCTCGCGCACACTTTATGCCGATGTGAAGACGGATATTTCCCAGATCGGTTTTTATGCACAGGACGAGATGGCGATCGAGAACTGGCGCATCACCGCCGGCCTGCGGCAGGATTGGGCAAGCACCAGCGGCACCACCTTCAACGGCACGACCTACCGCACGCTCGACAAGGATGACCACAAGCTGACGGGCCGTGTCGGCGTCAGCTATCTCTTCGATGGCGGCTTCGCGCCCTATGTCAGCTACGCCACCTCCTTCGAGCCGGTGCCGCAGCCGGCTGTCGGCGATGCACCGAAGCCCACCACCGGGGAACAGTGGGAGGCGGGCATCAAATACCAGCCTGAGGGTTTCGACGGTTTCTTCTCCGCCGCGATCTACGATCTGAAGCAGAAGAATGTCACCACGACGGTGGGCGGCGTAACACAGCAGATGGACGAGGCGCGCGTGAAAGGCCTCGAACTGGAAGGGGTAGCAAGCCTCACCGACGGGCTCGACCTGCGCGCGGCCTACACTTATATGGACAGCGAGGTTTCCGGCCGTGTGAATGATGGCAAGGAGCTTGATAGCACGCCCCGGCACGCCGCAAGCCTCTGGCTGGATTACACCTTTGCCGAAGATACCGCGCTTGAGGGTTTCGGCATCGGAGGTGGTGTCCGTTATGTCGGAAAGCGTTACGGCGACGCCGCCAATACCTTCGAAATGAAGGGCCTCGCTTTGCTCGATCTCGGTGTGCATTACGAGAAAAACGGCTACCGCGCCTCTCTTCAGGTGCAAAACTTGACTGATAAAGAATATATTTCTAGTTGCTCCACTTTCGGATGCTATTACGGTGACGGAAGAACGGTTATGGGCAAGCTGACCTATCGTTGGTAAAGCCATATCAGAGTGAAGCAGCAGGGGCATGACGCGCAAGGATCGATGGATGTCCCCCCTCTGGGGGCGGCGGGAGTTTTTGGGCATGCTTGCTGCTTCGGCCTTTGCCGGTACGGCACGGGCAAAACAGACCCCGCGCATAGCCGCCATTGACTGGGCGATGCTCGAAACATCAGTGGCACTCGGCGTCATGCCGGTGGCGGCGACCGAACTCATCCAGTTCCGCGCCGGTGCAGTGGAGCCTGATATCCCGGAAAGTGTCGCCGATCTCGGTCTGCGCGGCGCGCCGAATTTCGAGCTTCTGCAACTCACCCGGCCCGATCTCATCCTGATTTCGCCTTTTTACACGCGCTACACCGGCAGGCTGGAAGCGATCGCTCCGGTGTTTTCGCTGCCCTTTTACGTGAAGGGCGAGCCACCGTTCGAGAAGGCGCTGGCGGCGGTCACCGCACTTGGTGAAAAGCTCGGGCGCACTGACGAGGCGCGTAAGGTTCTCATCGAAACGGACGCTGCCATGCAAGCCATGCGGACCCGCCTTGCCGGTTTTTCCGCACGCCCGACGTATGTCATCAATATCGGCGATGCCCGGCATTTTCGTGCCTTTGGTGCGGACAGTATGTTCGGCGATATCCTTAGCAGGCTGGGGCTTGCCAATGCCTGGGTGGACCGGTCGCAATTCACCTTCGCGGCGCCGGTGCCGCTCGAAAATCTCGCCGCCTCGCCCGAGGCACGTATCGTCATCGTTTCCGATATTCCGGTGGAAGCCCGGGAAGGCCTACGCAACAGCGCCATCTGGCGCGCGCTTCCGGCGGTGCGGCAAGGCCGGGTGGTGACGCTCGGCAATGTCGGCCCTTATGGCGGTATCACCGCCGGCATGCGGTTTGCGCGGCTTCTGACCGAGGCCTTGACGGCACAGGGAGAAGCCCTGTGACGGCACGGCCTCTCCAGTTTTTCTTCGGGCTTCTGTTCCTTTTTGCCTGCGGCCTTTCCCTGCATGCCGGCCTGCAACGGTTGCCCCTCGGCGCATGGCCGGGCCTGCCATTCGATGCCGCATCCATGTCGATGGACCAGATCATCTTCGCCTTCAGCCTGCTGCCGCGTGTGGCGGTCGCCATTCTTGCGGGGGCGATGCTCGGCCTGTCAGGTGCGCTTTTCCAGCAATTGCTGCGCAATCCGATTGCCGACCCGTCGACGCTCGGCATCTCGGCGGGCGCGCAGCTCGCCATCGTCATCGCCACCCTGTTTTTTCCTTCGGTGCTGGATGGCAACCGCGCATTGGTGGCGCTCGCTGGCGCAGCTGCTGCGGCCGGCGTCGTCTTCCTTCTCGGCTGGCGACGCTCCTTCGAGCCGGTGACCATGGTGGTGTCAGGGCTGCTGGTCGGCATCACCGCAGCCTCCGTTTCCGCGGCGCTGACGCTGGCGCAGGGCGAATATCTGATGTCCCTCGTCGTCTGGAATGGCGGTTCGCTCAGCCAGCAGGACTGGTCGAATGCCGTTATGCTCGCTTTCCAGCTTCTCGCGGGGCTTGCCCTGACCGGCCTACTGATAAGACCGCTCACGGTTCTCGGCCTTGGCGATTCCGGCGCACGTTCGCTTGGCGTGTCGCTGTTTTCGATCAGGCTGGCGGTCGCCGCCGTCGCGGTCATGCTGGCTGCTTTTGTTGCATCCGCGGTCGGCCTTGTCAGCTTCATCGGTCTTGCCGCACCGGCACTTACCCGGGCGCTCGGTGTGCGGCGGTCATCCTCCGTATTGCTGGTTTCGCCCTTGCTGGGCGGTCTGCTCCTCTGGTTCTGCGATGGCCTCGTGCAGCTTCTGGCGAGTACGACGGCGGAAGTTTTCCCGACGGGTGCCGTGACGGCACTGATCGGCGGGCCGCTGCTTTTGTGGCTGCTGCCGAAAATCCGGCCGACCGACGTTCATCGTGGCGAAGGCGTCGATCTCGCCCCAAGACGCGGCCCTTCGGCCCTGCTGCCGGTGCTCGTCATCATGGCGGTGCTGGTATTTGCCGCACTCGTCATCGGCAAGGGGCCTGATGGCTGGACAATGCTCAAGGCCAGTGACCTGCAAACTCTTCTGCCGTTCCGTTGGCCGCGGCTGGTGGCCGCCATAGCCGCCGGCGGTCTTCTCGCCATGGCGGGTGCGCTTTTGCAGCGGCTGACCGGCAACCCGATGGCAAGCCCGGAAGTGATCGGCGTCAGCGGTGGTGCCGGCCTTGGTTTTGCCGCCGCCATCACGATTTTTCCGGCGGCGGGTCTGTTCGAACTGTTTTGCGGCGCCGGCATCGGCTCGGCGGCCGTCATGATCCTGGTGCTGTTCTTCGCCGTGCGCCGGCATCTGGCTCCGGAAAAAATCCTGTTGGCGGGTATTGCCGTCAGTTCGCTTTGCTCGGCGGTGCTCTCGGCGCTGCTTGCCATCGGCGATCAGCGGGCATGGCAGATTCTCGCCTGGCTCAGCGGCTCGGGTTCGACGGCGACACCGGCTTCGGCGATCTTTCTCTCCATCCTTTCCGTCGTGCTACTGGTCGCTGCCCTCTCGGTGACCCGCTGGTTGACGATCCTGCCGCTCGGGCGGGACGTGCCGCTTTCCCTCGGTCTGCCGCTCAGCGCCGCACGTATCGCCGTCATTGCGGTGGCGGGCATTGCCACCGGCGCCGCTTCGCTGCTCGTTGGCCCCTTGAGTTTCGTCGGCTTGATGGCGCCGCATATTGCGCTGCGGGCCGGTTTCACTACGCCGCGTGACCACCTGCTCGCCTCTTTCCTGTTCGGTGCGGTGCTGATGGCGCTTTCCGATCTCGGTGCGCGAACGGTCACCTTTCCCTATGAGCTGCCGCTCGGGCTTTTTGCGGCTCTGGCCGGCGCGCCTTACCTGATCTGGCTGTCAGGCAGGCGATGATGATTTTTTCAGTCGATTTACGGAGATGAAAATCATGGGTCAGGCAGCGCCTGTGGTCACTTACGACGATACGTCGCTTTTTTCTCTTGATGGCGTCACCATGGAAGTGCCGGGCCGGACGTTGCTGCAGCCGCTGACGGCACGTTTTGCGACCGGCAAGACCATCGGCCTGATCGGCCATAATGGTTCGGGAAAATCGACGCTGCTCAAAATCCTGGCGCGCATGCAGGAGCCGACGGCGGGCCGGGTTTCGTTCGAGGGTAAGCCGTTAAATGTCTGGGGCAACCGCGAATTCGCGCGCAAGCTCGCCTATCTGCCGCAATATACGCCGGCCGCCTCCGGCATGTTGGCGAGCGAACTGGTGGCACTCGGCCGTTATCCCTGGCATGGCGCGCTCGGGCAATTCAGCAAGGCGGACCAGGAGAAGGTGGACGAGGCGATCGAACTCACCGATACCGTCGCCTTCCGCGACCGGCTGGTGGACACGCTTTCCGGCGGCGAGCGTCAGCGCGTGTGGCTTGCCATGCTGGTGGCCCAGAATGCCGAAAGCCTGCTTCTCGACGAACCCATCTCCGCGCTCGACATGGCGCATCAACTCGAGGTGCTGTCACTGGTGCAGAGACTGTCGCGCGAAAAGGGTCTCGGCGTCATCGTGGTGCTGCACGATGTCAATATGGCGGCTCGCTTTTGCGACGAGATCGTCGCGCTGCATTCCGGCCAACTGATCGCCCGCGGAACGCCGCGGGAGATCATGAACCCGAAGACGCTGGAGCGCATCTATGGCGTGCGCATGGATGTCATGACACACACCGCCACCGGCTTTCCCGTCGCCTTGCCGCTTTGAGATGTTGCAGCAAAACAACGGCCGCAAACGCTTGTTGTTGATGGTGATTCCGCGCGTATTTGCCGCCCTAACAATGTCTTAATGCCAGCCTACCGCCATTAGACATTGTTAACCGTTTCGCTTTCATCGCCTCCAATTAAGTTGTTTTGGATCGATTTTTCGGAACAAACGTTAACAGTGCGGAATTCAATATCCGGAGAGGGCAAGAAGGGCTGCTGCGGGTAGGAATAAAACAGGAGAAAATCAGATGAAAAAGGCTGTTGCCGTAACTTTTGCCGCATTGACGATGGGCTTTGGCGGAACCGTTTCCGCACTCGCCGCCGACCTTGCAAGATATGAGCCGGCTCCGCAGGAGCAGGACGATCGCAACGGTGTCAAGATCGGTTACCTCACCTGCGATATCGGCGGTGGCGTCGGTTACGTGATCGGCTCGGCCAAGGAACTGGATTGCACCTTCCAGTCCACCATGGGCGCACGTCGCACCGACCATTACACCGGCGCCATCCGCAAGATGGGCGTTGACCTCGGTTTCACCACACAGGGCCGTCTGGTCTGGGCCGTTTTCGCCCCGACCGCCGGTTACCACCGCGGTTCGCTGGGCGGCCTCTATCAGGGCGCAACGGCCGAAGTCACCGTTGGTCTCGGCGTCGGCACCAACGTTCTCGTTGGCGGCACGTCGGGTTCCATCCAGCTGCAGACCGTCAGCGTAACCGGTCAGGTTGGCCTCAACCTTGCTGCCACCGGCACGTCCGTGACGCTGACCGCCATGAATTGATTGGCGAATTGCCCGGTGTTGTTCACCGGGCATTCTGTCGCATGTCAAAACACGCCCTCTTCGTTGTCAGACGGAGAGGGCGTTGTATTATCCGGGCCATGATTTCCGTATCCAAACAAACTGCGGCTGCGACCGCGTTTTTCCTCCTGCTTGCGGCAAGCGCCTTTGCCGAGGGCGATGCGGCGCATGGCGAGAAGGTTTTCAGCCGCTGTTCCACCTGCCATAGCGTCGATGCGCCGCGTACCCGCATGGGACCACATCTGATGGGCGTGGTCGGCAGGCCGATGGCGGCAGTGGCCGATTACGGCCATTATTCGCAGGCGCTGAAGGATGCCGGTGCGGCTGGACGGGTCTGGACGGAAGACGAGCTGCAGAAATTCATTGCCAGCCCGAAGAAGGCGATCCCCGGAAACGCGATGCGTTTTTTCGGGCTGTGGAGCGAAACCGATATTGTTGATCTGATCGCCTATCTAAAAACACATCCTCTGCCGCAATAATGTCAGAGGGGAGCGTCGGAGAGGATGTCTTCCGCCTCTTCCGTCGTCATCGCCATCACCTTCGCGCCGATCTCGAAACTGAAGCCGTTGCGGGCGAAAGCGGAAAATTCCTTGGCCTTGCGTTTTTCGTCCGGTTCGACACGGCGATAAGGCCCGAAAGCGCGTTTGCGCGCGAAGATGACGGCGGCAACCAGATCATTGGTCTCCTGCAACGCGGCCGTTGCCGTTTCCCGGGCGACGCCCTTGATCTGGAGTTTCTGCGCCAGCCCACGTTTTGACTTGCCGCTGCGCTGGCCGCTTCTGACGGTAATCTCCGCATAGGCCGTATCGTCAAGCGCCTTGATGCCATAAGCGAAAGTCACGGCAAATTCGCCAAGTGCCTTCACCTGCGCCGGGCCGATATCCTCGAATTTTTCCCGGGCCTTGCGCATGATGGCGTCGCGCAGCTGCTTTTCCGTCATCATGCGCTGTTGCAGCCGGTAGAGAGCGGAATTGCGCGCCCAGGAAAGCATACGGCTGGTGGGCTCAACGGCCTGCGCTTCGCCGTCGAATTCCATATCGTCAGTCAGGAAAGGGCTGGAATCGTCACTCATGGCGCATTTATAACGCGCTTGAGCCGTCTTGCCAGTTCCCTCCCGGCCTGAATTCTTCGGTTTCGGCGTCTCAGGGCGTCTGCGCGCCTGTTGCGGCGACATAAACCGAATAGAGCGATTTCGTTGCGGTGATGAACAGGCGGTTCTTCTTCGGGCCGCCGAAGGTGAGGTTCGCCACCGTCTGCGGCACCTTGATCTTGCCGATCAGCCTACCGTCAGGCGCAAAGCAATGAACGCCATCGCCGGCGCTGGTCCAGAGATTACCGGCGGTATCCAGGCGGAAGCCATCCGGCAGGCCATTGTCGAGATTGCAGAATTCCCGGCCGTTGGCGAGCCTCACACCGTCCACCACGTCGAAGACGCGGATATGGCGCGGGCGGGATATATCGTGGCTATAGGAGCTGTCGGCGACATAAAGCTTCGTCTCATCGGGCGAGAATGCAAGGCCGTTCGGCTGCACGAAATCGTCGATGGCGATGTCGATCTTTCCGGTTGCGGGGTCGAGCCTGTAGACATTGCGCGTCTTCTGCTCCGGTTCGGCCTTGTAGCCCTCGTAATCGGAGAGAATGCCGTAGGTCGGGTCGGTGAACCAGACGCTGCCGTCGGATTTGACGACGACATCATTGGGTGAGTTCAATCTTTTGCCGCCATAGCTGTCGGCAAGAACGGTGATCGAGCCGTCAACCTCGGTGCGGGTGACGCGCCGGCCGCCATGTTCGCAGGAGACAAGCCGCCCCTGCCGGTCGCGGGTATTGCCGTTGGTGAAGTTAGAGGGCTGACGGAATACCGAAATCCCGCCATCCGGCACCCAGCGCAACATGCGTTCATTGGGAATATCGCTGAACAGCAGGCAGTTTAGATCGGCAAACCACACCGGGCCTTCGGCCCAGCGGCAGCCGGAATAAAGCTCTTCCAGTTCCGCATTGCCGACGATCAGATGGCGGAAGCGGTCATCGTGGATTTCGTAAGGGGAGGTCTTGTCTGTGGTCATGAGCGTGATCCGCTTGAGAGCTTGTCGTTTGGGTTCAGCGCGTGGCCTTGCGGCCGCTTGCCAGAAGAATGACTGAAATGATGATGAGGCCGGTGAGGATGAGGCGGATGCCGGCGCCGAAACCATAGGTGTTCAGCATCGATACCACCAGGAACATGAAAAGCGAGGCGCCCCAGATACCAGGAACGTTGGAATCCCCGCCTGACACCGCGGTGCCGCCGATAACCACGACGGCGATGGACATCAGCAGATATTCCGATCCCATGTTGAGCGCCGCACCTCCCGAGAAGCTGGCGAGGAGATAACCGGCAATCGCCGCCAGCACGGCGCAGAGCACATAGGTGACGAAACGGGTGCCATCCACGGGAATGCCGGTCATGCGGGCAGCGAAGGTACTCTGGCCGATGGCGGCAATCCAGCGTCCGTAAAATGTGCGGTCGAGCAGCAGCCAGGCGATGACCGACAGCAGCAGCGCAACAAGCGCCACATTCGGAATGCCGAATGAGCTTGATATCGCGAATGTCGCCAATGTTTCCGGCGGCTTGATGCGCAGGCCGCGGTTCGACCAGATGGCGATGGATTGTACGATGAAGCTCATCGACAGCGTCGCTATGATCGGGGGAATGCGCAGGAGCTTGATCAGCGCATAGTTGCCGATGCCGATGGCAATGCCGATCAGGATGGCGATCAGCAGTCCGGGCAGGATGAGGCTGTCGGACACATCCATAAATTTCAGGGCGAGCGTGCCCGACAAAGTCATCGTTGCGGGAACGCAGAGATCGATATTACCCGGCCCGAGCGTGATCACGAACATCTGGCCGATGCCGACGATGACTGAGAAGGCCGCAAAGGTGAGCGCCGCATGCGACAGCCCGAAGGAGCTTGCGCCGCCGGTGAAGAGCACGGTGATGATCCACACCGCAGCCGTTGCGGCAAAGGACCAGATCCATGGTTTTCTGGTGAAAGACGAAAGCCCGTTCATTGATTTTTCTCCCGCTTTTCGAGACGGTTGAGCAGGATGCGCAGCGCCAGCACGATGATGAGGATCGCCCCCTGAGCGCCGATCTGCCAGTCCGGCGAAATGCGCATGAAGGAGAGGAACGAGCCGGCGAGCGTCAGCGTCAGTGCGCCGATGACGGCACCGATGGGCGACACCCTGCCGCCAACGAATTCACCACCGCCGAGGATGACGCCGGCAATCGACAGCAGCGTGTAACGCAGGGCGATATTGGCATCGGCCGCAGTGGTCAGCCCGACAAGGGCGATGCCCGAAAGCACCGCGAAGAAACCGGCGAGCGCAAAGGTTGCGGCGCGAATGCCGACGACCGACCAGCCGGAGCGCTCGACCGAGCGGAAATTGCCGCCAACCCCGCGCATCAGCACACCGAAGGAGGAGCGCATGACGATGTAATGGGCGACGACAGCAATCAGGATGCTGGCGACGATGGCGATCGGCACGAAGGGCGGTTTCGCCGTCATCAGCGTGCGGATGAAGGCGGGTGCCTGACCGCCGGGCGAGGGCAGGATCAGCACGGCAAGGCCGCCCCAGACGAAACTCATGCCAAGGGTGACGACGATGGAAGGCAGGTTGCGGATGTGGATCACTGCGCCCAGTACCGCGTAAACCGCAATCGCCCCGGCGAAAATCGCAATGCCTGTCAGCGGCGAGGTCTGCAGAAAGGTGGCGGTGACGCAGGCGCAGAAGCTGACGAAGGTGCCCATCGACAGGTCGAGATCGTTGACAGACATGATCAGCATCTGCGCAATGGTGGCGAGTGCGATCGGCACCGCCAGATTGAACAGCAGGTTCATGCCGGTATAGCTCATGGCACGCGGCTGCATATAGAAAACGGCGGCGAGCAGGAAAGCGAGCGAGGCGGCGGGAATGATCAGGCGGAGGGCGTTTGCCGAGAGTTTCATGCGTGGTCCTCTCCGGCAAAGGAGGCAGCCAGCACATTCTGCTCGGTAATCTCATCGCCGACGAGTTCCGCCTGAATGGCGCCATCGCGGAAGACATAAACGCGGTCGCAGAGACGGATTTCATCCATTTCGGTGGAATACCAGATGAAGGTGCGGCCATGGGAGGCTTCGGTTCTCAAGATGTCATAGACCTCCTGTTTGGTGCCGATATCAACGCCGCGCATCGGGTCATCCATCAAAACGGTGCTGGCGGTGGTGGCGAGCGCGCGGGCGAAAAGCACCTTCTGCTGGTTGCCGCCGGAAAGGGACAGGATCTTATTGCCCATATCAGGCGTGCGGATTTCGATGCGCTTTTTCCACTGATCGCCGCGTTCGGTTTCCTTCGTCCTGTCCACCATGCCTGCGGATGAAATATCCCTGAGCGAGGTGATGGAGAGGTTCTTGAGGATGCTCCACAGCGGGAAGGTGCCGTTCAGGCTGCGGTCACCCGCGACAAAGGCGATATCGGTCTTGCGCGCCGGCAGCCAGCTGCTGTTGCGGGCAAGGTAAAGCTCGAGAAGCGCTTCGGTCTGGCCATGGCCGCCAAGACCGGCAAGGCCGATGATCTCACCGCGAAAGGCCTCGAAGGCAAGGCCTTCGCCCCGGCGCGCCGGCATGGACAGCACCTTTTCGCCCGCCTTGCGGTTTTCGCTTTTCTGCCTGTCCTGTTGCTTGACGACGCTGCCCATGGCCTCCACCAGCGTGCGCGTGGTGAATTCGCCCGCTGGCCGGTTGGCCACCACGCGGCCATCCTTCATGACCACGATGCGGGTGGCGGTCGAAAGAATTTCGCCAAGAATATGCGAGATCAGCAGCACCGAACCGCCCGTGCGGACAAAACGGCGGACATAATCCATCAATTGTTCGGCAAGGCCAGCATCGAGCGACGAGGTGGGCTCATCGAGGATCACCAGCCTCGGGGCGTCAGGCGTGCTGCAGAAATTGATGGCGATTTCCACCATCTGCCGTTCGGCGATGGAAAGTTCGGCAATCGTCAATTCACAATCGATGCCATGGCCGGGAAAAATCTCATCGAGCGTCTGGCGGATCATGACGAGTGCCCGCCCGCGCCAGTTCCGCCCGCTGATAGCGGCATGCATGATGCGGACATTTTCGCTGATCGTCAGGTTCGGGCAGAGCGACAGTTCCTGAAACACGCAGCGCACGCCGCTGGCACGCGCGGCCGCGATGCCTTGGCGGTTCCGGTCACTGCCGTAGGAAATGGAGCCTTCATGCGGCGTCAGCCCGCCATTGATGACGTTGACGATGGTGGATTTGCCCGCGCCATTATGGCCGACGAGCCCGAGGCATTCCCCGGCACGGATAACGAGATCGGCCCCATCCAGCGCCTTGACCGCGCCGAACACGACCTTCACGCCGCGCGCGGCGACGACTTCTTCCGCCTCGATGATGTCATTCATGAGCAATTACGCCAGTGATCTGAAAAAGGATAATATCGGTGGCTGTTGCGGCGCCCGTTTTTAGGAGCGCCGCAATCGGTCACATCGGGACGGTGCCCGGCCTTATTTGGCCGAGGCGATGGCCTTCTGGGCGTCTTCCTGCGAATATTCCACATTCGCGACGCCGCCCTTCTGGGTGTTCTTGAGGTTATCCTCAAGATTGCCCTGGTCGATGCGCAGGAAAGGAACGGTCAGGTCCTTTTTCACGTCCTTGCCGTCGAGGATCTGCTGCGCCACCCAGAAAGCGAGCGTCGAGACACCGGGGGCGATGGAGACCGACATGGTCTCGTAGCCGCTCGCGTCCTTCTGCTGTTTCCACCATTGCAGCTCGTCTTCGCGATTGCCCATGACGATGGTGGGGGTCGGGCGCTTGGCGGCGGCGAAGGCTTGTGCCGCACCGTAACCGTCACCGCCCTGTGTCACGACAGCCGCGACTTCCGGAAGGCTCGGCAGAATGCCGGCAACGGCGCGCTGGGCAACATCCTGCGCCCAGTCGCCATTGACCGAACCGACAATCTTGAACTGCGGGTTCTTGGCGACACCGGCGGCGATGCCGGCATGGATTTCGTCATCCACGGAAACGCCGGCGAGACCGCGGATTTCGAGCAGGTTGCCGCCCTTCGGCATGGCCTTGGCAAGATAATCGATCTGGCTTTCGCCCATCGCCTTGAAATCGACGGCGATGCGCCAGGCGCAAGGCTCGGTGACAATACCATCGAAAGACACGACGGTGATGCCGGCATCACAGGCTTCCTTCACCGCGCCGTTAAGCGCGGTCGGCGAAGCGGCGTTGATGACGATGGCGTCATAACCCTGCAGGATGAGGTTCTGGATCTGGGCTGCCTGTTCGGTCGCCTGGTTTTCGGCGGTCGTGAAGGCGTCGGCGGCGGCCACCTGTTTGTCGGCCACGGCCTGCTTGGTGATCTTGTCCCAGCTGGTCAGCATCGCCTGACGCCAGGAATTGCCTGCGTAATTGTTTGAGAGCGCGATTTTTTTGGCCGACGTATCGGCGTGAGCGGTGATCGGCAGAGCTGCGCATGCGACAGCGGCCGATGCCAGAAGCATCTTTCTGAAAGCCATTGATTTCCTCCCTGGTGGCTTGCCCTTTCGGGGTCCGGAACCCTCACCTGCCGCAAATCTCCTCGGCGGCAGACGAAATCCCGTTGCACTGGAGCTCCGTTCCCCAGTACAAACGAGAATGACCAAGAAGGTTTGGCTTGTATAGGCGGATCACGGCAATCTTCCTGCGGGTTTCCGCAGAAAGCATGCGGGAACCCGCAGGACGAAACGGCATTGCCGGGCGCAGAATGAATGATGCGGCGTTCTGATGTGTTTAAAACTGCGCCGCCTGATGTCTATTAGGCAGGCGCTTGGGAGGGCGTCCGCACATGCTGGATACGCCGAAAAGCGCTCTTTTCCACCACTATATGGGTATTGCGCGGCTGCTCGCCGGGCAGCTGGAATTTAATGCCATCATTCAGGCTGTCGCCACCGAGATCAGCCATATCATCCCGCATGATCATATGGATGTCTGCATCAAGCAGTTGGATGACAAATATCACATTGCCTATGAGAGCGGGCTCGTCAGCGCCTGGAGCCGGCAGCCGCCGGCCCTTCTGACCGGAAGCCCGATCCGCTCGTTGCTGTCAGGCGCCGTGGAACACCTGCTGAGCGGTGATGCCTGTTCCGATCCGCGCTTTCATTTCGAAGGCGCTTTTTCGAGCCCCATCATCGAGCTTAATCTGCATAGCCGCCTGCATGTGCCGATGAAGGTGCATGGCGACATTATCGGCGCGCTCAGTTGCTCCTCGCACCAGTCGAATGCCTATACGATGGAGGATGTGGCGAATGCCCGCGCGGTCGCCGATATGCTGGCGCCCTATTTCTATGCCATCCGCGCCGCCGAACAGGCCAAGCGCTCAGCCATCGAGGAGGCGCGCGCCAATGCCCGCGAAGAAGGTCTGCGCCTCGGCGCGCTGCAATTGACGGAGGCGCTGGAGGCCGAGCGGCAGCGCATCGGCATGGACCTGCATGATCAGACGCTGGCCGATCTGGCACGGCTTGCGCGGCGTATCGAGCGCATGAGCCATTCCGCCGATGTTTCCGGCGAGATGCTGGAACCGGTGGTGCGCAGCCTGCAGCATTGCATGCAGGACCTGCGCGAAATCATCGAGGAGGCAAAACCCTCGATCCTGCAATTGTTCGGCGTCGTTGAGGCCATCGAGACCTATGTGGACCGCTCCGTGCGCGACAGCGGCTCGTATATAGAGTGGTCTGTAACGGATGAGACGGGCGGGCTGGTGGAAAGGCTCGACAAGACGGTGGCCATCTCGCTGTTCCGCATCGTACAGGAGGCGGTCAATAACGCCATTCGTCATGCCCAGCCGGAAACCATTGCCGTGAACCTCACCGCCGTCGATGGCGGGCTCAGGGTGACAGTCAGCGATGACGGCAATGGCGGCGGTGATGGCGCTGCTTCCGGCGGTCTCGGCATCGGCAACATGAAGACACGGGCGCGGCTGATCTCGGCGAGATTCGATATCGGCGGCAATCGCAACGGGGCGGGTACATGCATCACCGTGATCCTGCCGGAAGACGCTTTCGATCATCGGGAGGATGTGTGACATGGACGTGCTGATCGTCGAGGACGATGCGCTGCACCGCGCCTATCTGAATGAGGCCGTCAGAGCTGCCCTGCCGGAATGCGACAAGGTACTGGAGGCGGCCAACGGTAGGACGGGGGAAAAGCTCGCGCGGGAAAACCGGGCAGCCCATATCGTCATGGATTTGCAGATGAACGAGCGCAACGGCATCGAGGCGGCGCGCACGATCTGGAAGGAGCGGCCGGATACCCGCATCCTGTTCTGGTCGAACTATTCGGATGAGGCCTATGTGCGCGGTGTGTCCCGTATCGTGCCGGAAGGTGCGGCCTATGGCTATGTGCTGAAATCGGCCTCTGATGACCGCCTGCGGCTGGCGCTGCGCAGCATCTTCATCGAGGCGCAATGCGTGATCGACCGGGAAGTGCGCGGCCTTCAGGAAAAAAGCCTCGGCAAGGCGCATGGTTTTACCGATTCCGAATATGAAATTCTCGTCGATGTCGCGCTGGGCCTCACCGACAAGGCGATTGCCCGCCGCCGCAACCTGTCGCTGCGCAGCGTGCAGAACCGGCTGCAAAGCCTCTATGAAAAGCTGAACGTGCATCAGGCGCCGGGTGATGACGATGCGGAAGGCCGGTATAATCTCCGAACCCGCGCCGTGACAGTGGCTTTCCTGCGCAAGCTGCTGAATTACAGCGCGCTGGAAAGGGCCGAGCGAGAGCTGGCGGAATGGGCGGGGAGCCGCTGACCGCTAGAGCACATCCGCTCTAAACGGAAGCGGCGGATGTGCTCTATCTTTTTGTTTTATCGCATTATCCGGGCGTAAAACCGCGACGCACTTTTACTGGAAATGCTCTAAGGCAGGAAGGCCAGCAGCCGTCTTTCATCGGCCCTGAGGCCGGAGACGGGTTTTGCACCGACCTTCAGGATGCGACCGAGTTTTTTCCGGGCTTTTTCTTCTGTCGCAATGTCGAGAACGGCCGGGTGCACATAGCTCTTGCGGCAGATGGCGGGCGTGTTGGAAAGCTCGGCTGCCGCGGCTTGGCACATGCCCTTTATGCTCGGTTTTTCACCCGCCGCGACGTGTTCCATCGCGTTGCAGAAGGCCGCCAGCGTTCCGCCCCAGGTGCGGAAGGTCTTGGCCGAAATGCCCTGACCGCCAATGCCTGAGAGGTAGGCGTTGAGATCGCTGGAATCGACGGAATGCACCCGGTTCTCGCTGTCCTGCCAGACAAAGAGTTCCTTGCCGGGCAGGTCGGCGATTTCCTCGAGGATTTTCTGAAGGCGCGGGTGGCGCAACTGCCGTTTCACTTTCTGCCCGCCCTTGGCGGCAAAACGCAGTTCGATGGTTTCACCGAAGGACACATGGCGTTTGAGCAGGGTCGTCGCGCCATAGGTGCCGTTGGTTTCGAGATAGGAGCGATTGCCGACGCGCAGATAGGCGGCGTCAAGAAGGAGAGTGAGTGCCGCAAGCGTCATCTCCTGCCCATGGTCCTGCTTCCCAATATCCGCCATCGCGCGGCGACGTATGGCCGGCAGCGCCTTACCGAAGCTCTTGAGCTGGAAGAATTTCGTCTCACCTCTGAGCGCATGCCAGTCGGGATGATAGCGATATTGTTTTCGCCCGCGCGCATCAAAGCCGGTGGCCTGTAGATGGCCCGCCGGGTCGATGCAAATCCATACGTCTCTATAGGCGGGCGGCACGCCGAGCGATTTGATACGCTTCAGTTCGACGCTATCGGAGAGCAGATCGCCGCCCGGTAGCCGGTAACAGAAACCGCGCCCGCGCTTTTCACGGGCAATCCCCGGCTCCTGGTCATTGACATAGGCAAGCCCGATTTTGGCAAGAAGGCGGGTCGGCGGTTGTGGCATTGTTTTTCCCGGCAGGTTTCGCGCTGCGGCAAACGAAAAACAGGCCGCCTTCGTTCCGGCAGCCTGTCGTTCCGATCACGAGTTTTCTCAACCGGCCTTGGCGATCCGCAGAATCTGCGAGTTTCCACCACCACGCTCTTCCGTCACGGCGTAGACCGCGCCATCCGGCCCGATCTTGACGTCGCGGATACGCGCTTCAAGCGGCAGGCGGCTTTCGGTCGCGACCTTGTCGCCGTCGATGTGCAGGATAACGAGACCCTGACTCACCAGGCCACCGACAATGAAGGAACCCTTCCATTCGGGAATCTGGTCGCCGTCATAATAGGCCATGCCGGAGGGGCCGATGACCGGGTCCCAATAATAGACCGGTTGCTCCATGCCCTCCTTGGCCGTGACACCGTCACCGACGGATCGGCCGCTATATTCGACGCCATAGGTGATGACCGGCCAACCATAATTCAGTCCCGCTTTCGGCAGGTTCAGCTCATCGCCGCCCTTGGGGCCATGTTCCACGGTCCAGAGCCTGCCCTGATCGTCCAGCGCCGCCGCCTGCATGTTGCGGTGACCGTAACTCCAGATTTCGGGAAGCGCATTCTGCTGACCGGCAAAGGGGTTGCCCTCAAGCGCCTTGCCTTCGGTATCGATGCGGAAAACCTTGCCGAGACCGCTCGATAGATCCTGCGCCTGCACACGCGGCTTTGCGTCCGAACGTTCACCGACGGTGACGTAAAGCTCGTTGTTCGGGCCGAAAACGAGGCGGGAGCCGAAATGTTTGTCGCCGTCATAGGTCGGCATCTGGCGGAAAATCACTGCAACATCTTCAAGTTTCGCCGCGCCGCCCTCTTCGGTCAGCTTGGCGGAGGCCACGGAGGTGCCGTTGCCGCCATCACGCGGTTCGGAGAAAGAGAAGAATATCTTGCGCGATGTCTCGAAATCCGGCGCCAGCGCGATGTCGAGAAGACCGCCCTGCCCATCGGAGGCGACATCGGGCACGCCGTCAATCGCAGGGCCGGCTTTGCCGTCGGCGACGATATGCATGGCGCCCTCTTTGGCAGCGACGATCATCCGGCCATCGGGCAGGAATTCCATGGACCACAGATGCGGCAGGCCTTCGGCGACAACGGTTTTTTCAACGTTTGGCTGGGTGGCAGCCTGCGGCGCCCGGGTCTGGCCCTCAAAAGCCGGTTTCTGATCCGGCGCATTCGGCCGTTTGGTTTCGGCAGCCGGAGCGGTCTGGGCGTGGGCGGCGCCGGCAAGCGGCACGGCGAGCAGCGCGCACAGGATCGTCGAACTCAGAAATCGGTTGTTGTGGAACATGGGTCTCCCTTCCATCGTTAAGGTCACGCAGGAAACCATTTGGGTAGAATTTCGTTTCCTTCGAGAGTTTCAAGAAAACTTGATCATTGCGTGTGTAGACGCCACGCTCTTTTCTCATCCATGCGAATTCATAGGGAACCGCGAGGCGTGGGCGACGTTTGGCCTCTGTTATACGGAGGGTGCCATGCAGATCATCGACAACAAGACGATAGACGGAAACAGACCGAAGCCGATCCTCAACGTCGCGGAATTCTGCCGCCGTTACCGGCTGGACAAGGCCGAGGAAGTCAGGCTCAGAAAGCTGTTCGGCGAGTTCGCTTCGCGGCACGAGCTTTTGATGAATGCACAGCGCAGGCCAAACTTTCGCTGATCATTCCTGCTGGTCGAGAGAGTTCCCGAAGATCATGAAGACATCATAGCGCGTATTCTTGCCGATGATCTGGTGTGAGGGCTTGCGAATGCCCGGCATCGGATCGGCGCGCAGCGGCCATTTCAGCACCACCCGCTTTGTTGCATGGGCAAGCGCCACCTCCATCAGCTCCACCTGATCCGGATCGGAGCCCACTAGTTCCCTCAGCACCCGCATTTCTTTTTTCACCAGCGCCGTATTGTGGCGGGGCGGATGCATGGGGTCGATGACCACCACCTCGGGTGAAAGCTCTTTCAGCAATTGACGGGAATCACCCTGCAGCAGCGTCATGCGCGACGCCGCCTCGGCATAGGCGCCGCCCGCTTCCAGGGCGCGGCTGATACCATCAGCGAGATGAGCATGCATGCCAGGCGAACGTTCGATAAGGGTGACCTCGGCTCCCAACGATGCGAGCAGGAAGGCATCCCGCCCCAGCCCGGCCGTTGCATCGACGATTTTCGGCGTGCGGCCTTTAGTGAAACCGGCGGCTTTCGGCAGGGCCTGTCCGCGCCCTTCGCCGGAGCGGAAACGGTGGCCAACCGCACCGCCAACAAAATCCACCACGAAACTTTCGTTTTGTTCCTTCATCTGCGACCTCAGAACGGGCAGGGCACGGTATAGGTGACGTCACGGCCATCCGGATGGCGGAAGCCAACCTCTTGCGCATGCAGCATCAGGCGCGGCGCGGCGGTAAGTGCTTCACCTTCGGCATAAAATTCATCGCCGAGAATGGGGTGGCCTAGCGCCTTCATATGCACACGCAATTGGTGGGTGCGGCCGGTAAGGGGCGTAAGCGCCAGCCTCGTCGCGGGAAGCGGCAATCGCTCCAGGACGCGCCAAAGGCTTTGCGCCGGCTTGCCATTTTCATGGTCCACCCGGTGGCGGGGCTTGTTGTCGGGGTCGATCGCCAGCGGCAGGTCCACTTCGCCTTCTTCGCCCGCCACCGTGCCCCAGACGATGGCCACATAGGATTTGCGCGTTTCACGCTTCTCGAACTGGGCTGCGATTGCCGCATGCGCCTTGCGGTTGAGCGACATCAGCACGATGCCTGACGTGTCCTTGTCCAGCCGGTTGATCATCAGCGCTTTCGGAAACTGCTTCTGCACCCGCGTCATCAGGCTGTCGGAAAGCGCCGGATCGCGCCCCGGCACGGACAGAAGCCCGCTCGGCTTGTCCAGAACCAGCAGGTCGTCATCGCGGTGCACGATGGTGAGCCAGGGGTCGAGCGGCGGATTGTAGATGGGGTTGGAAAGCTTAAGTGACATATCGCTTCCTTAGCACGAATTGCGCATTCGGACAGTCGCTGGAAAATGCGCTAGTCCGGAATATGCAGATTGACGCGCCCGCTGGTCAGGTCGCTCAGAAGCCGGGTCAGCCGTTCGGCTTCTTCGGCCGGAACGGAGAGCAGCATATCCGCGCCGGTGCCGGTGAATTCCTCCCTCTCCAGCCGCAGGTTCGGCGTGGCAGAGAGCCGCGATTTCACCAGCGCCAGATCGGAAAAGGGGCAGCTCAAGGTCGCGCTGACATAGGCGATGACGGGTGAAGTCTCGCCGAGCCGGAGGCAGGCCGCCGCCGTGCCGCCATAGGCGCGCATCAGCCCGCCGCTGCCGAGCAGGATGCCGCCGAACCAGCGGATGACGAGAACCGCGACATTATCCAGCGCCTGACCGTCTATCGCCTGAAGGATCGGTTTTCCCGCCGTGCCGGAAGGCTCGCCATCGTCGCTGAAACGATATGTCTGACCCGTTCGCCAGGCCCAGCAATTATGGTTGGCATCGGGGTCCGAATGCACTGCCAGAAAGTTCTTCGCATCCTCCTCGCCGGTTACCGGTGCGGCAAAGGCGATGAAGCGGCTTTTTTTGATATCCTGCGAAAAGGTAACGGGGCGGTCGAGCGTGAACATCCGCGTTCAATATCGCATATATTCGCACCCGGAAATCGGTATAAGGCTCTCAATGGCAAAGATGGCTAAGGAGAGGGTTTTGAGCGAGGCGAGGCAGGTCGCGATTATCGGCGGCGGGCCGGCGGGGCTGATGGCAGCCGAGATGCTCTCGGCCGCGGGCCATGCCGTGACGGTGTTCGAGGCTATGCCGACCGTGGCGCGCAAATTACTGATGGCCGGAAAATCCGGTCTCAACATCACTCATGCCGAAGATTACGACAGTTTCCGCCACCGTTTTGGCGAGGCGGAACCGAGACTGCGCGCCGCCCTTGATAATTTCACGCCTGAGATGCTGCGCGACTGGGCTGAGCGGCTGGGGCAGGAAACCTTCGTCGGCACCTCCGGCCGGGTGTTTCCGAGGGTGATGAAGGCGTCGCCGCTGTTGCGCGCCTGGCTTGCGCGACTGGAAGCGCAGGGCGTCACCATCCAGACGCGACATCGCTGGACGGGTTTTTCCGGCGACCGGCTGGTGTTTGCAACGCCTGGCGGCGAGGTCACCATCAAGGCTGATGCCGCGTTGCTGGCGCTCGGTGGCGCGAGCTGGCCACGGCTCGGCTCCGATGCCGCCTGGGTGCCGGTGCTGGCGCAGAAGGGTGTGGAAGTTTCCCCGTTCCGCCCCGCCAATTGCGGTTTCGACGTCGATTGGAGCGATATTTTCCGCGAGCGTTTTGCTGGCGAGGCCGTCAAATCCACGGTGACGATTTCTCCGGCCGGTGCATTTCAGGGCGAGTTCGTGATTACGAAACATGGCATCGAGGGCAGCGTCATCTATGCCCATTCCGCCGCACTGCGCGACCGGCTGGAACAGGCAGGCGGCGCGGCGCTCGCGGTTGATCTTGCGCCCGGACGCACGGTGGAACGGCTCTGCCGCGATCTGGAAAAGCTCGGCCGGAAGGAGAGTTTCGCAAACCGCATGCGTAAGGCCGCCGGTCTCTCCGCCGTCAAGGTCGGGCTGCTGCGGGAAATCTTCCCTGATATTGCGGCCATGCCGGATGGTTTCGTCGCAGCGAGACTGAAACACCTGGAGATACCGCTCCTGCGGCCGCGGCCGATTGCCGAGGCGATTTCGGCAGCGGGCGGCGTCGCGTGGAGCGGTGTTGACGAGAACTACATGCTGGAAAGCATCCCCGGCATATTCGTTGCCGGGGAAATGCTGGACTGGGAGGCACCAACCGGCGGTTATCTCCTGACCGCCTGTTTCGCCACCGGCAAGGCGGCGGCGAAGGGTTTGGCCGGGTGGCTTGAAAGTTCAGCCTGACAGCCGTTCCGCCATGCCGCCTTCCTCGCCACGCGCGGTCCTGACGAGGCAGTGCATGATGGCGTCGGTGGTGACAGTGCCGAGCACCTTGCCATTTTCTCCTGCGACCGTGGCGCTGCTGACATTTTCCCGCACGAGCGCCCGCAGGCCTTCCTCGACCGTCATATCCGCGTCGAGCTGAAGGCGGGACTGGCCGGAAAATTCCGGCTGCACGATGGCGCCGAGGCGAATGACCCTGCCGCGATTGACCTCTTCCACGAAGGCCTCGATATAGCTGTCGGCTGGTGACATCACGATCTCGGCGGCCGTGCCCTGCTGGATGATCTCGCCGTCACGCAGGATGGCGATCTTGTCGCCAAGCCGCAGCGCCTCGTCGAGATCGTGGGTGATGAAGACCACGGTCTTCTTCAACTCCTTCTGCAATTCCAGCAGCACCGTCTGCATGTCGACACGGATCAGTGGATCGAGTGCGGAATAGGCCTCGTCCATCAACAGGATTTCGGCATTGTTGGTGAGCGCGCGGGCGAGGCCGACACGCTGCTGCATGCCGCCGGAAAGCTGGTTGGGATAATGGTTGGAAAAACCCTCGAGCCCCACGCGCCTGATCCAGACTTCGGCCCGCTCCTCGCGTTCGCGTTTGTCGATACCCTGCACTTCAAGGCCGTAGACGACATTCTGCAGCACGTTTCGATGCGGCAGCAGGCCGAATTTCTGGAATACCATCGCCGTCTTGTGGCGGCGGAATTCCAGAAGATCCGCTTCGTTGAGGCGACAGACATCGGTGCCGCCATAGAGGATTTCGCCGGCGGTCGGGTCGATCAGCCGATTGACGTGGCGGATCAGCGTCGATTTGCCCGAGCCGGAAAGGCCCATGATCACGGTGATCTGCCCGCCCGGCATGGTGATGTTGATGTCACGCAGGCCAAGCACATGGCCATGCGTGGTGTTGAGCTCAGCCTTGGACATGCCGGCCTTCACGGCTTCGACATGATTTGCCGCCTTGGAGCCGAAAATCTTGTAGAGGCTGCGAATTTCGATCGATTGACTAGCCATGCGCCACTTCCCGGTGTTTTTGCAGACGAAGGCCATAGGCCTGGCTGATGCGGTCGAAGATGATGGCGATGCCGACGATGGCAAGCCCGTTGAACACGCCCAGCGTGAAATACTGGTTGGCGATGGCCTTCAGCACCGGCTGGCCAAGACCCTGCACGCCGATCATGGAGGCGATGACGACCATGGCGAGCGCCATCATGATGGTCTGGTTGATACCGGCCATGATGGTGGGGAGTGCGAGCGGCAGCTGCACCTTGAACAGTTTCTGGCGCTTCGAGGATCCGAAAGCGTCGGCCGCCTCCAGCACGTCGTGGTCGACCATGCGGATACCGAGATTGGTCAGCCGGATCATGGGCGGAATGGCGTAGATGATGACGGCGATGACGCCAGGCACGCGGCCGATGCCCAAAAGCATGACGACGGGAATGAGATAAACGAAGCTCGGCATCGTCTGCATCACGTCGAGGACGGGATTAACCACGTTCTGCAGGCGGTTCGATCGCGCCATGGCGATGCCGATCGGCAATCCGATGACGATGGACATGACCGCGCAGACGAAGATCATCGAGACCGTCTTCATCGTGTCTTCCCACATGCCGAACCAGCCGATGGCGAAGAGAATGCCGCAACACAGTGAAACGATGGTAGCGCTGCGGCTGGCAAACCAGGCGAGCGCGCCGACAATAAGAATAACGACCGGCCAGGGTGCGCCGATCAAAAGCCTTTCCGCCCAGATGAGAAAGCTCTGCAGGGGGGTGAACAGCCCCTCAATCGCGCCGCCATAGGTTCGGGTGAAGCCCCGGAATCCCTCGTCGATGACTTTTTTCAGCGCACGCAGAGCATCGTCATTCATGGTCGGAAATTTGAAAAGCCATTCCATATCCTGTTCTCCATGAAGAACCGGAGGCGGGGATCTATATCCTCCGCACTCCGGGAGTAAAATCGCCAGAGCGCCGCGCGTCCTTGAGGATACAGGGCGGAACACTCTGTTGAACCGGCGCATCATCGCCCGGAAGCCGTCAGGCATTCCGGAGCCGATGCGGCGCGGCGTCGCCACTGGCGAACGCCGGTTGCCGGGCAGATATGTGAGGACGCGCTTTAAAGGGCGGCCTTGACCTTTTCCGCGACTTCAGGAGAGACCCAGCCCTTCCAGAGGGCTTCGTTTTCCTTCAGGAATTGCTTGGCGCCGTCTTCACCGGTTGCCTGGTTGTCGGTCATCCAGGCGATCAACTTGTTGACAGTGGCGTTGGTCCAGGCGCGCTTGTTGAGATAGTCCATGGCCGGGCCGGCACGGTCGGCAAAGCTCTTGCTGACGAGCGTCTGCACGTCATCCACTTGCCATGCGTTTGGCTTCGGGTCCGGACAATCGGCAACCGAGGTGCAGCGCTTCCATTCGGCCGCATCATATTCCGTGCCGAAACCGAGCTTCACCATCTCATATTTGCCGAGCAACGACGTGGGGGCCCAATAATAACCGACCCATGGCTGCTTGGCTTCGTAAGCCTTGGCGATGGAACCGTCGAGGCCTGCGGCCGAGCCGGTATCGACGAGGGTGAAGCCCGCCTTTTCACCGCCGAAAGCCTTGAAGAGCTGTGCGGTGACAACAGTGCCGCCCCAGCCCTGCGGGCCGTTGAACACGGCGCCCTTGGACTTGTCTTCCGGCGCGGGGAACAGTTCGGGGTGTTTGAAAAGGTCAGGAATGGTCTTGAGATCGGGATTGGCATCGGCGAGATATTTCGGAATCCACCAGCCCTGGACGGCACCGTCCGACAGGATCTTGGCGGCCGCGACGACCTTGCCGCCTTCCAGTCCGTGCTTGACGATTTCCGGCTGCAGGCTGACCCAGGCCTCGGGGGCGATATCCGGCTGGCCTTTTTCGGCCATGGAGGTCAATGTCGGCACGGTGTCGCCAGTCACGATTTCGGCGGAGCAACCATAGCCTTTTTCAAGAATGAACTTATCGAGATTGGCGGCGACTTCGGCGGATTGCCAGTTCATGCTGGCGATCGTCACGTTTCCGCAGTCGGCGGCATAGGCCGCGCCGCCTGAAAAGGCGAAGCCGGCAGAAAGAATTGTGGCACCCAAAAGTATTTTCATTTTTGTTCCCTCTGGTCGCGGTGTGGCGAAGACCCGGGCGCTGACGGCACCGCGACCGCCAGCACCCTTATTGAGGCTTAATAATTTCTTTGTGGCCATTCCGTTTGCGGCAGTTTCTGGCGTATTGAGGATGGCAATCGGTAAGCAAAGCCGCTTGTGAAGGGTTTTATTAGTGAAATTTTCGGTGCGAAGGCTCTGAATTTTCACGTTCTTTAGCGGTTGCGACACGAAATTTGTGACGTGGTGGAACTTTTTCGATTTTTTGAAAAACCTCTGGAACAATAAGCGGAAGTTTCTGTTTTCTTGGACTTTTCTCTCGTCGTGTATTACGGGAGGTTTCCTCTCGATTTGTGGTGATGTTGAATGACCAATCTTCGTGCTGCCCCGGTATGGCCGATCGGTGGCGGTGAAACGGGTGAGCTTGTGCGCCGCTTCGACTGGTCGAAGACATCGCTCGGTCCTATTTGCGACTGGCCGCAAAATCTGAGGCAGAAGGCCAATTCCGTCGTCAACTCTCCTATTCCGCAAGTGCTGATGTGGGGGAGCGACCATGTGATGATCTACAATGACGGTTATGCCGAGATCGCCGGCAATTATCACCCGCGGGCACTTGGCGGAACGGTGCCCGGCATCTGGCCGGAAATATGGGACTGGAACAGCCGCATCCTGGAAGCCGGTTTCCGCGGCGAGGTGATGGCCTATCGCGACCAGCCAATGACGCTCATGCGACATGGCGTGCCGGAAGAGGTGATCTTCGATCTGTTCTACACGCCGATCTATAACGAGGGCGGCACGGTGGACGGCGTTTTATGCACCGTGCTTGAAAATACCGATAAGGTGAGGGCGCTGGAGGCGCTTGAGCAGAGCCGCATGGAGCTTAGCCGGCTGACGAATGCCCTGCCTATTCTGGTCGGATATGTCGATCGTGACTACGTCTATAGATTCGCCAATGACGGCTATCTGGAATGGTTCGGACGACGTGCCGAGGAGGTGATCGGCCGCAGCGTGCCCGACATCGTCGGCGCGGCGTTTTTCGAAGCCCGCAGGACCTATCTCGACCGGGCGCTTGCCGGTGAGAAGATCGTTTCCGACACGGTGATCCGCAGGCCGGACGGCAGCCTGCGCGCCGCCGAAATCAGCTATGTGCCGCGCTATATTTCGGATGGCTCCATCGATGGCATCTATGTGCTGATCATCGACATCGAGGAACGCAAGCGCTCGGAGCAGGAAATCCTCATCAGCAACAACCGTTTCCGCGCAGCGGTGGAGGCGGTGCATGGCGTGTTGTGGACCAACAGCGCCGATGGCAGGATGCGGGGCGAGCAGCCCGCCTGGACCGCCATGACCGGACAAACCCCTGAAGAATATCAGGATTTTGGCTGGGCGGACGCGGTTCACCCGGAAGACAGGCAGGGGTCTGTTGATAGCTGGAACAGGGCGGTCGCGGAAAAGTCGACCTACCTCTGGGAACATCGGGTGCGCCGCCATGACGGCGTCTACCGCACTTTTTCGATCCGCGGCGTGCCGATTTTCGACAAGGACGGCGCCATTGCCGAATGGGTCGGGGTTCACACGGATATTACCGAGCAACGGCAATCGGAAGACACCCTCAAGGAACATGCCAGTAATCTCGAGCGCGAGATTCGTCACCGCATCCGGGCGGAAGAGCAGCTTCGGCAATTGAACGAAGGCCTGGAAGCGCGTGTCGAGATGGAAATGGCGGAGCGCCGCCAGACCGAAAAGGCGTTGCAGCAGGCGCAGAAGATGGAATCCATCGGCCAGCTGACGGGCGGCGTGGCGCATGATTTCAACAATCTTCTGCAGGTGATCGCGGGCAATCTGCAATTGCTGTCTAAGGATGTGATCGGCAATGAACGCGCCGAAAGGCGGCTGGAAAATGCGCTTGCCGGTGTCCATCGTGGTGCAAAGCTCGCCAGCCAGCTGCTGGCCTTCGGCCGCCGACAGGCGCTGGAGCCGCGCGTCATTAATATCGCCCGTTTCGTGACCGGCATGGATGATCTTTTGCGCCGTTCGCTCGGCGAGGGGATAGAGGTGGAGGTCATTACGTCAGGTGGTCTCTGGAACACCTATGCCGATCCCAACCAGGTGGAGAATGCGTTGCTCAATCTCGCCATCAATGCGCGCGACGCCATGGAGGGGCACGGCAAGCTGACCATCGAAGTTGGCAATGCGGTTCTCGATCGTGATTATGCCCGCAAGCATTCCGAGGTTTCGGCGGGGCAATATGTGATGCTCGCTGTCACCGATACGGGATCGGGCATGTCGCCTGAGATCCTCGAAAAGGTCTTCGAGCCGTTCTTTTCGACAAAACCGGAGGGCAAGGGCACCGGTCTCGGTCTTTCGATGGTCTATGGTTTCGCGAAACAATCGAGCGGCCACGTCAACATCTATAGCGAGGTGGGGCAGGGCACGACGGTGAAGATGTATCTGCCGCGCTCCGCTGCCGATGAGGACAGGGAAGTGGTGATGCCGACCGGTCCCGTCGAGGGCGGAACGGAAACCATTCTGGTGGTGGAGGATGACGAGGAAGTGCGCAACACCGTCGTTGAGACGCTTGGTGACCTCGGTTACCGGGTGCTGACCGCCCGTGATGCGCAGGCCGGCCTGACGGTGGTGGAAAGCGGCATTCCGATCGATGTCATCTTCACCGACGTGGTGATGCCCGGGTCTTTGAAGAGCCGGGAAATGGCGCGCCGCGCGCAGGAGCGGCTGCCCAACCTCGCCGTTCTCTTCACGTCCGGTTACACGGAAAACTCCATCGTGCACGGCGGCAAGCTGGATGCCGGGGTGGAACTGCTTTCCAAGCCCTATACACGCGAAGCACTGGCACGGCGCCTTCGCCATGTGATCGCCAATCGCAAGCAGGTATCGCTGTCGAGAGCACAACCGGCGGCCACGAACGGTTATTCCAAACTTTCCCAAACCGCGAGCGCGGTCGACAGCGAAAACAGGTCTATCCGCGTGCTGCTGGTCGAGGACGATGAGTTGATCCGGATGAATTCGACGGAAATGCTTTCGGATAGCGGTTTTGCCGTCGTCGAGGCGGGAAATGCCGCGCAGGCGCTGGAGGTGATCGAGGCGGACCCGATAGACGTTCTCGTTACCGATCTCGGCCTGCCCGACATGAAGGGCGGCGAGCTGGCGGCGGAGGCCCTGCGCCGCAAGCCGGGGCTTGCCATCGTGTTTGCGACGGGTGACAGCCATCTGCCGGAAGGGGCGCCCGAAAGCGCGGTGCTGCTGACCAAGCCCTATGACGAGCAGCAGATCGTCGCGGCCGTCGAACGGGCTCATACGGCAAAGGCGACGGGGGCGGAATAGGCCGCCCGCCGTCTTGTCGCCGGCTCAGTAACCGCGGATCATGTCGACCGTGTCCGGTAGCCTGCCGGTCTCCCGCCAGATGCGGACGTTCCCCGCCACGATGCGGGCCGAACTCTCCCGGCTTGTCGGCGCGGAAATATGCGGCAGGACGGTGACTTTCGGGTGCCGCCAGAACGACGAAGCCGTCGGCAGCGGCTCCTGTTCGAAGACATCGAGAACGGCGTGGGAAATCCGGCCGGAATCGAGAGCAGAGAGCAGGTCATCGGCGACAATGACGGCGCCACGGGCGAAATTGATGAGTGCGGCCCCCTGTTTCATCACGGCGAGACGTCCGGCGTCGAGAAGCCCGCGCGTCGCATCGGTGAGCGGCACGAGGCAGACGAGAATGTCGCTTTTTTCGAGCAATGTTTGCAGCCCGTCATCGCCGGTCAGTGTTTCCACACCCGCAATTGCCTTCTCCGAACGGCTCCAGCCACTGACGTTGAAACCGGCATGGGTGAGGCGCTCCGCTGCCGCCCTTCCGAGCGCCCCAAGGCCGAGCAGGCCGATGGTCATCTCGCCGGGGTGACGATAGTCCAGCTCCTGCCAGAGCGCCTTTTCTTGGTTCTTGCGATAGGCCGGCATGTCGCGCTGCAGATAGTAGGTCCATGCGAGCACGGCTTCCGCCATCACACGGGAAAGCTCGGGGTCCTTTAATCGAACGATGGGCGGGGCTTTTTCACCCAGTTCCAGCACCAATCGCTCAACACCTGCCCACAGGCTGTGGATCCATGTGAGGCTAGGAAGTGCGGCAATATCGGCGGGATCGGGATTGGCGACGATGGCGAAATCCACCCGGCTTTTCTGTTCCGCGCTCAATTCGGAAAAGGAAAGGATGTCTTCTTCCGGCATGGCGGCGCGCAGCGCCTGTTTCCAGACGGCTTCCGTTTCCGCATTCATCCGCGAAACAAAGGCGATGGGTGATGGCATGAGATTGATCCTGCTTGCGATTTGGCTTTCCGCCATCAATGCGCATTTCGCCGGGCAATGCCATCGGTTTATCGATCGTACCCTAGCAGAAAAAAGGCCCGGTTTTCACCAGGCCGTTTCATGATCAGGCATCTTCCTTTACGGGCGGCTTTGCGTCGCCGTAATAGGCCGAGAATTTCTCGTGATAATGCTCCGAGCCGCCGGGGCCGGCATAACGCTGCAATTCCGTCATGTCGGTCTTGTTGAGCACGATGCCAAGCGTCTTGTTGGCGATCTGCGGTTCGTTGGCCATCAGGTTCTGCACCATTTGGATCGGCGTTTTGCCCCATTCGGTCACGAAGACGAAGCCGTCCACCTGCGGCGCAAAAGCTTTGGCGTCGATCACGGGAACGACAGGCGCAAGGTCAACGATGATGTAATCGCAGGCTTCGCGGGCAGAATCGATGAATTTGCGCATGCCGGAGGAGGAGAGCAATTCACTCGAATGGGCGAACTGGTTGCTCGTGGAAACCGGCAGGATACCCATCTTGGTGCGGGTATCTACCTTCACCGCCTGCGTCCACGGAACTTCATCGAGGACGACTTCCACCAGACCGGCGGATTGGCGTGTCGTCAGCATGCGGCTGAGGCCGGGATTGCGGATATCGGCGTCCACGACCAGCGTGCGTTTGCCTGTAGAGGCAATCAGCCCGGCGAGGTTGAGTGCCACGACCGACTTGCCTTCGTTCGGCAGGCAGGAAATGACGCCGATGACACGGCACTGGCGCTCCTGAATGACGACATCCGCCGTCAGTTTCACGTTGCGCAGCGTTTCGGCGAAACTGGAGCGCGGGCTGTCGACGGCAAGTCGCAGCATTTTCTGGAAGGAGACCTGCCCGCTTTCGTCAAGCGTAGCGTTCTCGCCGCCGGGGGTGGCGGCGCTGGTGCCGGCCTTGGCATTTTCCACGCCTCTTTCGCCGATGAAGGGCAGGTAGCCCAGGAAACGCATGCGCAGATTGTCTCGCACATCGTTGCCGGTGTGGAAGAAGCGATCACGAAATTCCAGAAGTGCGGCGATACCGCCACCCAGCATTAGGCCGAGGATGACCGAAAGCGCCATGGTCATGGTCTTTTTCGGGCTGGAAGGTGATGTCGGCAGACCGGCTTCGGAAATGATGCGGGCCTTGGCGATCGGCAGCGACTGTTTCTGCGAAGCCTCCTCGAAACGACCGAGATAGGATTGGTAGAGGGTGCGCAACGCCGTTGCCCGCTGCTCGAGTTCGCGCAACTGCACCATGGTGATATTGGCTTCGGAATTGCGGCCAGCGACCTTGTCGATATTGTCCCGCAGCGACTGAACGCGAGAATTGGCAACATCAAACTCGTTCTTGAAGCTGCCGGTCAGCTGCTGCAATTCCTGGAAGATTTGCTGCGACAACTCTTTTTTCTCGGCGTCGAGTGCGGTCGCCTGCGGGTGGTCAGCGCCGAATTGCTGGACGATGCCGCGCTGCCGGTCGGAAATGGTGATGTAGCGCTTGCGCAAATCCTGAATGACCGAATTGTCGGTATCACGGGCGGAGACAACGGCATTGTCTACAGCCGTTTCCGGTCCACGGTCGATAATCGATTTATACTGGCTGTAGCGGGCAGATGCCGTGGCGGCATCCGCCTGCGCAGCAATCAGTTGGCCGTTAAGATCGGCAAGCTGGCTTTCCGACATGAGTTCGCCGCGTGAGGACACGATATTGTTGTCGGACCGGAACTTCTGGACTGCGAGCTCCGCCGCCTGGGCGCGCTGGTTGAGGTCGGTCATGCGCTCCTGCAACCATACGGAGGCGCGCTCGCTGGCGTCGAAATTGGCGTTCAGCTGTTCGGTAAGGTAGGCCTGCGCATAGGTCTTGGCGATCTGCGCGGCGAGTTGCCGGTCGGTCGAGCGGGTTGAGATGGCGATGACCGAGCTGCGGCCGACACGTTCCACCGCCAGCGACTGCTGCAGCATGGCGGCCGCCTTTTCGCGGCGTCCGGCGCGGATCGCGGCCTCGGAGACCGGTGGATCGCCCGGCAGGACGAGATCGAGGATGCCGCGCACGGAAGATTTGACGAGTTCGACTGGCGACATCGGCGGATTGACGATGGTGTCGTTCTCGTCGAGCTTGGCCTTGTCGACCACGGTCAGCGCCATTTCCTTGGATTTGAGGATTTCCACGGCGCTGGCGATGCGGTTGTCGACGATCTGCGCGGCCGGCACCGGAGATTCCTCTTCCGCATAGCGGGACAGGCTTTCATCCAAGAGCACCTGCGTCATGGCGGTGTAGACGGGGGTCGCGAGCACCAGATAGAGGCCGGCGAGAACGACGGCGGCAATGACGGAGGCGGCAATGACATTGGCACGACGCACCACGGCGGCCCACAGGCGGTCGAGGTCGATGAACGTGTCGGAATCCTTGCCGGATTCCGGAAAACCAATATTGGATTTAAAGGTCTTGTGGTGCATGGACCTACCTTGTGAATTAAAAATGGTACGCGGGAAGCCGAGCATCGCTCGCCTTCCCGCCTCCCGTTATCAGTGCGCCGGCCGCCTCCCCGGTGGCGCGATGAACGTCAGGCCGCCTGGACGCGGCTTTCGTGGTTTGCAATCAGTTCCTTCACCGAAGCGAGGACCTGGGCCTCCATATCCGAACGCATCAGCGAAAAGGCGACGTTGGCGGCGATGAAGCCCTGCTTGCTGCCGCAATCAAAGGTGCGGCCCGAATATTTCTGCGCGTGGAACGGCTGCTTTTCAGCAAGTCGCTTCATGCCATCGGTCAACTGAATCTCATTGCCCGCGCCGCGTTCCTGCCTGGCGAGAATATCGAAGATTTCCGGCTGCAGGATATAACGGCCGTTCAGGTAATAATTCGAAGGCGCCTTGGACGGTTCCGGCTTCTCGACCATTTCAGTGACGGAAAAGCCGTGATTGACCTTCTGCCCGACGCCGACCACGCCATAGGACGAGACTTCTTCCGGCAGGCATTCCTCGACGCCGAGAATATTGCCGCCGACTTCGTCGTAAAGCTCCATCAGCCCGGCAATGCAGCCGCGCGCACCATAGGACACCATATCAGGCAGAAGCAGGGCGAAAGGTTCCTTGCCCACCAGTTCACGCGCACACCAGACGGCGTGGCCCAGACCGAGCGGCACCTGCTGGCGCGTATAGCTGACGGTGCCGGCAACCGGCAGCATCTTTTCCAGCTGCAGCACCTGCACGGTCTTGCCGGAGCGGGTGAGCGTGTTGATGAGTTCGGGTGCGCTGTCGAAATAGTCCTCGATGGCGGTCTTGTTGCGGCTGGTGACGAAAATAATGTGTTCGATGCCGGCCTGCATTGCCTCGTCGACAGCATATTGCACGACCGGCCGATCGACGATCGTCAGCATTTCCTTTGGCATCGCCTTGGTGGCGGGCAAAAACCGCGTGCCGTTGCCGGCTACCGGAATGACGGCTTTTCTGACAGTTCTGTTCAGGTCCATCGTGTTCTCCTTCATCAAGGTTTGATCTGTCCCCAGTCCCCGCGCAGAGGTCGTCCGCGCGCAAATTTCACGAAATCTGCCTTCTCACCCCTGTATTTTTGCCGCAGGCGCAAACATCGCGTCCCGCAGCCTCCTCAGCCGCACTGCAATGGGCATTCTTAAATGCCCCAGCACGGCGGGATCCCTGATCGTGGTCTTCAAGGCGCCGAGTACCGAGCGGCGCTTGATGTTTTCCACCAATGTCAAAAAATTATGCGCCAGCTGCAGGCTGCGGGCTCTCGCCTGCTGCGCATCCATGGCGGCGGGCAGCAATGTGTAATGGCTCAGGAACTCCTGATCCGCCCGCATCATTGCCTCGACGTGATGAAGTTCGAGCACACGCGAAATCGAGCCTTCGCGGATATTGTAGATATAACCCGGCTTCGGTTCGATGACGCAGAGACCGCCGGCCGCAAGCGCTGAGGCGAGCAGGATATAATCCTCGCCGATGCGGATATCCTCGCGGAAACGCAGTCCCTCGTTATTGAGGAAGTCGCGCCGGAACATCGGTTTCATATAGCCGAAGTTGAAGGTGGAGCGGAACAGGATGTTGGAGGAAATGAAGTCCTCAAGCGTGAGAACCGCTCGTTCCTCCAGAAATTCTTCGGGAAACATCGTCTCCATCGGCCTGCCGTCGGTGTAGACGACATCGAGATTGTCGACCGCGACGGCGGCATTGGCGGCTTCGGCCCGGCACATCATGCAGGCGGAGCGCTCCGGGCGGATGACATCGTCGGAATCAAGCACGGCAATCCAGCGTCCGGTCGCGGCTTCGATGCCGGCATTGCGCGCACCGCCCGGACCACGGTTTTCTTCGAGCGCAAGCAGGCGAACACGCGGATCGATGGCGGCAATCGCCTCCACGAACGTGATGGTATCGTCAGCGGAACGGTCGTCTACAACGATCACCTCCAGCGTCACCCCCCGCTGGTCGAGCGCGCTTTGAACGGCGGCTTCGATCGTATCGGCGGCATTATAGGCGGCGATGACGAAGCTGATATCGGGTGGCGAGGCAAGATTCTCCATCAGGTCGCCTCCACCGCACCATATTGGCGGATTTCACGCACCCCGAAGGCGCCGCTCATCGAGCCCATATGCAACGCGCCACGCAGCGCATAACGATTGCGGCGCACGGCGTTGAAACCGTTCAGCGCGGCAAAGACGCCGCAATAAAGCGCCTTCGAGCCGGCCTTCAGTACCTGCACCACGCGGCGTGCACCGGGCTTTTTCTCGGCCAGCACGCGGCCATGGGTCTGGCCGGAACGGAAGCGGCGCTTGGCAAGCCACATGAAGCTCGCCCGGTTTTCCGGAACCGGCTCCGACAGCACGGCATCTTCCGCAAAGACGATGCGGCCGCCGGCGGCGTGAAGATGCGAGAAGAAATGCGTGTCCTCGCCGCCGCTCTGGCCGAGCGCCAGGGCGAAGCGCCGGCCCTTCACCGCGGGCGCTTCCATCCTGAGAAGCGTGTTGCAGGTGTAACCGGTGATGATCTCGCCATTCACCCAGACCGGAACGGTCGAGTGGAAATCACCGCGTTTCATCCAGCCCGGGGCATTGTCCCGGTACACCGCCGTCACGGGGCCTAGAACGGTTTCCGCACCGGTTTCTTCGGCCGTTTCGAGAAGGGCGGTGAGCCAATGTGGCGGGGCGGTTTCGTCATCATCGATGAAGGCGAGGTAATCCGCCTTGCATTCCGACAGGCAGGCATTGCGGGCAATCGAAATATTCGATTTCGGGCAATGCACATAGGTAATCTCGAACGGGGCGGTTTCGCGCAGGCGATCGACGCTCGCCTTGGCACTCGGCTGCTCGTCATTATCGGCGACGATCAAGCGAACTTTCACGCCTTCCGGCACGTCCAGCTCGAAGAGTGACAGAAGTGTGGCAACCAGCGCCGGGCGTCTGTAGGTGCAGATGCCGATATCGACGGTTTTCGAATCATGCGGGAGGGTGACGGTGTTGTCGGTCATGAGACAGCCTTTCTTCCCCGGAATTTCAGGAGTTCCAGCCAGAAGCCGGTGGACCAGGCCAGATGCATCACCATCGCCGAAAAGGCGGCGAGGGGGCCGTATGGGTTTTTCTGACCTATTGCCATCCACAAGCCATAACCCACACATGCGGCGATCCAGAGGCCGAGCGGAATAAGCGCCGCCCAATGCACGAGCGACAGCAATGCAAGCACGAAGACCGGCAGCACGGCGAGCGGAATCATCTGGCGGATCTTCGGGATCGAACGATGTTTCAACAGGTTCTTCGCGCGGCCGCGACCATAGGCGAGATATTGCCTGAAGAGCGGCATGACGCTGGCGCGCGGATAATAGGTCATGCGGGTCTTGTCGGTCATCCAGATGCGAAAACCGGATTTGCGCAGCCGGAAATCAAGTTCGGCATCCTCGTTATGGCTGAAGCTCTCGTCATAACCGCCGACCGCATCGAAGGCGGCAATCCGCATCAAGGCGTGGTGGCCATGATCGATCCAGTGACCCTTGGCACCTTCGCGGTGCTTGGAACCACCATTGCCGAGCTTGGAATTCTGGGCGATGGCCGTCGCCTTCTGAAACAGGCCGTGGCCGACCGTATCCATGGCGACGACGACGGAATCCGCGCCGGTACGATCGGCATCCTCGATCAGCCGCTGGCAATAATCATCGGGATAATCGCCATGGGCGTCGATGCGAATGAGGTAGTCGAAATCCTCGCCGAAGGTCGCAACGGCAAGGTTGATGCCGGCGCTCTGAATGCGCTTCGGATTGGCAAGCAGCGTGACGCGGTCATCCGTCGCTGCGAAGGCGGAAACGATATTGCGGGTTCCATCCGTGCTGCCGCCATCGGCAACGACGATGCGGAAAAGACGCCCCTGCATCGCGCCGGTGAATTTGACAAGCAGCCCCTCGATCGTCTTTGCCTCATTGAGGCAGGGAATGACGATCAGCGTTCTGATGCCGGAATGACCAAGACCTTCCATGATTTGCCCCCTACGCACTACACGGGTGAAAACTGCGCTTCACGGGCATGGCCGGAAGCGGATTTGGAAAGCGAGGACAAGTGCTGCACCAGCTGACGGCAATCGTCGCGGTCCGTCAGCCATTGTTTCCTGTCGATTGCCGAGAGGGTGTTGAAGGCGCCCGCATAGGTTTGCGGCGTCATCTGGCCGAACAGGGCGGCGAGATCGTCCGGGCGTGCATGTGACAGGACAAAGCCGATGTCGCGTTTTTCGATGAAACGGGCGGTTTCCGTGCCGGCAAGCGCAATCGGCAGCGTGCCGTAAAGGCAGCCCTCATAAAGCCGGTTGGGCAGCAGCCAGCTGGAATTCTGGCCCTCCTCGAAAAAGTCGATCGCCCAGGTGAACTGCACCTCGTTGTAGATGGCGGCAAGATCCTCGGGGTTTTTGTATGGCCCGTGGAAATGCACATGCGGGGCGGCAGCCACGAAACCGTCGAAATCGGCAAATTCAGAATAGGCCGGCCGGCCGCGCAGGATGATCTCGACCCTGCCTTCCATGCGACGGGCAAAGTCGGCGAGGATTTCGAGCGATTTGCGGCAGCGAAGTGCGCCGAACCAGCCGATTTTCCAGGGTTCTCCGGGGGCCGGTGCGCGCGGTTGCGGCGTGGCGGCAAAGGTGGCGTCGAGCGCCAGCACCTTGTTTTCCTGCAAGAGGACGGGAAGGTTAAGGCCGGAGACGGGCTTGAAATAATGCTCCACGAAGGCCGGAGAACTCGTCACCAGCAGCTTCGCGTCACGGGCGAAATAACGCTGCGCTGCATTCAGCATCTGACCGGGCTTGCCCTTGTTGAGAAGCAGGCGGTGAATGTCGAGACATTCGTAAACCAGCGCCGGCTGGCCGAAATAGATCGACATGGCCCGCTTTGCCAGCGCCAGCATTTCGAGGTTTCTGGCGAGAATGACGTCAGGGGCCGAAATGCCGCCCAATGTCTTGCCCAGAGAGAGGCTGGCTTTCGCAACCGCCGCCATGCGCTGCAGAAACTGTCCGTCGGCGGTTTCCCCGAGCACAACGGGAACGACACCCTCGATCTCCGCCAGCCGGTTCTGCCCGCGCCGGAAACCCGCCAGCGTGACCCGCGCCCCGCCCGCAAGCAGGGTCAGCACCCGCCGGCGAATGGCGGGGTCCGACAGATCATGCGCGAGATAAAGAACATGGGTCATACGGGGTTCCGGTTTTTAAAATCGGTTAGTTGAGGGCGCAGGCGATGGATTCCGGGAACTGGCACTTGTCGCCGAGCGCCGTGAAAGCGAAACGGTCGACGATCATCTGGGTTGCGCCGGTATAAGAAAACTTGCCCATCCAGTCCTTCAGCGTGTCCGTTCCCCACAGGCTGAAGAAAATCTTCTGGGCGTTTTGCGGGATTTTCGTCTCGTCCGTCACTTCATGAACGAGCTTGCCATTGACGTAATAACGCAGGCGTTGCGGCTCCCAGACGAAAGCGTAGTCGTTAAAACCGGCATCGGCGCCGCCTTCCACCGGCACCAGCTTCTCATTGCCGCCCTTGGCGGCAATATACTGGTTGAGCTGCACCTTGCCGGTATTCTTTCCCAGCACCTCGAAGTCGATTTCATCGTGCGGTTTCTTGTCGGTTGGGCCGATATAGGTGAAGAAGGCCGAGTTCAAGCCCGAGCCGGTAGCGGCCTTCATGCGGGCCTCATAGGTGCCGTAACGATAACGCCCCTTGGTCTGGATTTCTCCGCAGGCGAAATTGCGCTCACCGGCCTTGGCCTCCTCGAAACCGAGCGTCAGCTGGCCGTTTTCGACCGTCGCCAGTTTCTTTGACCAAGTGCAATTCTGATGCGCGCCGTTGTTCCAGCCGTCGGAGACGTACCAGAAGGATCTGTCCATCTGGTCGAAGTTCTCGATGAAGGACGTGCCATTGTCTTCCTGCGCGTGGATCGGTGCTGCGAAAGCCGTGATCGAGAGGGCTGCGGCAAGAAAAATGCGTGTCTGAACGCGGGTGACAAATGTTGTCATTGGTTCACCTCTGTCGTTGCGAATAAAGCGTTTCGGATGTGGGCGGGCCGATGATGGAATTCCGTTTGTTCGCAACATCGGCTTTCGTCCTGCGTTTGCCGTTACGGCTTCCCGTCAGCACGCCATAGATGGCCGGCAGGTATTTGCGGGTCTGGGCGTTGCTGATCACCAGAATGACGAAGGCGGAAAGCGTCGCGCTGATATAAAAGGCGGGATAGAAGTCCGGGCCACCCTTGTTCCAAACCATCCACATGATGACAAGCAACGGGTAATGGGCACAGAATATCCAAAAGCTCAGGCTGCCGGTGTCGGCAAGCCGCTGGCCAAGCCGGCTGCGGATGAGGATCGAGGAAGAGACCCAGAAACCGAGCGCGCCGAAGACGGCGAGCAGATTGCGCGACATGTTGAGCCAGAAGGTAAATTCCGGGCCGGTGAAATAAAGGCCGGTCGCCAGCATGGCGGAGGCGGCGAAGGTCAGCGCCATGATCGGCAGGGCATAGGGATCGAGCGCCTTGACATCGACCCGGTGCAGCGCGAGCGCAATGCCGAGCGAAAAGCTGAAGAGGATGGATTTTTTCTGGACGATGAAGATTGTCAGGTCAGGCATCGCCGTAATGATGAGCAGGATCGCCAGTGTTGGCAGCGCGAAACGGCGCATCAGAAAGGCAAGCACGGGCGACAGCAGGATGCAGACGAAGAGATCGCGCAGGAAATACAGCGGCACATTCACCGGCAACTCTTCGAGCGCCGTTCCGTGGCTGATGATTTCACGCGGGCTGGCGTTCCAGAGATCGGGGAAATAACCCACACCGACATCGAACAACTGCACCAGCAGCACAACGGCAAACAGCGCACCATTCCACAGCAGGAAGGGTAAAAGCACGGTTTTAGACTTGGAACGGATCGTTGCCGGATAATCGAAACCGCTCATGCCGCGACGAAACAGGAGGTAACCGGATATCGCGCTGAGACAGGGCACGCCGATACGGAACAGCGCATCGCCCAGGAAAACCCGCAGCCAGTCGAAGAAGCCGTAGAGGCCGAGAAACGGGCTTGTCTCGGCATCGTGCGGCACATGCACGAACACGATCCCCGAGATCAACAATATGCGCATCAAATTGATACGGGAGGATAGGTTCTGATCGACAGTCACATCAGTCACCCCTATTTGGCGGCGTCTCCCCACGCCGCGTTGCAACCAGAGCGAACTTGCGCCCGCACTGGAAAGTCTGGTTTCGACTTTGGGATAAAATGTGGCGACGCGGGAAAAACACAAGCTTAGATTTTGCGGGTGAATGTCTGGCGTTTTAGCCATTCCTGTTGGGGGTGAAGAGCAAGTAAATGAAATAAAACAACTTTTCTGAAATTCGGCCGTCGTTAAAAATCTCTGAACTGTGTGGATTTGTCATTTGTCGTGATGTTGCACTGCAAAAACAGCAGTGTCCGGCCTTGCTGCGGCAGAGGCAAGCGCCGCGGCAAGGACCGGTTAACGGCGGAAATGAGGCGTACTTCCCGAGGAAATTTCTAACCTTGGGTTGCGGTATCGCGCATGCGCCGTGATTTCACCATCCCAAGGATTTTTCCCAGCAGCGCCCTTTCGGTCAGCAGGATCAGGACGCCATAGATAACGCCACCCGCGGCGGCACCGACAAGGACCTGAAGGGTGGCGCTCGGAATATGACCGGAAAGGGCATGAAGCAGATAACGTACCGCAACGGCCATGATCAGCGCCGCGATCATCGGCCTGCTGCTGACATAGAGGCCGCGGAAAAACGGTGTATCGCTTGCCTTGAACACGGCCCAGGAATAGGCGACCAAAGTCACCGCATTGACGATGCAGAGCCACACCATAGCGTCGATCAGCGTGCCATAAAGGGCGGCAAGCCACACCGCAACCGTGGTGACGATGGCGCGGACCGTCGCGGACCAGAACAGCACACGGCCGTACCCAGCGCCTTTGAGATAGGGGATGAAGGTGCTGCAGGGCGTGAGAATGGCCTTGGAAAGGGCAAGAAGACCGAGAACCGGCCAGGCATAAGCCCAGTTCTGCCCGAAGATCACGAGCATGGCCGGCTCGGCGACGGCCCAGAGGCCGAACATCATCGGCGCGAGCAGTACGGTCAGCACCTGCGTGCTGAACATCAGGGCATCGCGGCGGCGCTGGGGATCGTCCATCATACGGCTGAAGGCCGGAAACAGAACGCCCATGACGGCCGACAGAACCACCTGATTGGGGATGCTCGCAAAACGGTTGGAGGCGGAATAGGCGCCGGCATCGGCAAGACCGAGATGCCTGGCGATGACCACCATCGGCGACTGGAAGGTAACGAAATTAGCGATTTCCGAGCCCATCAGCCCGGAACTGAAGCCGAGAAGCGGCACCAGTCGGCGCGGTTTCATGACGAAACGCGGGCAATAGCGCGAGACGGCGTAAAGACCGACAAGCCGGATGAGGGCCGCGGCAAAAAGCTGGATGATAAGCGCCCAGACGCCGAAGCCGAGAAGCGCCAGAGCCACCGCCACCACCGCCGCAATGCTTTCCGAAGCCATGCTCCAGAGCGCGTCCTTGCTGAAGTTCATCCGCCGGGCCAAGAGCGAATAGGCGACATCGCCGGCCAGCTGCAATGGAATGAGGAAGGCCATGATGCGCAGCAGGTAGGCGCTTTCCACCGCGCCCAGCAGCCCGCCGAAAAATTCCGCGAAGATGTAGAGCACGGCGGCCATGGTGCAGGAGATCGCCAGATTGGCCCAGAAGACGGTATGGATCGTATCCATATCCTCTTCCTTCTCGACGATCAGCGCAGAGGTCAGTCCCGCGCCGGCAATCATGGTCAGGAACTGTACAACCGTTAGTCCTACCGCCACCACCCCGAACTCTTCCGGAGAGAGGAGACGTGCGAGGATGGGGACCGTGACAAACTTAAGCCCGAATGTCCCTGTTTTTGATAAAACGCTCCAGCCGACATTCGTGGTGATGGTCTTTACATTTGGCGCTGGGGGCATACAAGCATCCTGTTTCTGGAGGCCGGCGGGAGGAAGCCGGTTGGGAGTTGCCGATACCATCGGGGCCGCTTTTAGGATCGGGCCCGACACTTCTTGATCAACGCAAGGGGCGAAACAATGGCAAGATTTACTGTCGTCATTCCCTACTACCAAAAGCAGCACGGTGTCTTGGGACGTGCACTCGCATCGGTTTTTGCGCAGACTTACCAGGACTTCGATCTTGTCATCGTCGATGACGAATCGCCATACCCGATCGATCAGGAGCTTGCGGAAATTTCGCAGGAACAGAAAGACCGGATTGTTGTCATTAAGCAGGCCAATGCCGGTCCGGGCGGTGCGCGCAACACGGGTCTCGACCATGTGCCTGATGGCACAGACTATGTCGCCTTTCTCGATTCCGACGATATGTGGACCCCCGATCATCTGCGCAATGCCGCCTTCGCGCTTAACACCTATGGCGGCGAATGCTACTGGGCATCCATGCAGGCAAGTGACGAATTTTATTATCATTTCGCCATTTCCGAGCTGGAGAAGAATGAGGGTGCGGCACGACTTTCCGAGAAACCGCTGGTGATCGAACTGCCGGATCTCGCAAGCGTCATGCTGCGCAACTGGAGCTTCCTGCATCTCTCCTGCATGGTGATCGGCCGTCCTCTTTTCGAGAAGATCCGCTTCGATCCAGCGCTCAGACTGGCGGCCGAAGATGTGCTGTTTTTCTGTGATTCCATCCTCGCATCGAAGCGCACGCTGCTGTGTGACGATGCCGGCGCGATGCGCGGGATGGGCGTCAACATCTTTCACAGCATCGACAATACCTCGCCGGAATTCCTGCGCCAGCAGTTCAATACCTGGGTGGCGCTCGATACGCTGGAGGGGCGTTTTTCACGCCGGCCGGCCGATGTGGCCTCGATTGCTTCCTATAAAAACACCGCCCGCAAACAGGCGCTGTGGAGCCAGGCCGGCAATCTGAAACGGCGCAGGGCACCTCAATTCGGGCTGCTGTTCAAATGGGCGATGCGTGATCCCGCACTGCTGCGTGCCGCTTTCGAGCTCGGTGCAGGAAAAATCGTCCGCTCGAGATGAGCGAATTCTCGCCCGCAAGAATTTATATGTTTTTTACCCAGGAGTGACCTCATGAAACCTTACCACTGGGAATCGCATCATGGCAATTTTGGTGACGATCTCAACCTGTGGCTGTGGGATTTTCTGCTCCCCGGCCTTCGCGATGTGCATGACGACGTCATGCTGGTCGGCGTCGGCACTGTCCTGAACGATGTTCTTTTGCCCGGAAAACAGCGCAAGCTGGTGATCGGCAGCGGTTATGGTTATGGCGCGGTGCCAGATACCAGCACCGAGTTCTGGGACATTCGCTGCGTGCGGGGCGAAAAAACCGCGGCGAAGCTCGGGCTCGCGCCCGAAAAGGGCATTGTCGATCCGGCCGTTATGGTCACCGAGATGCCAGACTTCAAAGGTCTGCCCAAGCTTTACAGGAAGACCTTCGTTCCCCATTGGGAATCGGCGGAATTCGGCATGTGGGAAACCGTGTGCGAACCGGCGGGGCTGACCTATCTCGACCCGCGGGGCGAGGCGAAAGCGGTCATCCGTGCCATCGCCCAGTCGGAATTCATCGTGGCCGAATCCATGCACGGCGCAATCCTTGCCGATGCCTTCCGCGTGCCGTGGGTTGCGGTCAGCACCTCGCCGTCGATCAACAGCTTCAAATGGAGCGACTGGGCCGGCAGCGTGGGTGTCGACTATCAGCCGCGTTATGTTCCGGTCTCCACCCGCGCCGAGGCCGCGAAAAAAGGCTCGCGTTTCTGGGGCATGAGTTTCCCCTCGCCGTCAGCCCCCGTTGTCGCCGAGGCCGGTTCTGCCCAAGCGCATAGAAGCCCGGCGCATGAGGGTGACGTGCTGGTGCGGCCACAGGAAACGCAACCCCGGTCATTGCGCAAACTGGCCAAGCAGGTACTGGCCGCGCCTTCCACGCTGGCACTCTGGCAGGCAAGCCGCGCGGAACCGCGCCTCAGCCCGGATGGCCGGCTGGAGGAGCGCAAGGAGCGTTTCGCCGCCGTTCTGGAAACGGTGAAGCGGGATTATCTTTGAGGGTGAAGGCCATAGATGCGGCAGAGAACTTTTTGCCGCCTTCGCGCTTGGGGACGCCGTTCTCTAACGTCTCTGTCGTCATTGCTCGCAATGCCGTTCATGCCAATTGCGCCGACGTCATCCTCGGGCTTGTCCCGAGGATCCGCAACGTTTCGATTTTCTGCAACGAGATTAGATCCTCGGCACAGGGCCGAGGATGACGGCAGAGAGTTTGGCGAGGTGGTCTTTCCCGCTCACGAAACCGGCGTGCCATCCAGCAGATAACGCACATCCCTGACCGGCGGCGTTTTACGGAAGCGCGCAGTCTTGTCGCTCCAGATGCCGCGCGTGATGGCGGGCAGGGCGGGTAGCCGCGTCAGGGCATGGCTCAGCGCGCCGCCCATGCCATTCTGCTTTTTTGCATCGAGAAAATGGCGAAGCTCGAACTTGGCGCGGATGTGTTTTTCATGTTCGCGCAGGATCGCCTTTTCCTCGGCCGAGAGCCGGCAGCCGGCCAGAATGGCGTTGTCCGCCTCGTATAAACGACGAAGATCTTCCGTGCGATGGCGGCCGCTCAGGGAGTTGCCGCGAACGATCGCGCCGTAACCGCAATGGCGAATGACCTTGTAACGCGCGCCGGCAGCAAGGGCCCGCACGTAAAGTTCGTAATCCTCGCCGAGCCGCAGGCCCTCGTCATAACGCAGCGCATGTTTGTCGAGAAAATCGCGACGTATCACGGGTTTCAAGAAGCCAGTTTCTCCGCGTTCCACACCGGGCCTGGAAATATTGCCTTCCACGAATTCCGTGAGCGACAGATACCGCGCCTGCGGTTCGAAGCGGGCCGGCTGCATGGAGGATGCGCCGGGAACCGATTGCTGGATGAAGGCGATATTGTCTGCCACCAGGTCCCAGTCGTCATCGGCCAGCATGGCGGCAAAACGGCCGCGGAAAAAGAAATCGTCCGCATCGAGAATACTGATGAGCGGGGCAGAGGAAATCGAGATTGCATGGTTGCGCGCAGCCGAAGGGCCACGATTAACCTCGAATCGCACAACCCTTAGCCGCCCCGTGCCGTCATCCGCCGCATGCGCCACATCGCTTGTCGTATCGGTGGAACCGTCGTCGATCACCACGACCTCGCCGACCTCAGGTTCCACAAGTGCGGAGCGAATGGCGATATCGATCGTTTCGGATGCGTTTTTCGCAGCGATAATGACGCAAATGGGCTGTGAACCGCTCACCATGTGTTGTCCTTCTGCTTTGACCAACCGTCAGGATTTGGCCAGCAGAAAGTGTCATGGGTGTGGATGCAAGCGATTTTTTTGCGACGCAATAAATGAAGCTTCTTAAAAGCTCACATATCGGTGAGTTTGGCACCATGCGGCGGGGCGCTTTTGACCGTGTCCGTCGCAATTGTCTCGGCGTTGCGATCCAGCAAGAAGGTTTCCCGCATCCGCCGTTTTTCCCTGCTGACAAGAACCAGAATCCCAATAAAATAACCGACCTGCAGAATGACGGCACAGATGAGGGTCTGGATGAAGGCGGTATAGAACGATCCGTGGATGAAGTATGTGGCAACCGCAAAAGCAAGCAATGCACCGATCATGCTGAAAAAAACACGAGGTGCATACATGGTGCTCTCCTCCCGAGAACGATTTCTCCGTTTTTGGCTGCGCTGCGGCATTTTTTTTCTTTGCAAGAAATATACGATGAGACCGGTGTTGTTTCAACACACATATATACTTCTTCTAACGCCAACCGCATGAAATTTCGGTAATCCGGATTGGTAAATTGCTCGGTAATCGGTGACTTGCCCCCAATCGGGGCTGCCGCGCGACGCCGTTTCATGTTTCTCAAAGGGCATGAAACCCTTCTCACGCAGCGATTGCAGGCTGTCTTACGCGTTCTGCAGACTTCGTTAACCATCTCGCCTTTAAAAAGTCGGTATTGATTCCTCAGCAAGAGCAAGGTGCCCGCGTGACAACGAGTTCAGAAGTAATCGCCTTTCCGGCAAAGAACCGCATTGCCGACGTAAAACGATGTGCAACCATGCTCGACCGACTGCATGGTGTGGAGGCGAATGATTTCTGGCGCAAGGAGTGCCGCGAACTGGCCGCCCGTCTGATGGCGCTCGGTTATGAGGATGCGGCCATGCGGCGCGAGGTCATGGAATTTCAAAACGCAGTGCAGGCGGAATTGTGGGCGGGCGACGCCACGCCCGAGGCGCGCCGCGACAGCCATTGAGGCGCTTTCGGTGCCATTAAAAAAGCCGGCGGGTGATACACCCGCCGGCTTTTTTGTTCGTACCTGTTTGATCAGGAAGCGCCCGCGCCGCGCGTGCGTGCAACACCATCGAGCGCCGGCTTGTATTTCGGGTCGAGCCGCGCTGCGTGCGAATAGGACTTTGCGGCCTTGGCCATGTCACCGCGGCGCTCATAGACCAGCGCCTGGTTGGCCCAGGATTCCGCCACCTTGTCATCGAGCGAAATGGCGTGGTTGAAATCGGCAAAGGCATTTTCGTCGTCGTTCAGCGCGACATAAGAAAGGCCGCGGCCGTTATAGGGCTCCGGCGATGTCGACGACAGCGAGATTGCCTTGGAGAAGTCCTCGATCGCCTGGGCATGCTGGTTGCGCAGCTGGTAGATCAGGCCGCGATTGTGCCAGGCGCGTCCGTCGGTGGTTTCCAGCTCGATGGCGCGGGAGAAATCGTTGAAGGCTTCGTTCACGCGGCCGGACTGGCGGTAAAGATTGCCGCGGCCGATCAATGCAACATCATAGCTTGCATTGATCTGCAGAGCGGCGTTGTAGTCCTGCAGGGCCTGCTGCTGCTGTCCGCTATTGCGGTAAACGAGCGCGCGGTTGGCGTAGGCCTGGTAAAAGCGCGGGTTCAGCTGCAGCGCCTTGTTGAAGTCCTCGATGGCGCGGCGCGAATCGCCGGCGCGGCCATAAGCCGAGCCACGGACATTGTAACCTTCCGGATCCTGCGGATTGGCGTTGATGACCGAGGTGAGCGAGGCGATGTTTTCCTGCGAGCCCTGGGCACGGTCGATCCTGAACACATCTTCCGTCTGGTTGGATGTCGCACAGCCGGAAAGACCGGCAAGCACAGTACAAATGACCAGAGAAGCGCGAAACCCTCTGTTGTTTTTCAATGGCAACCGGCGCGTGGAGGCATCGGCGTTTTTCACAACACAGGCGTCGACAGCGATCATTCGGTGTGGGTTCCCTCGCAGGCCGGTCTCATAATCGTTGTCCCACGATTTGTCTCCGACCACAAACACAAAGAGCGGTGGCGAATTGATCGCCCCCGCCCAACAAGCATTCAAAAACGTCCAAAAGACGACCTATTAACGGCTCGCGCGCGGGGCCGCAATCAGACCTTCGCGCTGCGCACGCTTGCGTGCCAGCTTGCGAACGCGGCGAACGGCTTCAGCCTTTTCGCGGGCGCGCTTCTGGGAGGGCTTTTCGTAATAATCGCGCATCTTCATTTCACGGAAAATGCCTTCGCGCTGCATCTTTTTCTTCAGGGCGCGGAGCGCCTGATCAACGTTATTGTCGCGGACTAGTACCTGCACGTTAAACCCGTTCCTTTAGTTTGGTTATCTTGCTGTGCGAATAAAGGCATTCGCACGCAAACAAAAATGGTCCGTCCGGCTGGCGAGCCGGGCGATTGGTGTGGTGCAATATCAGATCATTTGCAGCAAGTCCAGCCGGTAGCGCATAATCCCCCTGCAAAATGCGGCGTGTCCCGCATTCTGACCGCAATGTCGAAACAAAATCATTGCGACGTCGCAAAATGAATATTGCCTCCCCTCCCGATTTGCCATGTGTATGATACGGGCCGGGACTATGTTTACGGCCTCTGGCCGGTTCTTGAGGAGCAGACTGCGAATGCGCAAATATTCCGTTTTTGCCGTGGCGCGTGAGGCGTTGCGGGGTCATAAAGGGTGGGATGCGCAATGGGCCTCGCCCGAGCCGCGCAAGGACTATGATGTCATCATCATCGGCGGCGGCGGCCACGGGTTGGGCGCTGCCTATTATCTGGCCAAGGAACACGGCATCACCAATGTCGCGGTTCTGGAAAAAGGCTGGCTTGGCGGCGGCAACACCGGCCGTAACACCACCATCATCCGCTCCAACTATCTCTATGAAGAGAGCATGGATATTTATGAGCATTCCCTGAAACTGTGGGAAGGCTTGAGCCAGGACCTCAATTACAACGTCATGTATTCGGCGCGTGGCGTGATGATGCTGTCGCACAATATTCATGATCGGCAATCCTTCAGCCGCCACATCAATGCCAACCGTCTTTATGGCATCGACAATGAGTGGCTGACGCCGGAGCAGGCAAAAGCCTATTGCCCGCCGCTCGATATATCAGGCAATGCGCGTTATCCCATCAATGGTGCTGCCCTTCAGCGCCGCGGCGGCACGGCGCGCCACGATGCGGTGGCATGGGGTTATGCGCGCGCGGCCTCGGACCGCGGCGTGCATATCATCCAGAACTGCGAGGTCACGGGCATTCGCCGCGGGCCTGACGGGGCTGTAACTGGCGTCGAGACCAATCGCGGTTTCATCGGCGCGAAGAAAATCGGCGTCTCCGCCGCTGGCCATTCCTCGGTCATCATGAAAATGGCTGATGTGCGCGTTCCCCTGCATTCCAATCCATTGCAGGCGCTGGTGTCAGAGCCGCTGAAGCCGATCTTCCCCTGCGTTGTCATGTCCAACACGGTACATGCCTATATTTCACAGTCCGACAAGGGCGAGCTGGTGATTGGTGCCGGCACGGACCAGTATAATTCCTATTCCCAGACCGGTGGTCTGCAGATCATCACCCATACGCTCGACGCCATCTGCGAGCTCTTCCCGATTTTCCGGCGTGTGAAGATGATGCGGCAATGGGGCGGCATCACCGACAACACACCTGATCGTTCCGCCATCCAGAGCGTGACGCCGGTGCCGAACCTCTTCGTTAATTGCGGCTGGGGTACGGGCGGCTTCAAGGCAACGCCGGGTTCGGCCAATCTCTTTGCGCATCTCATCGCCCGCGGTGAACCGCATCGTCTGGCGGCCGGCCTGACGCTCGACCGGTTCCGTACCGGCCGGCTTATCGACGAGGCTGCCGCTGCCGCGGTAGCGCATTGATGCTGGCGGCGGCCATGCTTGCGATCAACATATCCGGCGTGGCCGCGGCCGTGCCCGTCGGCAGCGTCATTCCCGAGGTACAGGATTTTCGCAGCCAGAAAATCCGGAAGATGCAGGGTGAGAAAGACTGGCCTTTCATGGCGGAAAAAGGCCTGCTTCTCTGTGCGCCAAGTCTGGCGGACAAGATGGTCTATTTTGTCGGCGAGAAGGAGGATGGCGAGCAGGACTACCCCTTCGCGATCGACACCGACATGATGGCGGTTGCCATCGTCAATATGGGCCGGGCCTCGGCGCTGCGTCCCTTCGATAATTTCGAGCAGCTTTTAAAGCGGCTTTCCCCTTTCGTAGCCATGGGAAAGCGGCTGTGTGACCAACCCGCCGGAACAGCACTTCCGGAAAACTCTCTCTAGGTGGAGCGACGATGCTTCTGATTCATTGCCCCTATTGCGGGGAAGACCGTTCCGAACTGGAATTCCGCTGGGCGGGCGAAGCCCATATCGCCCGGCCGGAAAACATCGCCGATATTTCCGACGAGGCCTTCGCGGAGTATTTCTTCATTCGCGACAACGACAAGGGCCTCGTTTTCGAGCGCTGGCGTCACATTCACGGCTGCGGCCGTTTCTTCAACGCCGCCCGCGATTCCGTCAGCGATAAATTCCTGATGACCTACAAGGCCGGCGAACCCAAACCGGATACTGAGACGGTCCTTTCCGCAGAAAAGGGAGCCGGACAATGAGCGGCGACTATCGTATCAAGGGCGCCGGTCGCCTCACCCCGGCCAGAACCGCGCGTTTCACCTTCGACGGCAAGATTTATCCGGCGCTGGAGGGCGATACCGTTGCGTCAGCGCTTCTGGCCAATGGCGTGCATCTGATCGGCCGCTCGTTCAAATATCACCGCCCGCGCGGTTTCCTGTCTGCCGGACCGGAGGAGCCGAACGCGCTGATTGACGTGTCGCGAGACAGCCTACGCAAGCAGCCCAATGTGCGCGCCACGGTGCAGGAGGTGTTCGACGGCGCCATCATTGCCTCGCAGAACCGTTTCCCGTCGCTGTCCTTTGATCTGAGCGCCGTCAACGACCTCCTGTCGCCGATGTTCGCGGCCGGTTTTTATTATAAGACCTTCATGTGGCCGAAGGCCGCCTGGCACAAGATTTACGAACCGCTGATCCGCCGCGCTGCCGGTCTCGGCAAGGCGCCGAGCGAACCGGATGCTGATCATTATTCCGGCCGTTATGCCCATTGCGACGTGTTGGTCGCCGGTGCCGGCGTTGCCGGCCTGACGGCGGCGCTGTCGGCGGCGAAAACAGGCGCCAGCGTCATTCTGGTGGATGAGAATGCCGAGATCGGCGGTGCGCTGCGCTTCGATACCGGCGCGGTGATCGACGGTCTGCCCGGTTACGAGTGGGCGCAGAAGGTTCTCGCCGAACTTCAGTCCATGTCGAATGTGCGGGTTCTGACGCGCACGACGGCCTTTGGTTATTACAACCACAATTTCGTGGCGCTGGCGGAGCGCGTCACCGATCATCTCGCCACGCCGGCCAGACACCAGCCGCGCGAGCGGCTGTGGCAGGTGCGCGCCAAAAAGGTGGTGTTGGCCGCTGGTGCAATCGAGCGCCACATGGTCTTTGCCAATAATGACCGGCCCGGGATCATGCTGGCTGCGGCTGCCCGCACCTATCTTAACCAGTACGGCGTGTCCGTTGGCCATAATGTCGGTGTCTATACGGCTCATGATTCGGCCTATGAGACAGCCTTCGACCTGAAAAAGGCCGGCGTGAAGATCGCCGCCATCGTCGATTGCCGCGAGAACCCGGACCAGCGCCTGCTGGACGAGGCACGGGCGCTCGGCATCGAAGTGCTGGCAGGCCACAGTGTTTACAACACCGCCGGCCGCCTGCGCGTGTCTTCCATGACCGTTGGCCGCAATGGCGGCTCCAACAAGCGCAAGATCGCCATAGACGCGCTTGTGGTTTCGGCGGGCTGGACGCCGTCCGTGCATCTCTTCTCACAATCGCGCGGCAAGCTGAAGTTTGACGCGGCTAACCAGCGTTTCCTGCCTGATATCCATGTGCAGAACTGCGTTTCCATTGGCGCCTGCAACGGCACGGACGATCTTGTCGCGATCATTGCCGAAGCGGCAGCTGCCGGCGGCGGTTCGGTGGCGTTTTCCGGCGAGAATGCAAGGGCCTGGACCGGTGGCATGATCGGTGCGGCCGAAGGGGCGGGTGAGGGCACCGGCGTCAAGGCCTTCATCGATTTCCAGCACGATGTCTGCGCCAAGGATATCCGCCTTGCCGTGCGCGAGGGCATGCATTCCGTCGAGCATATCAAGCGCTTCACCACCAATGGCATGGCGTCCGATCAGGGCAAGATGTCGAACATGCATGGCCTCGCCATCGCGTCGGAAGCGCTTGGCCGGGATTTGCCCAAGGTCGGTCTCACCACCTTCCGCCAGCCCTATACGCCGGTTACTTTCGGCACGCTCATCAACCATTCGCGCGGCGCGCTGTTCGACCCGACCCGCAAGACACCGATGCATGAGGAAGAACTGGCAGCCGGCGCGGTGTTCGAAGATGTCGGCAACTGGAAACGCGCCTGGTTCTTCCCGCGTGCGGGCGAGGACATGCATGAGGCGATCAACCGCGAATGCAAGACGGTGCGGACAAGCGTCGGCGTGTTCGATGCCTCCACACTCGGCAAGATTGAGGTGGTCGGTCCGGATGCGGCGAAGTTCCTGAACCTCATCTACACCAATGCCTGGGATACGCTGAAACCCGGCCGCTGCCGTTATGGCATCATGACCCGCGAAGACGGCTTCGTTTATGATGACGGCGTTGTCGGGCGTCTGGCCGAGGACCGCTTCCATGTGACGACGACGACAGGCGGTGCGCCGCGTGTGCTCCAGCACATGGAAGATTATCTTCAGACCGAATTCCCCGATCTCAATGTCTGGCTCACCTCGGCGACCGAACAATGGGCGGTCATTGCCGTGCAGGGGCCGAAGGCGCGCGAGGTGATCGCGCCCTTCGTCGAAGGTATCGATCTGTCGCCGGAAGCCTTCCCGCATATGGCGGTGGCCGAGGGCAAGTTCTGCGGTGTGCCGACGCGGCTTTTCCGCGTCTCTTTCACCGGCGAACTTGGTTTCGAAATCAATGTGCCGGCCGACTATGGCGCAGCCGTCTGGTCCGCGATCCGTGACAGGACGGAAGCCGTCGGCGGGTGCCTTTATGGCACCGAGACCATGCATATTCTGCGTGCGGAAAAGGGCTATATCATCGTCGGTCAGGATACGGATGGCACGGTGACACCTGACGATGCCGGGCTCGCCTGGGCCGTTTCCAAGAAGAAGACTGATTTCGTCGGCATTCGCGGCCTGAAACGCATTGACCTGACGCGCACCGGCCGCAAGCAGCTCGTCGGTTTGAAGACGAAGGACAGGCTGACCGTGCCCGACGAAGGCGGCCAGATCGTTACCGATCCGAACCAGCCGAAGCCGATGACCATGCTTGGCCATGTCACCTCCGCCTATTGGTCGGAAAATCTCGGCCACTCCATCGCTTTTGCGCTGGTGGCGGATGGCAGGGCGCGCATGGGCGAAACGCTCTATATTCCGCTTGCCGATAAAACCATTGCCGTCGAAGTGACCGACATGGTCTTCCTCGACAAGGAAGGAACCCGTCTCAATGGCTGACATGCTGCACGCAAAACGCAAATCCGTGCTCGAGGATTTCCACGGCGGTTCGCCGTTCGTTTCGCTGAAACCCGCCGCTTCCGCCTCGCGGCTGTCGTTGCGGGCGCGGGAAAGTGCCGTGCCGGCGCTTTCGGAAGCACTAGGCCTTGCGCTTCCCACCAGCCCGAAAGGCTCCGTCACATCAGGCCTGCGCTTTGCTCTGTGGCTCGGCCCGGATGAGTGGCTGGTGATCGATCAGGGCGAAAGCGACCTGATGGCGGCGCTTGCCGGCGTCTCCGGGCTGTTTTCCGCGACCGATGTTTCCCACCGCAACACAGCCGTCAACGTTTCTGGCGCGGGCGCGGAAGCCGCACTCAATGCCGGCTGCCCGCAGGACCTGTCTCAAGCGAGGTTCCCTGTCGGCGCCTGCTCGCGCACGGTTTTCGGCAAGGCGGAAGTGGTGCTGCTGCGCACGGCGGATGATACATTCCGGGTGGAATGCTGGCGTTCCTTCGCGGAATATGTCGGTGGGCTATTGCAGGAAGCGGCGGCCGACGTGGCGGTTTAGCCGCTCCAACCCCGCCATTCCACCCATTGTCCATGGAAATCGGCCCGGCCGATCTCCTGTTTATCGCCGGTGGGCCATATCTGCAGGGTAATTGCGGCACCGCCAGGTGTCGCATCCGCCTCCATTTGCAGGCGCGCAAGCGGGGCTTCCGGCGTGGCGCGGGCTCCGGCTTCAGCGATCAATGCCTCGCCCGCCTGTTTCAGGGCATCCGGCAGATATTGCCAGGCGATGGAGTGATAGACGACATGGGTCGCGCCAGTATGTTGCGTGGCAAGGCGGCGTTTCAGCCAGTCGACCGCATCGGCTTTCTCCACCTGCAGGCCGTTCTCCACCGCGATCCGTAAGGCAGCGGCAGTGCGCTCCAGCCTGTCGGTCTGGTCGGCCCAGATATAGGACATCAGCCGCAGGCGGTCCTCGGACGAAGAGGGATCGAGCGGATTGAGGTCGCATCCCGCACGCTCAATGACCTCGATCCGCCCATCCGGCGGGGTGCCGCCGCGCCATTCCGGCGACAGGAAGACATCGGATTGTTCGCCCCATGCAAAGTCGCCGAGACGATAGCGGTATCGGTCAAATTGCAGGTTGAGCCCGGCGCTCGCCCCCACCTCGGACAGCACGAGCGGCTTGCCGGTGCGCTCGGCTATCGAAAGAAAGCCCGGCAACAGCACGGCGGAACGGCGGACCTCGTTGGTCTGCGGCGGTGATTTCAGCGTTTCGAGGATAAAGACCTGATGGAACCGCAGGGCGCTGGCGCAGGCCTGCCACAGCGCCTCCTCGTCATCAGGCGGAATATCGACAAGTGGCGCGATCTTTTCTTGAATGGCGAGCGCGTGCAGCGCCCCCGCCAGCCGCAGGGGAACGGAATCACCGGAGGGGCCGACATCGCCGGGCCAGGACAGGATCGTCTCGCCCACCTCCGTCTGGCGGTCGAGCCTTGCGGCCACGGCGCGACAAAGCCGTGCGGTAAAGGGAGACCCGAGGCTGTCGCAAGCCTTTGCCTGAACGAGAAACGCATTCCTCACGGCTTCGTCATGCATGCGGTTTCTCCCTAGCCATATCTCAGGCGTCTTCTGGCCTGTCTTCCGGGTTGAACTGGCTGATGGTGGTCCAGCGGGCGGTGAGCGCCGGCTTTTTTTCGTTTTCGATGTCCACTGTCACATCATAGGTCGTCATCAGCATGGCCGCGCCGCGAAAACGCGCTTCCGCCAGCGTGAACCGGCCACGCACCCGCGCACCGCTTTTCACGGGGGTGACGAAACGGACGGTATCGAAGCCGTAATTGATGCCCATGGTTTGCTCGCGAATGCGGGGCAGCGCGTCGTAATTCAGCGCCGAAAGCAGCGAAAGCGTCAGGAACCCATGGGCAATCGTGCCGCCAAAAGGGCTTTCAGCACGGGCGCGCTCGGGGTCCATATGGATGAACTGTTCATCCAGTGTCGCTTTCCCGAAGGCATTAATCATCGTCTGGTCGACGGTGATCCAGTCGGAAACACCCATTTCCGTGCCGACGCGGCCCTTTATTTCCGCCAGCGCAATTTCTTTTGTCATGTTACCTCGTCCGCATTGTTTCCCACGATTTATACGGCTGGTGACGCGAAGGGATCAACCGCGCAGATAAAACACCACGGAACGGGCGGGCAGGAAGGCGGGATTGCCGAAATCCGTGCCGATGGAGCGCCAACCATCGCCCGGCAAGGTGAAGGGAACGATGTCACGGCCGCGATTGATGAGCACGGCAAGCTCGGTAGCTTTGCCGGTTTCCCGGTCCGGGGTGGAAAGCACCATGGCGAAGGCCTGCCCATCCGGCCTCTCCCAGTCAGCAACCGTCATCGGTTCGCCGCCCGGGGCAAGCCATGTCACGTCGCCCCTGCCGGAGAAGAAGCCACTCTCAGAAAACACACCGAAGCGCTTGCGCAGTGCGGCGAGAAACGCCGTGTGGTCGATCAACTCAGGGACAAGCGATGACCAGTCGACCCAGCTGATCTCATTGTCCTGGCAATAGGCATTGTTATTGCCCTGCTGGCTGCGGCCACCCTCGTCGCCCGCCGTCAACATCAGGGTGCCGCGGCTGACGAAAAGCGTGGAAAGCAGCGCTTTCACATCCGCAAGGCGGGCGGCGACAATGGCGGGATCATCGGTCAGGCCTTCAAAACCATTGTTCCAGGAATGGTTGTCATTGTGGCCGTCGCGATTGTTCTCGCCGTTCTTTTCATTGTGCTTGCGCTCATGGCTGACGAGATCGAACAGGGTGAAACCGTCATGGGCGGCAAGGAAATTGACGCTGCGACTTTTTAAGCGGCCATGGCGGGAAAAGATCGGCGAGGAGCCGGACAGCGCATTGGCAAGCGCCCCGGTCGTGCCGGCATCGCCACGCCAGAACCGGCGCATGTCATCGCGGGCGCGGTCGTTCCACTCCAGGAAACTCTCAGGGAAATTGCCGAGTTGATAACCGCCGGGGCCGATATCCCAGGGTTCGGCGATCAGCAGGCGGTCGTAAAGCACCGGGTCCGAATGCATGGCGGCCAGCGTCTCGCTCGCCATGTCGAAACCCGCGGCTGTTCTGCCGAGCACGGGCGCGAGATCGAAACGGAAGCCATCCACGCCGGCGTTGAGAACGAAATGCCGCAGCGAATCGACGATGAGCTGGCGGATATAGGGGTGGTCGCAGGCAACCGTATTGCCGGTGCCGGTATCGTTGACCAGCACGCCCGGCTTTCCCTGCGGGTGACGGAAAGCGGTGAGATTATCGAGGCCGCGCAGTGATAGAATCGAGCCTTCGATATCGCTTTCACCCGTATGGTTGAAGACCAGATCGAGAATGACGCCAATACCTTCCGCATGCAAAGCTGCAACGGTGTCGCGAAGTTCCCGCACACCGCCGGGGCAGAGGCGCGGATCGAGCGCGATGAAGCCGACCGGATTATAACCCCAGGCATTGGAAAGCCCGAGCGGCGGCAGGTGGCGTTCGTCGATCCAGGCGGTAATCGGCATCAATTCCACAGCATCGACGCCGATTTTTTTCAAATGCGCGAGAATGGCGGGATGCGCCAGTGCCGCGACGGTGCCCCTGATATCTTCAGGCACATAAGGATGCAGCTGGGTGAAGGATTTGACGGCAAGTTCGTAAATCAACCCGCCTTCGGCAAAACGAGGCGGCTGGCGCTTGACCGGGTCATGCGCGGAAAGGATCGCCTTCGGCATGATCGCGCCGGTTTCAGCGCCAAAGGCATAAAGCGAGGGATCGTGCCGGAAGGGGCGGTCGATCTCGGTGGCATAGGGGTCGAGCAGCAGCTTTGCAGGATCAAACCACAGGCCATGTTCGGGGGCGTAAATGCCGTGGGCACGGAAGCCGTATCGCGTGCCGGGCCCGGCATTCTCATGTGTGAGCCGATGAACGTCGTCTTCGCCGCGCATCATCGGCAGGCGCGCCGTCTCTTTCTCGCCAGCGTCATCGAACAGGCAGAGATCGATTTGCGAGGCGTGGCGGGAATAGACAGTGAACTCCACTCCGTTTTCCGTTCGGGTTGCGCCTTTGGGGAAAACGGGTGGTATCTGCATGGTCTGTCTCTCCGGAGAATGGTGTGCCTCCTCCAGATCGGAGAAAGCAGAGGCAAGGCCGAATGAGGGGCGCTTGCGCGTCCCTCATGAGCGGGCGGACGTTATCAGGTAATGACAGTCGGTTCGCTGCGGCCGGTATGGGCCTTGATGCCGGCGATGGTATCGGCAACGGAAATCAGATCGGCGAGCGCCGACTGCGTTTCGATGCCGTGGCGGGCCGCATCCGGCTCGTAACGCTCGACGTAGAGTCGAAGCGTCGCGCCCGCAGTACCGGTGCCGGAAAGGCGCAGCACGATGCGCGAGCCGCCTTCGAACAGGATGCGGATGCCCTGGTTCTTGCTGACAGACTGGTCGACCGGATCGTGATAGGCAAAATCATCCGCCGCCGCGACCTTCAGATTGCCGTAGCTGGTGCCGGGCAGTGTCGCGAGTTTTTCGCGCAGGATGGCCACCAGCGTATTGGCGGCATCCGAATCCACTTCCTCATAGTCGTGGCGCGAATAATAGTTGCGGCCATATTCCGCCCAGTGCTTGGTGACGATGTCCTTCACGCTTTCCTTGCGCGCCGCGACAATGTTCAGCCAGTAAAGCACGGCCCACAGGCCATCCTTTTCACGCACATGGTTCGAACCGGTGCCAAAGCTTTCCTCGCCGCAGATCGTCACCTTGCCGGCATCCATGAGATTGCCGAAGAATTTCCAGCCGGTCGGGGTTTCGTACATTCCAAGCCCGAGCTTTTCAGCGACGCGGTCGGCTGCCGCACTGGTCGGCATCGAGCGGGCGATGCCGGAAATGCCGGCGGCATAACCGGGCGCCAGCTTGGCATTGGCGGCGATGATCGCGAGACTATCGGAGGGAGTGACGAACATGCCCTTGCCGACAACCATATTGCGGTCGCCATCACCATCGGAAGCCGCGCCGAAATCCGGGCCTTCCGGGCTCATGACGTCGTCATAAAGCTCCTTGGCATGGACAAGGTTCGGATCGGGATGGTGGCCGCCGAAATCGGGCAGCGGTGTTGCGTTGCGGACGGAGCCCTTGGGAGCGCCGAGACGCTTTTCGAGGATCTCAACGGCATAGGGGCCGGTGACGGCGCTCATGGAATCGACGACGACCTTGAAGCCGCCGGCGATGAGAGAACGGATGGCGCCAAAATCGAACAGCTCTTCCATCAGCGCAGCATAATCGGCAACCGGATCGATAACGTCGACCGTTAGTTCATCCACCTTGAAGCTGCCGATCTTGTCGAGATCGATATCGGCTGCATCAGAGATTTTGTAGCTGTCGATGACCTTAGAGCGAGCATAGATCGCGTCGGTGATCTTTTCCGGTGCTGGGCCGCCATTGCCGATATTGTATTTGATGCCGAAATCTTCGGTCGGGCCGCCGGGATTATGGCTGGCGGAAAGCACGATGCCGCCGAAGGCCTTGTATTTGCGGATAACGTTGGAGGCGGCGGGCGTCGAGAGAATGCCGCCCTGACCGACCAGCACCTTGCCGAAACCGGCGGCGGCGGCCATTTTGATCGCCTTCTGGATGACTTCGCGGTTGTAATAACGGCCGTCGCCGCCGATCACCAGCGTCTGGCCCTCAAAACCTTCAAGCGCGTCGAAGATCGACTGGATGAAGTTCTCGGCATAATTTTCCTGGGCGAAGACTGGCACCTTCTTGCGCAGGCCGGATGTGCCCGGCTTCTGGTCCTGATAAGGCGTCGTCTTGATAGTCTTGATCATTGGTTCAATGGCCTTTCGAAATAAGCTGGCTATAAAGCGCGGCGTAGAGACCGGCGCTTTTTTCCCAGGAAACATCGGATTTCATTCCGAGTTTCTGCATTTGTGTCCACAGTTTCGGGTCGTGATAATAACGGACGGTCCGGCGGATCGCCTGTTTCAGACCGTCAAGTGTGACGGGTGAAAATTGTACGCCAGTTGCCGCCTTGCTGGCGAGGGCGGCATGGTTGGCGTCAATCACGGTGTCGGCAAGGCCGCCGGTGCGGGCGACGACCGGAATGCAGCCGTAACGCAACGCGTAAAGCTGGGTCAGGCCGCAGGGCTCGAAGCGAGAGGGAATGATGATCGCGTCGCAACCCGCCTGCATGAGATGCGACAGCGGCTCGTTGTAACCGATGGCAACACCGACGCGTCCATGGTGGCGGGATGCCGCCGCAAGAAGCGCGCCTTCCAGTGCCACATCGCCCGCGCCCAGCACGACCAGGCGGCCGCCGAGGGAAACGATCTCATCCACGGCTTCCGCCATGAGGTCGATGCCCTTCTGCCAGGTGAGGCGGGAGATGACGCAGAATAGCGGGCTGCCATCATCATCGATACGGAAATGTTCGGCGACCGCCTTCTTGTTCAGGGCACGGTTCTTGAGATTGGCGGCGGAATAATTGTCGTGGATCAGATGGTCGGTGGCCGGGTTCCAGACATCGGCGTCGATGCCGTTGACGATGCCGTGCAGCACATGGGCGCGGCTGCCGATCACCCCTTCAAGCCCCATGCCGAATTCCGCGGTCAGGATTTCTTCCGCATAGGATGGGCTGACCGTGCTGAGCGCGGTTGCCGTCTGCAAGCCGCCCTTGAGGAAGCTGACGTCGTTGTAATATTCGATGCCCTCCATGCCGAAGGCGTGGGCGGGCAGGGCAAGTTTGCTGAAGATGTTTGCGCCGAACTGGCCCTGAAAGGCAATGTTGTGGATGGTGAGAAGGCTCGGAATTTCCGGTGTTTCGGCGTAACGCATATAGACAGGCGTCATGGCGGCCTGCCAGTCATGCGCGTGCACCATATCCGGCCGCCAGCCGGGGAGCACACCGGCGCCGATCCGCGCCGCCGCCAGTGACAGCGCCGCAAAACGCTTCCAGTTATCAGGATAATCCTTGCCGGTCTGGCCGAGATAGGGGCCGCCGGAACGCTCGTAATAGGCGGGCGCGTCGAGGATCAAAAGGTCTAGCCTCTCGTGTTGGACTTCGAGCAGATCGGCCTTTTCGCCAAGCAGGTCGGTGAACTCAAAACATTTGACGGGGTCCGTCACGGCGGCTTTCACCGCCGGATAGCCGGGTATCAATGTCCGCGTTCTGACGCCATGGGCTTCGAGCGCGATGGGGAGCGCGCCGACAACGTCGGCGAGCCCTCCGGTCTTGATCAGGGGATAAATTTCGGATGAAACCGAAAGGACATTCATGGGCTCTACAGGTCCAGCTTGTCGATCATCGATTGGGTGATAAGGCAGATGCCGCTTTCCGTGCGGCGGAAGCGTTTGGCATCCAGTTCGGGGTCTTCTCCTACAATCAGTCCTTCCGGAATGACCACGCCATGGTCGATGACGACATTGCTGAGCTGAGCATGACGCCCGATCTTCACACTCGGCAGTACTACGGCATTCTCAAGGCGGGAGTATGAATTGGCGCGCACGCCTGTGAACAGCAGGCTGCGGTTGAGCGCTGCACCGGAAATGATGCAGTCGCCCGAGACGACCGACGATACGGCCGAACCACGGCGATCTTCATCGTCATGCACGAATTTCGCCGGCGGGGTGATTTCCGCATAGGTCCAGATCGGCCAGGACTTGTCGTAGATATCGAGGTCCGGCACCACATCCGTGAGGTCGATATTGGCCTGCCAATAGGCATCGATGGTGCCGACGTCTCGCCAGTAGGGTTCGTGCTCGAAATCCGAACGCACGCAGGAATCAGCGAAGCGGTGCGCAACGGCTTTACCGTGTTCGACGATATAGGGAATGATGTCCTTGCCGAAGTCGCGGCTGGAGGTCGGATCGGCGGCATCGCGGCGCAGCGCTTCCATCAGGAACTTCGTGTGGAAGACGTAGATGCCCATCGAGGCGAGCGCAAAACCTTCATTGCCGGGAATGCCGGGCGGATCGGCCGGCTTTTCGATGAAGTCGATGATCTCGTCTTTTTCGTTCACATGCATCACGCCGAAGCCGGTCGCTTCCATGCGCGGCACTTCAAGGCAGCCGATCGTGACGTCGGCACCGGAATCCACATGCTGTTGCAGCATGTATTCGTAGTCCATTTTGTAAATATGGTCGCCGGCCAGAATGACCATATATTCCGGGGCATAGGGCTCGATGATGTCGATGTTCTGGTAAACCGCGTCGGCGGTGCCTTCGTACCATTGCGTTTCGGACACGCGCTGCGAAGCCGGCAGAATGTCGAAGCTTTCGTTACGCTCGGGACGGAAGAAGTCCCAGCCGCGTTGCAGGTGGCGGATGAGGGAGTGAGCCTTATATTGCGTGGCGACGCCGATGCGGCGGATGCCGGAATTGAGCGCGTTGGAAAGCGCAAAATCGATGATGCGCGCCTTGCCGCCAAAATAAACCGCGGGTTTTGCCCGGCGGTCCGTCAGTTCCTTCAGACGGCTTCCTCTTCCGCCTGCGAGGACATAGGCCATTGCATCACGCGCCAAAGGCTGAACTCTTTTTTCCGACATGGTGTCCTCCCTCTCTGTCTGTCAGTTTTCCGGTTCGAGCATGATCGTGGCAAGCGGCGGCAGGACGAGCATCGCCCCGATTTCTCCGCCGGCATCGACCGCCTGAACGCGTCCGCCATTTCCCTTGCCGCTGCCGCCATAAATTTCGGCATCGGTGTTGAGAATCTCCCTCCACCGCCCCGCAACAGGGAGCGGCACATAATAGTTCTCCCGGTAGACCGGGGTGAGATTGCAGATGACCGCCACCGGTTTTTCACCAGGCGCCGTGCGCAGCCAGGCGAAGACGGAATTCTCGTGATCATCGACGACAAGCCAGCGGAAGCCGTCGGGTTCGCAGTCACGGGCGTGCAGGGCGGCTTTGGATCGATAGGTGAGGTTGAGATCGCGCACGAGGCGGCGCATGCCTTCATGCATCGGATATTGGCGAAGGTTCCAGTCGAGCGATCCCTTTTCGCTCCATTCGCTCCACTGGGCGAACTCCTGCCCCATGAACAGCAGCTTCTTGCCGGGATAACCCCACATGAAGCCGTAATAGGACCGGAGATTGGCGAATTTCTGCCAGTCGTCGCCGGACATCTTGGCGATCAGCGATCCCTTGCCGTGCACCACCTCGTCATGGGAAAGCGGCAGCACGAAATTTTCGGTGAAGGCGTAAAGCAACCCGAAGGTCAGTTCCTGATGGTGGAATTTGCGGTGCACCGGCTCACGCGAGAAATAACTCAGCGTGTCGTGCATGAAGCCCATGTTCCATTTGAAGCCGAAACCAAGCCCGCCCTCGTGAACCGGCTGGGACACTTTCGGCCAGGAGGTGGATTCCTCTGCAATCGTCATGACGCCCGGATGAGTGCCGTAGACCAGGGAATTCATCTTCTGCAGGAAACGAACGGATTCGAGGTTTTCGCGCCCGCCATATTCGTTGGGGATCCACTCGCCTTCCTTGCGGGAATAATCGAGATAGAGCATCGAGGCGACTGCATCGACACGCAGGCCGTCGAGATGGAATTTCTCGGCCCAATAAAGCGCATTGTTGATGAGGTAGGACATCACCTCGATGCGGCCGAAATTATAGATGGCCGTGTTCCAGTCGGGATGAAAACCCTGACGCGGATCGGCATGTTCGTAAAGCGCCGTGCCGTCGAACCAGCGCAGCCCGTGCTCGTCGGTGGGGAAGTGCGCGGGAACCCAGTCCAGCAGAACACCTATGCCGACCTTGTGGGCGCCATTGACGAAACGCGCAAAACCTTCCGGATCGCCGAAACGGGCGGTCGGGGCGTAAAGGCCGGTCGTCTGGTAACCCCAGGAGGGATCATAGGGATGTTCGGTAATCGGCAGGAACTCGATATGAGTGAAGCCCATATCCGTGCAATAGGGAATGAGTTGCGCGGCCAGCTCGTCCCAGCTGAGGAAAGTGCCGTCCTCGCGGCGCTGCCAGGAACCGGCATGCACCTCATAGATGCTGATCGGCTGGCGGCGCTGGTCCACCTGTGCCCAATGTTCGCGATGGGCCTGGTCTTCCCATTTCTGCGTCAATTCCGGCGCAGTGACGGAAGCGTTCTTCGGCCGCAATTCACCGCGCCGCGCATAGGGGTCGGCCTTAAGCGGCAGAAGCTCGCCGTTCGCACCGAGGATTTCGAATTTGTAGGCGCAGCCGGCATAGACGTCAGGCGCGAAGATTTCCCAGATGCCGGTATCCTTGCGGAAGCGCATCACATGCCGGCGACCGTCCCAATTGTTGAAATCGCCGACCACGGAAACGCGCCGCGCATTGGGAGCCCAGACGGCGAAGTGGAAACCTTCGACGCCCTCGAGCTTCAGCGGATGCGCGCCCATCCTGTCGAATAGCCGCAGATGCGAGCCCTCGCGTACGAAATAATCGTCCATGGGGCCAAGAACCGGGCCGAAGCTGTAAGGGTCGGTAACCGCCCATTCGGCATCATCGCGACAGGCGCGGTAACGCACCGGCTGGCGCTTTGAAAGATCGATCCGGCCTTCGAAAAAACCGTCCGGATCGATCTGCTTTAATTCGCCCACGAAATTTCCGTCCAGCGTCAGGACGGAAACCTCCTCGGCACCGGGAATGAAACAGCGGGCGGAAAACCCTTCCGGCGTTTCGTGAACGCCGAGAAGGGCAAAGGGATTGGAGTGCAAACCGCTCTTGATCGCCTCGATTTCAGCCTTCGTGATGTCGCCAGTCTTTTTCTCTTCGGCCGAATTGAGCGGTTTTTTCATCAGGCTCTCCAGATCTCGGTGGCATATTGGCGGATCGTCCTGTCGGACGAGAACCAGCCCATACGCGCCGTGTTGCGCACTGCTTTCGTGTTCCAGCTATCCTGATCGCTCCAGATCGCGTCCACCTTGCGCTGTGCATCGGCATAGGCGTCGAAATCGGCAGCCACCATGAACCAGTCGCTGTTGTAGATGCCATCCATCAGGGCGGAAAACCGCGAACGGTCATCCGGTGAAAACACACCCGACGCGATTGATGACAGCGCCTGCGACAATTCCGCAGACCCTTCGATGATGGCGCGGGGATTATGGCCTTCGGCGCGAGCCCTGGAGACTTCTTCCGCCGTCATGCCGAAGATGACGATGTTGTCAGCGCCGACATGTTCGAGCATTTCCACATTCGCGCCATCGAGCGTGCCGATGGTGAGCGCGCCGTTCAGGGCAAATTTCATGTTGCCGGTGCCGGACGCTTCCATGCCGGCGGTCGAAATCTGTTCGGAAAGATCGGCGGCGGGAACCATGATTTCCGCAAGCGAGACGTTGTAGTTCGGAATAAACACCACCTTCAGAAGCCCGCGCACGGCCGGGTCGTTGTTGATGACCCGGGCAATATCGTTGGCAAGCTTGATGATCAGCTTCGCGTTGTGATAACTCGGCGCCGCCTTGCCTGCGAAGAACTTAACGCGCGGCACCCAATCCAGTTCCGGGTGGGAACGGATCTGGTCGTAAAGCGCCACCGTTTCGATAAGGTTCAGAAGCTGGCGCTTATATTCGTGGATGCGCTTGATCTGGATGTCGAACATGGCCGAAGGATCGACGCGGATGCCCATGCGCTGTGCCACGGTGTTGGCGAGGCGCACCTTGTTCAGGCGCTTCACTTCAGCGAATTTCTCACGGAAACCGGCATCGTCGGCGAAACGGTCGAGCGCGATGAGCTTTTCCGCATCGTCGAGGAAATCGTCGCCGATCGCTTCCCGGATCAACCCGGTGAGGCCGGGGTTGCACTGCATCAGCCAGCGGCGCGGGGTGATGCCGTTGGTCTTGTTGTTGATCCGTTCAGGATAGAGGCTGTGCAGGTCGGCAAAAACCGTTTCCTTCATCAACTCAGTATGAAGCGCCGAAACGCCATTGATGGAATGCGAGCCGATGAAAGCGAGATTGCCCATGCGCACACGGCGCTCGCCGCCTTCATCGATCAGCGAGATCGAGCGGATCTGCTGATCCGCCATCTTCTTTTCCTTGCGGGCAAAGAGCAGCGTATTGGCGTTGATCGCGTAGACGATCTGCATATGTCTTGGAAGAAGACGCTCGAGCAGCGGCACCGGCCAGCTTTCCAGCGCTTCGGGCAGAAGCGTGTGGTTGGTGTAGGAGAAGGTGCCCTGGGTGATCCTCCAGGCCTCGTCGAATTCAAGACCGTGCACATCGCAGAGCAGCCGTATCATTTCACAGATGGAAATGGCCGGATGGGTATCGTTGAGCTGAATCGAGACCTTGTCCGGCAACGAGGTGAAGTCAGGATATTGCTGGAGATGGCGGCGCAGAATGTCCTGCAGCGAGGCGGAGGAGAAGAAGAACTCTTGCCGCAGGCGCAGTTCCTGCCCGGCCGGGGTCGCGTCCGCAGGGTAGAGAACCCGCGTCAGGCTTTCCGCCTTGTTGCTCTCGCGCAATGCGCCGATATGGTCGCCGGCATTAAAGGCGGCCAAGAGAATGGGGTCGATAGGCTGCGCAGACCATAACCGCAACGTGTTGACGCGGGTGCCGCGCCAGCCGACGACCGGGGTGTCATAGGCCATGGCGATCACACGTTCGGCCGGTTTCCAGACGAAACGCTGCGGGTCTTCATATCCGCCGATCGTCTCCACCGATCCGCCGAAGCCGATTTCATAGGAGCTTTCGCGGCGTTCGAACTCCCAGGGATTGCCATGCGCCAGCCAGGTTTCCGGCAGTTCCACCTGCCATCCATCCGCCATCTGCTGGCGGAAGAGGCCGTGCACGTAACGGATGCCATAACCATAGGCGGGAATGTCGACGGTCGCCATGGATTCCATGAAACAGGCGGCGAGGCGGCCGAGGCCGCCATTGCCAAGTGCGGCATCCGGCTCAAGACCGGCAATCACGTCGAGATCGACGCCGAGCGAGGACAGCGCATCGCGGATTTCATGCATCAGCCCGATATTGGAGATGGCGTCGCGCATCAGGCGGCCGATCAGGAATTCCAGCGACAGATAATAAACGCGCTTGGAATTGTCGGCATAGGCCTTGCGGGTGGATGCCATCCATTTGTCGATGATGCGGTCGCGCACGACGAGGATGGTTGCGGTCAGCCAGTCGTGCGGTTTCGCAACCTTGACGTCCTTGCCGATGCGGTAGGTCAGTCGCTCGATGATTTCCGCGGCCATGATTTCCGGGTTGGAACTGCGCGGGGCGGGGCGGGGAAGATCGGCGGCGGTAAGATTATTGATCATTGGTCGGTCAGCACCTTGGTGGGAGGAGAGGGTCTGAGAGGTCGATCCGTGTTGCCTTTGCTGATGCCAGTTTATGCATCGATATGGAGGTGTGGCAACAGCAATTTTTACGGAAAGTTGAACGGCTTAGGATTATGAAAAATAAGACTTTTTCTTCCGCGTCCCAAGGATCGCCGAAGGCATTGCCGGCCCTTTATCCGCCGTTACCGAAAAGGTTCGCGTGGTCGTTGCGATGCCGGGCATCGTTCAAAAAAGGGAAAGAGGCTGCAACACTTTATAAATGGTTCACCGGTCCTGAAATCTGTTTCGCTCAATTATCATGTTTAAACACCGGGTCGAAAACCGCGCATGGGTTCCGGCCTGATGCCCTGAACCACACACTAGCCTTCGCGGCTGCAAAAATTCAATGAAAATAAATGGGTGTTCGCCGCAGCCGCACCGATCCCCGGCGGCTGCTGCGCGAAACCGGGCGATATTAACGTGTTCACCCCAGGCAAAAAGGCTGCGCCACCATTTCGCCTGCGCGGATCGTCACGCTGGTGTTGGGTGGAACGGCGCACCAGGGAGTGCAATCGAAGGAAAAGGGTTCGGAACTCAACGCAATGCCCTCTTCCAACCCGCGCCAGTAGAGGGTCGGTGGTTTGTCGTCGCTCGACCAGCGGAAGGCATGCACGCAATCGCCATCCATCAGCACCGCGCTGAAGCGCAGAGCCGAAGACACGCCCGCCGCAACCATCTTTTCCTGGCAGAGGCGCAGCGCGGTAGAAATGGCGCGAACCGGATCCGCATCGAGACCAAGGCCGGCGGCAATCAGGAAAATGGCTTCGCTGTCGCCGGTGCCGCGCCGGGATGCGTAGATATCGTCCGGGATAAGGGAATCGATGTCGCGCCGGATCTGCTCGTAACCGCCGATCTGGCCGTTATGCATGAACAGATATTGGCCATGCGCAAAGGGATGGCAATTGGCACGGGATACCTCGCCTGACGTGGCGGAGCGGACATGGGCCATGAACATGCCGGAGCGCAATTGCTGGCAGAGCGCGGCCAGATTGGCATCGGACCAGGCGGGCCGGGTGTCGCGAAAGACGCCGGGCGTTCCCCGTTCGCCATACCAGCCAAGGCCGCAGCCATCGCCGTTGACGACGGTTTTTGCTTCCCGTGCGGCCATGGACTGGCTTACCAATGATGCTTCCGGCTCGATCAGCAGGCTGTCGAGCCAGACAGGTTTACCGGAATAGGCAAAAAGGCGGCACATTCATGCGGCTCTGTCGAATGCCTTGTCTCCGAGCGCGAAGTCGACGGCGGCCTTCGCGTGAATGGCGGTCGAATCATACCCCGGCAGCGGCAGCGTATCGGGATCGATCAGCAGGGAAATTTCCGTGCAGCCGAGAATGACGGAATCGACGCCCAGTGCACGGGCCTTTTCGATGACGGCAAGGTAGCGTTCGCGCGAGCAGGACTTGATTTCGCCCTGGCACAGTTCGCCGAAAATGATGTCATGGATCGCAGCGCGGTCGTCCGCTTCGGGCACGACCACGTCCACACCATGCTGGCGCATCCGGTCGGTATAGAAGCCATGTTCCATCGTGTAGCGGGTGGCGAGCAGCAGCGGCTTGCGACGCCCGTCCGCCTTCAGGGCGGCCGCCGTTTCGTCGATGATGTCGATCAGGGCGACGCCCGACATTTTCTCAACCGTGTCCGCAACGAGATGCATGGTGTTGGTGCAGATCAGCACACAATCGGCACCGGCATTGGCAAGGCGCGCACCGGCAGCGCCCAGCAGCGCGCCCGCTTCATCCCAGCGGTCAGCCTTCTGAAGGGCGACAACCTCGGAAAAATCGAGCGAATGCATGATGATATCGGCCGAGACCAGACCGCCGCGGCTGTCGCGCACGGCCTCGTTGATCATGCGGTAATAGGTTGCGGTGGATTCCCAGCTCATGCCGCCGATCAGGCCGATGCGTTTCATAAGTTTCCCCTTATCGAGTTTGATTGAAGACAAGAATGCCATCGCCGCCACGAAAACGGCGTGCGTTTTTTCGGGGATTTCAGGCTGCATATGCAAGTGCGAGGCGCAATTTGAGAAAACTCTGCAAAATTCTTGCGTTGTTGCGTTAACCTGTGCATTCTTTCCGGATGATTGATGATCGCGACCGCCGAATCCTTGCGATTCTCCAGGAAAATGCCGAAACGCCGCTCGCCGACATTGCGGAGCAGGTTTCCCTGTCGTTATCCGCCTGTTCGCGCCGTATCACGCGATTGCGCACGGAGGGCTATGTAACGGGCACGATGGCGCTGCTTGACCGGCGGAAGATCAACCTTCCGACCACGGTTTTTCTACTCGTGAGGACGGGCCTGCATGCGGAAGACTGGCTGGACAGGTTCCATGCTGCCGTCAGCACGATACCTGAGATCGTCGAGGTTCACCGGCTGACCGGCAATTTCGACTATATTCTGAAACTGGTGCTGCCGAATGTCGAATATTACGACACGGTCTACAAACAGATCCTGCGCCGCGTCCAGCTTTACGACATGTCCGCCTATATCTCCATGGAAACGGTGAAGCTGTCTTCGTCGCTGCCGACGACGCATATCTGAGGGACCATCGAGCTCCTCTCAGCGGCCCGCCTCAAAACGGACGCCGAAGCGGAAGCTGCGCGTCTCGCCCGGTTGCAAGGTAATTGCAGCGGCGAGTTCCCCGTGGTTGAAGGCATTGGTGGGCGTTTCCACCGGTTCGAGTGCGATGGATCGCCGCCTGTCGCGGGCGAGCGTATCGCCGGTGAAGACATGCATGTGGCCACGCTCCTGCCAGACCGTGAGGCTCGAACCGTTATGCCGGTTTTCTAACCGCGTCTCGCAAAGTCCGTTTTCGGATGCGATCAGATCGGTGAAGCAGACATCCGCTACATGACCGGATAGCGGCGCATAAAGAAAGCGGGTGTCGTCCCGTGTGACGATGCCGCCCTGCTGATCCCGCAGGGGAATGAGATTGTCGTCCGTTTCGATCGCGGTTCGCGAGGGCAGCGTGAGAAGAAGGTCGTCGATGGAGGTCGAACCGGGCAGGCGGAAATAGGGATGCCAGCCGGCGGCGAAAGGCAAAGGCTGGTCGCCGCGATTGGTGCCGCGTATGTCGATGGTGACGTCGTGGCCGGCAAAGCGATACTCCACCTCGATGGTGAGCCGATAGGGGTAACCCTTGAAATCGCCAGGCGCGATTTCCGTCCGGAACACAAGAATTTGCGCGCCATTTTCCTCGAAGGACTGGTCGAGAACAAAGGGCAGGGCGCGGGCGAAGCCGTGGAAAACAAGGTCTTCATGGTCAAGCACCGGCTCGATGTGGTGCGTTTCGCCGCCGAAATCATATCGGCCTTGCGGAATGCGGTTGGTGAAGGGTGCAAGAATGCCGTTTCTCACGCCGTTCTGCGACTGCAATTCCGCGGCTGTCAGATATCCGTCAACCAGATCCTCGCCGTTTTCGCCATCGGCAGAGAGCGGTCGCCAGCTGAGAAGCGTTGCGCCCTCATAAGCGATCTCGGCGCAAAAACCGTTGCCGGAAACGGTCAGACCGGCAATCCCCGTGCCTGTTGCGGAAATGGTCATCGGGAATTGTCCTTTGCATGCACGCATCTGCGACGGCCGGGCCGATTGCCTCGCCGATTCGCCCGATCATCTTCGCTGCAGCGACATTTCGCAATGGCTATGATGCGCCGCACACATCCGTGGCGCTCGCCATGAAAATCAGTCAGGGAAGGTTCGTTTTGCGCCGCTGAAAAATTCCATCAGCGCCGCCTGGTCTTCTCCGCCGAGCCCCGCCGCCGTCAGCATGCGATGCACCTCGGCGCAAACCGCCGTCAGCGGCATGGCCGTGTTGGTGCGCCGGGCGAGATCCTGCGCGCCGTTCAGGTCCTTGACCATATTATCGATGCGGCCGGTGCGGCGGTAATCCTTCGCCACATAGCGTGGCATGTATTCCTGAAGGATGGCGCTATCGGCGCGGCCGCCCTTCAGCGCCTGCGGTATCTTGGCGGCATCGACGCCGGCATCCAGCGCGAGCTGCGTTGCTTCCGCCACCGCAAGGAAGTTCAGGCCGCACAGAACCTGATTGATGAGCTTGGTTGTCTGCCCGGCGCCACAGGGGCCCATATGGGTGTAGTTGCTGGCGACATGCTGCAGCACGCGATGGGCATCGGCCACATCCTTCTCGCTGCCGCCAGCCATCAGCGTCAATTGCCCGATGAGCGCCTTGGGTGCGCCGCCCGAAAGCGGGCTATCCACCCAGCGCAGGCCCTTTTCAGCGGCGTCAGCCGCCAGTTCCTTGGTTGCTTCCGGGTCGATGGAGGACATGTCGATAATCAGCGTGCCGGCTTTTGCCCCTGCCGCCACGCCATCCTTGCCGAAGACGGCGATGCGAACAATTTTCGGCGAGTTGAGGCTGAGGATGACCACGTCGGAAACCGCGGCCGCCTCTGCCGCCGTGCGAGCGCTCTCCGCACCAAGGCTTGTCAGCGCCGCGACCTTTTCCGCATCCAGATCGAAAACCGTCAGGTGATTGCCGGTTTCCACCAGCCGTGTGCCGATCGCGCCGCCCATGGCGCCCGCGCCGATGAGGGCGACTTTATTCTTCTCGGTCATGCTGTTCACGGCCTCCTCCCAAAGTGTCGTGGTATCGTCAGGTCGCATCCGGATGGCGGCCGTGGCCCACCATCCGGAAACGGCATTTTAAAGCGAGGCGGTGATGCCGCCGTCGACGTAGAGAATATGGCCGTTCACGAAGGACGAGGCGTCGGACGACAGGAAAATGCAGGCGCCGACAAGCTCTTCCACCTTGCCCCAGCGTCCGGCCGGCGTGCGCTTTTCAAGCCAGGCCGAAAACGTCTCGTCTGCGACAAGGGCGGCGTTTAGCGGGGTATCGAAATAACCGGGTGCTATGGCATTGCACTGCAGGCCATATTTTGCCCAGTCCGTCGCCATGCCCTTAGTCAGATTGCCGACGGCGCCCTTGGTGGCGGTGTAGGGTGCGATGCCGGGGCGGGCAAGTGCTGTCTGAACGCTGGCGATATTGATGATCTTGCCGCGCCCGCGCGAAATCATGTGGCGCGCGGTGGCCTGTCCGACGTGGAATACCGAGGCGATGTTGGTTTGCAGCAGGCGCTCGAAGGCATCGGCCGGAAAATCCTCGAGCGGCGTGCGGTGCTGCATGCCGGCATTGTTGACGAGAATGTCGATCGCGCCAACCTCCGCCTCGAAGCGGTCGATAGCCTCGCGCACCGCGCCATGATCTGTGGCGTCGAAGGCAAGTGTTCTCGCGCCCTTGATGCCGGCAGCGGCGGCTTTCAGCTTCGCTTCGTCGCGCCCGTTCAGCACCACTTCCGCCCCGGCTTCCGAAAGCCCTTGCGCCAGCGCGAAACCGATGCCCTGGGACGAACCCGTGATCAGGGCGCGGCGGCCGGAAAGATCGAACAAATTAAGGCCCACTGTTTCCTCCAGTCTCTCGACATTGCATTCTTGAAGATATATGTTACCGATAACATTCATCCGTTTGAGGGCGGATGTCAAGGCTGGCGCGCCCGTTTTCGGTACGTATCGGGCGGGTGGCGAACTGGCAAGGCGGGTCAAGGTCCGCCTTGTGGCAGCAATTTGGATGCGGAATTTTATGCGCCGCAGTGGCGGGCGCTTGAACGGGAGTTGTCATGAAAGCGATTGTCGCCCACGGGGCAAAGGATGTGCGCATCGAAGACCGGCCGGAGGAAAAGCCGGGTCCGGGCGAGGTGCGGCTCCGTCTGGCGAGGGGCGGGATCTGCGGCAGTGATCTGCATTATTACAATCATGGCGGTTTCGGCGCCGTGCGGCTTCGTGAACCCATGGTGCTGGGCCATGAGGTTTCCGCCGTCATCGAGGAACTGGGCGAAGGCGTTGAGGGGCTGAAGATCGGCGGTCTGGTGGCGGTTTCGCCGTCGCGCCCATGCCGAACCTGCCGCTTCTGCCAGGAGGGTCTGCACAATCAGTGCCTCAACATGCGGTTTTATGGCAGCGCCATGCCTTTCCCGCATATTCAGGGCGCGTTCCGGGAAATTCTGGTGGCGGACGCCCTGCAATGCGTGCCGGCCGATGGTCTCAGCGCCGGGGAAGCCGCCATGGCGGAACCGCTGGCGGTGACGCTGCATGCCACACGCCGGGCCGGCGATTTGCTGGGAAAACGTGTGCTCGTCACGGGTTGCGGCCCCATCGGCATTCTCTCCATTCTGGCTGCGCGCCGGGCGGGTGCTGCTGAAATCGTCGCCACCGACCTTTCCGATTTCACGCTCGGCAAGGCGCGTGAAGCGGGGGCGGACCGTGTCATCAACAGCAAGGATGAGCCCGATGCGCTCGCCGCTTATGGTGCAAACAAGGGAACCTTCGACATTCTCTATGAATGCTCGGGTGCGGCCGTGGCGCTTGCCGGCGGCATTACGGCACTGCGGCCGCGCGGCATCATCGTCCAGCTCGGGCTCGGCGGCGATATGAGCCTGCCGATGATGGCGATCACAGCCAAGGAACTCGACCTGCGTGGTTCCTTTCGCTTCCACGAGGAATTCGCCACCGGCGTCGAGCTGATGCGCAAGGGCCTGATCGACGTCAAACCCTTCATCACCCAGACCGTCGATCTTGCCGACGCCATCTCGGCCTTCGAATTCGCCTCGGATCGCAGCCGCGCCATGAAGGTGCAGATCGCCTTTTCCTAAGCGCATTTGCTGCGGACAGTGATTAGCTATTTTCAATCGGTGGCGGATAATTCCGCCGCCGATTTTTTATGCATGGTTTTGGGCGTGGCGCGATCCAGCGGCGCTGTTACCGATATCATGGATTTGCGATGAGGCCGCGGCCTCAAGCAGCGCAATCCGCTATGATGCCGGGGATTCCAGTCTCATATTTGGCGACCCTGACCGTCCTTTGCCGATCTGCCCCACCGGTTTGCACATTTTGACGCAGGTCAAAAAGGTGATTTGCTGCCTGCGGTTTTTTGCGTTATCGAAATTTCAGAAATTACTGAAAATTCAGGAAGTGAAGAAATGCCAACCAGCCTGTCACCGCTCGTTCAGTCCTTCGTGCTGCATTTTGGCGAGATGGGCAGCCGCTGGGGAATCAACCGTACCGTCGGCCAGGTCTATGCTTTGCTTTACATTTCGCCGCAGCCTCTCTGTGCGGACGAGATCGTCGAGGCGCTTGGCATTTCCCGTTCCAACGTGTCGATGAGCCTCAAGGAGCTTCAGGCGTGGAACCTTGCAATTCTCAAGCACTTCCCCGGTGACAGGCGCGATTTTTTCACGACGCCTGATGATGTCTGGCAGATTCTGCGCACGCTCGCCGAGGAGCGGAAAAAGCGCGAGATCGATCCCACGCTCAGCGTGCTGCGCGAAATCCTGATGGAGACGCCGGAAAACGAAGATGAGCGGCATGCGCAAAGGCGGATCGACGAGATGAAGACGCTGATCGAGCAGCTTACCGGCTGGTATGACGATGTGAAGCGGCTGGAGACGGAGAGGCTGGCCTCGCTTCTGGCGCTCGGTTCCAAGGTCACGAAGCTTCTGGAGGCGAAAGACAAGATCGTCTCGCTTGCAAGACCCCGCGGCACGAAGAAGAAAGGGTGATCGGTCGTGACCATGTCCGCACAAATCCCCCGTTCGGCCGATGGTGATGCCGCAGACTGTCCCGTGCCCGGTGCCGGGCAAAGGCGGTTCTTCGGTCGAGCCCGGCGCAACGTTGCCCCCGACAAGACCGCGGTAAAAACGCAACATGCGCCCGCGGTTGGCAGATCCGTCGCCCTGCTGCATGTGCTGCCGGCGCTGCTCTGGCTGCCGCAGGCGGGCCTGCTGGCCTTTTCAGTTGGAAAAATTGCCGATGGCGAGCCGATGATGGCGATCGTGCCGGCCGCCGTTGCGGTCCTTATCCTCGGGCTTCTCAAGGCGTGGCTGGAAAAAGTCGCGGCGCGGCTGTCCTTCCGGGCCGCGCGCGCAGCACTTTCGCAGCGGCGGTTCGAGGCGTTGCAGGCCGTGGCGAAGGTTTCCCCGCTCGATCTGTCGCGCACGGCCTCGGGTGAGGCGGCAGGTATCGTGGCGGAGGCTGCGGAAGCGCTGGTGCCCTATCTTTCCCGGTTCCAGCCGGCGCGCATGAAAGCCACCATCGTTCCCCTGGTTTTCGTGCTCGCCATCCTGCCCTTTAGCTGGATTGCGGCGCTTGTGCTTCTGCTCGCCATGCCCACCATCCCGCTTTTCATGGCCCTGATCGGCTGGCAGGCAAAGGCCGCCAGTGAAAAGCAGCTGGCCGAGACGGGCAACATCAACGCCTTCCTGCTCGATCGGCTGCGCGGGCTGGAAACGATCCGCACGCTCAAGGCCGTTGACCTGACGGCGGCGCGCCTCGATGCCGATGCGCAGAACCTCAAGAAGCGGACGATGGCCGTTCTGAGGATCGCCTTCCTCTCCTCCGCCGTGCTGGAGCTTTTTGCGGCGATCGGCGTTGCCATGACCGCCGTTTATATCGGTTTCCACCTGCTCGGTTTTCTCGATTTCGGCGCGTGGGGCGAAAAGCTTACGCTGGCCGAAGGCCTCTTCATCCTGCTGCTTGCACCCGCTTTTTTCGAGCCATTGCGCGAACTCTCCGCCGTCTGGCACGACCGCGCGGCCGGCGAGGCGTCACTTAATGCGCTCGCCACATTAACGGCCGGCGGTGCTGCCATCGTGGGTGAGGGCGCGGATGTGGTGCGCGCGCCATCTTCGACACCCGGCCTGCTGGAGATGGAAAACCTTTCCTTCGCTTACCCGAATGCTCCGCCTGTCATCCGGAATTTCAACCTGACGGTTCAGCAGGGCGAGAGAGTTGCGATTCTTGGGGCTTCCGGTTGTGGCAAATCCACTATACTCTCCTTGATTGCCGGGCTGGCCGAGGCGGGTGAGGGCGTAATCAGGATCGGCGGCGTCACGCTTGATGACGCAACGGCTGATGGGCTGCGCGGAACGATCGGCTGGGTCAGTCAGAAGCCATTCTTTTTTGCCGCGTCCATGAAGGCGAATATTGGTTTTGGCCGCTTGGCGGTCAGCGAGGCCATGGTGGAAGAGGTCCTGCACCGCACCGGACTGGATGGATTGACGCAGGCGCGCCGGCATTTGCAGATCGGAGACGGCGGAAATGGCATTTCGGGCGGGGAGGCGGTGCGGCTCGCCATAGCGCGCGCTTTCGCCGATCCGGCAACGCAGCTTGTTCTGGCCGATGAGCCGACCGCGCATCTCGACCGGGAAACGGCTGCTCTCGTCACGGATAACCTGCTGCAACTGGCAAAGGGCAGGACATTGATCGTCGCGACCCATGATCCGGTACTTGCGGCACGCATGGACAGGATCGTGGATATGACGGCGATCCATTCGAGGGGGCAGCCATGATCGCGCGTTTTGCCATATTGAGACCCGTCATCGCCCTGTTCTGGTCGACACGGCGCGGCATGTTGCTTGCGGGCGCGGTTCTGGCGGTCACGACTGTTCTGGCGGGCATCGGTCTTCTCGGCGTGTCCGGCTGGTTCATCACCGCGACGGCCATTGCCGGCCTGCTACCGGCGACGGCCTTCGCTTTCGATGTCTTTGCCCCTTCGGCAGCCATTCGCCTTCTGGCGCTGGCGCGCACCGCCGCCCGGTATGGCGAGCGCATGACGACCCACGAAGCCACGCTTTCCGTGCTTGCGGCTCTTCGGGAGAAACTGTTTCGCGGTTTTGCCGCACCGCAGGCGGCGAAATCTCTGGAGGCGCGGCCCGCGCGCCTGCTGAACCGGCTGACGGCGGATATCGATGCGCTGGATTCGCTTTATCTGCGCGTTCTGGTTCCCGCTGCCGTCGCCATCCTTGCCGCGCTCGTGACCGGCTTCGGGCTTGCTTTCCTGCATCCGCTTGCCGGCGTGCTGGCGGCAACCTTCCTTATTGCAGCGGGGCTCGGGATTTCTGCGCGCTCTGCCTTGAAAGCGGAAAAATTCTCGCGCCGGCGGGCCATCGGGCTCGAGGCGTTGCGCGCCCGCACGGCCGATCTGGTGAGCGGACAGACGGAGCTGCTGACCACGGGCCGGCTTTCCGCGCAGGTGGCCGCGGTAAAGCGCGCGGATGACTATCTCGCTGCCTGTGATGACAGCCTCAACCGCATCGAGACCAATGCCGGCTTTTCCTTTGGTCTTTCAGCGGCCATTCTCTTGAGCGCCGCCCTTCTCGGCATGGCCTGTCTGGTGGAGCATGGGGCGGGGAGCGCACCGGCCGCCGCACTCGGACTGCTGGTCTGTTTCGCTGCGCTGGAGCCTTTCACGGCGCTTCGCCGCGGGGCGATGGAGCTGGGCCGTACGCTGTTTTCCGCAAGGCGTATTGCGCCGCGCCTTTCTGCAACGGCCGAGGCGCACTGTCCCGCATTACCCGCGAGTGGCATCGCGGCGGAGCTTAGAGGCGTGCGTCTGGAGCGGGAAGGGAACGAGCATCCGGTCCTGACGAATATCAACCTTGCAATCGCCTGCGGGGAACGGGTCGCGATCGTCGGTGCAAGCGGTGCGGGCAAGACGAGCCTCATCCAGCTGGTGGCGGGCGAGTTGCACCCGGCTGCGGGCTCGGTCCGTGCCTTGCCGTCCACCCTGATGACGCAGCGCAGCCAGCTTTTCCGTGACAGCATCGCTGACAATCTGCGGCTGGCAAAACCTGCGGCAACGGGGGTTGAGTTGTGGGAGGCGCTCGAGGCGGCCGGGCTTGCCGAACACGTCAGAACCTTGCCGAAACGGCTGGAAACGAAGCTCGGCGAGGCCGGGCAGGGTCTTTCCGGCGGCCAGTCGCGCCGACTGGCGCTTGCCCGTTTCCTGCTTGCCGACAGGCCGCTCTGGCTTCTCGACGAGGTGACGGAAGGGCTGGATGGCGAGACCGCCCGGGATGTGCTCGGCCGGCTTTTCGCGAGGGTAGAGGGAAAGACTGTCTTGATGATCACCCATAATCGCCGCGAGGCGGAATTTGCCGATCGTATCATCGTGCTGAGAGAGGGACGCCAGTTTGATGAATGTCAAAGCGGTACCCTGGAATACGGCGTAGTGCTTGAGACACTGCGCCCGGACTGAGATTTTTTGAGAGCCGGCGTCGTTTTGAAAATGGAAGGCCGGCCTTCCGGAAAAGGTGGGTAAGACTATGGAACTCGACATAGTGGCGCTGTCGCGCCTGCAATTTGCAGTGACGGCTTTATATCACTTCCTGTTCGTTCCCCTGACGATCGGGCTGTCGGTGGTGATCGCCATCATGGAAACGGTCTATGTCATGACCGGCCGCACGATCTGGCGGCAGATGACGAAATTCTGGGGCACCCTGTTCGGCATCAATTTCGTGCTCGGTGTTTCCACCGGCATCGTCATGGAATTCCAGTTCGGCATGAACTGGAGTTATTACAGTCACTATGTCGGCGATATCTTCGGCGCCCCGCTGGCGATCGAGGGCATGATGGCCTTCTTTCTGGAGGCCACCTTCGTCGGCCTGTTCTTTTTCGGCTGGGACAAGCTGTCGAAACTCGGCCACCTCGTCGCGACATGGTGCGTGGCGATCGGCTCGAATTTTTCGGCGCTGTGGATCTTGATCGCCAATGGCTGGATGCAGAACCCGACCGGTTCCGCCTTCAATCCCCAGACCATGCGCATGGAAGTGACTGACTTCTTCGCGGTCCTGTTCAACCCGGTGGCGCAGGCGAAATTCGTGCACACGGTTTCAGCCGGCTACGTGACGGCCTCCATCTTCGTGCTCGGCGTCTCCGCCTGGTATGTGCTGAAAGGCCGCCACGTCGATCTCGCTAAGCGGTCGATGACGGTTGCCGCCTCCTTCGGTCTGGCGTCCGCGCTTTCGGTCGTCGTGCTGGGGGACGAAAGCGGTTATCTCTCGACAGAACACCAGAAGATGAAGCTCGCCTCCATCGAAGCAATGTGGGAAACCGAGCCGGCGCCCGCCCCCTTCACCGCCATCGGCTTTCCGGATCAGGAAGCGCGCGAGACGCATTTTGCGGTCAAAATCCCATGGGTGATGGGCCTCATCGGCACCCGTTCGCTTGATACGCAAATCCCAGGCATCAACGATCTTGTCGAGCAGGCAAAGACCCGCATCCGCGACGGTATCAAGGCCTATGACGCGCTGATGCAGATACGCGCCACCGGCAAGGGCGCACAGCTGCCGGAAGAGGTGCGCGGCACCTTCGCCGAAGTCGGCCACGAGCTTGGTTACGCGCTGCTGTTGAAACGCTATGTCGACGATCCGCGTCAGGCGAGCGAAGAGCAGATCGCGAAAGCTGCGGCTGATACCATCCCGCATGTGCCGACGCTGTTCTGGTCGTTCCGCATCATGGTCGGCCTCGGCATGTTCTTCATCCTTTTGACGGCGACCTTCTTCTATCTCTCGGCCCGCCGCCGGCTGGATCATTATCCGCTGTTGCTGAAGGTGGCGGTCTTTGCCGTTCCGCTGCCGTGGATTGCCGCCGAAATGGGCTGGGTGGTCGCCGAATTCGGCCGCCAGCCATGGATCATCGAGGGTGTGCTGCCAACAGCCGCTGCCGTCTCCAGCCTCAGCGCTTCGACTGTCCTGATTACGCTTTTATGTTTCATCGCCATCTACACGGTGCTGTTCATCGTCGAAATGGGGCTGATGCTGAAGGCGATCCGCAAGGGGCCGGATCCGGACCATGAGCCGGAGGCACCGCTCGTTCCTGAAAAACTCGTCGCTGCGGAGTAAGATATCATGATCCTGCATCAACTCATCGACTATGAAATCCTTCGCGTCATCTGGTGGCTGCTGCTCGGCGTATTGCTTATCGGTTTTGCCGTGACGGGTGGTTTCGATCTTGGCACGGGTGCGCTGCTGCCCTTCGTGGCGAAGACGGATATCGAGCGCCGTGTCGTCATCAATTCCATCGGCCCGGTCTGGGAAGGCAACCAGGTGTGGCTGATCCTTGGCGGCGGTGCGATCTTTGCCGCCTGGCCGCCGCTTTATGCGGTTTCGTTTTCAGGTTTCTATCTGGCGATGTTTGCCACCCTGTTCGCGCTGATCCTGCGGCCGGTCGGTTTCAAATATCGCTCCAAGCGCGAGAGCCCGGCATGGCGCAGCGGCTGGGACTGGGCCCTGTTCGTCGGCGGCTTCGTGCCGGCGCTGATCTTTGGCGTGGCGATCGGCAACGTGCTGCAGGGTGTTCCCTTCCACTTTAACGACGACCTCAGGATTTTCTACGACGGCACGACGCTGTTCGAGCTTCTGAACCCCTATGCCCTTCTTTGCGGCCTCGTTTCCGTCTCCATGCTGGTAATGCATGGTGCGGCCTGGTTGGTGCTGAAGACCGAAGGTCCGGTGGCTGCCCGTGCGCGCAGTTTCGGCAGCATTGCGGCCCTTGCGACCACAGTTCTTTTCGCGCTCGGCGGTGTCTTTCTCTGGCTCGGGGTCGATGGTTATCGCTTCACCTCTGAAGTCGTGACCGATGGTCCCTCCAACCCGCTGTCCAAGACGGTCGAGGTTGCGGGTGGTGTCTGGTTTGCCAACTATGCGGCACATCCGTGGATGATGCTGGCGCCGGCGCTTGGTCTCGTCTTCCCGCTCTTCGCTTTCATCCTTTTCAGGGCCCGCAGGGAAGTCCTGGCACTGCTGTCCAGTTCGCTCGCGATTTTCGGCATCATCGCCACCGTCGGGCTTACGATGTTTCCCTTCATCCTGCCGTCCTCGGTCGATCCCAGGTCGAGCCTGACGGTGTGGGACGCATCGTCCAGCCACATGACGCTATTCAACATGCTGGTCGTCACGCTCATCTTCGTTCCGATGATCGTTGCCTACACTTCATGGGTCTATCGCGTGCTGTGGGGCAAGGTGGATGAAAAGGCGATCCGTGACGACAGCGGCCACGCTTATTGACGCAATTCCAGGAAAAGTTTGAAAAGAAGGAGATCGAACATGTGGTATTTCGCCTGGCTGCTCGGCCTGCCTCTCGCCGCCATCTTCGCCGTCATGAACGCCATGTGGTATGAGCTGATGGAAGAAAACGCGAAGAAGGCCGAAGCGAAGCCGGAAAAATGACGCTTGAAGCAAAAAGGGCGGCACCCGGTCTGGATGCCGCCCTTCGTGTGAAACAGCCGCGCTTGTCGCGTGTGTTCAGTGGATCGCGATACCGCGCTTGTCCGCTTCTTCCTTGATGATGTCTTCGACGATGGCTCGCTTGAGATTTGGATCTCCCAGCAGATAGTCATCGGCGATCTCGAAAATCGACTTCGGGTTCTCGGTCCTGTGCAGGGTGTCGAGATCCTGGCCGATCTGCTCTCTCAGGCTGGAATAGTCGTCCATCGCGGTTCTCCCGTTTATCGGTTCAATCCAGAAGGTCGGCCGGAACCTTGCCGCCGTTTTCGGAGAGCTTCTTGATGACCGCCTTGTGCAGCCAGATATTCATGGTCGCCGAATCCGAGGTGTCGCCGGTGTAGCCGAGTTCGCTCGCCAGTTCCTTTCGGGCGGTGAGGCTGCTGTCCAGATCAAGCGCCTTCAGAAGATCGACAATCGAATGTTTCCAGTCGAGCTTCTGTCCGTTCTTCTTGACTGCCGCATCCAGGATGGAGGCGACGTCGACGGTGCCGGTGGGCGCAGGAGCCGCAGCTGTCGGTGCCGGAGAGGCAGGCTGGGCCGGTGCTGCCGGGCTTGCGGTGGTTGTGGATGTGCCGGCCGGAGCCGAAGTCTGCGGCGCGGCCTCGGCCTTGCCAAAAATAGCGTCCTTGATCTTGTTGAAAAAGCTCATTCTGTCCTCCCCTTATCTGCGAAATGCGCGCCCGACGGCGATGAGAATGCAGGCGCCGATGAAACCTGCGATGAGATAGCCAATCCAGCCTCCGAGCGAGACGCCGATGAGCCCCAGAAGGAAATTGGCGACGATGGCCCCGATAATGCCGAGGATGATGTTCATGAAAACACCCATATTGCTTTTCATGAACTGTTCGGCGAGCCAACCGGCTACGCCGCCGATGATGATTGCTGCAATCCAGCCAACTTGTGCGTCTTCCATAACAAGCCTTTCCTTTCTAGAGAGAGGTCATAGGCATATGGACCCGCATTTTTTGCGCACGTCCCCCCGCCTTGAATTGACCCCAGGCGATTATTAACGAAGACGCGGAAGTTTTGTTCCGTGAGGCGTGTACGTTAGCGCAAACTCAACTCTGGCTCTCAAAATCCAGCCCGATATCAAGAACCGGCGCGCTGTGGGTGATCCAGCCGATGGAGATAAGATCGACGCCGGTGGCGGCGATGGCTGCCGCCGTCTGCGGATTGATCCGGCCAGAGGCTTCCGTGATGGCGCGACCGGCAACGATCTCTACCGCCTCGCGCAGCTGTTCCGGCGTCATGTTATCGAGAAGAACCGCATCCACACCCTCTTCCATGGCCTCGTGCAACTGCACGAGCGTATCGACTTCGACCTCGATCTTGACGAGATGTCCGACGCCGTGCCTTGCGCGGCGGATGGCCTCACGCACGCCGCCGGCAACGGCGATATGATTGTCCTTGATGAGAACGGCATCATAAAGCGCAAAACGGTGGTTCATGCCGCCGCCGGCGCGCACGGCATATTTTTCCAGCGCCCGCAGCCCTGGCGTCGTCTTGCGGGTGCAGGCGACCGACGCTTTGGTGCCGGCAATGGCGGCGACGATTTTTGCGGTGACGGAGGCGATGCCCGAGAGATGGCCGAGGAAATTCAGCGCCGTGCGTTCCCCGGTCAAAAGCCCGCGAGACGGCCCTTCGATGGTTGCGATGATATCGCCGGCCGCCACGGCTGCCCCATCCGCAATGTGCCTGTTCATCCTGATCGCCGGGTCCACAAGCTGGAAGGCGAGTTCCGCCGCATCGAGCCCAGCAATGACACCCTGCTCCCGCGCCGCCATGACAACGACCGAGCGGTGATCGGCGGGGATGACGGCAGTGGAGGTGATGTCGCCTGCAAGGCCCAGGTCTTCCAGAAGGGCATTGCGCACGGGCGGTTCGATGATGAGACGTGGCAGGGGAGAAAGGATCATGTCAGGCGCTCCGCGCGAAACCGGCTGTTGCAAGGCTGGAAGAGGAAAATTCATGGGCGACGGTGACGACGTCGTTCAGGCTCAGTCGGCGTCTCATGGCCTTGGCATCCTTCTGCGAAAAATCGTCACGGAAATGCGCGCCGCGCGATTCCCTCCGCAGGGCTGCGAAAACGGCGATGGAGAGAGCGACCACCGCCGGGTCGGAGGCCGGGCCGTTTCGCTCGGCAAGCGGCAGTAAGTCCCTGATGGCTTCGGCCAGTCCCGCGGCATGTCTGACGATGCCGAGATGACGGGAAACGATGGGCCTGACAGCGGCGAGATCGGCGGGCGAAAAATCAGCTGTCGCGTTGGGCGAAACGGCAGCCGCCGATCTTGCCGCGGGTGCGGGCCGGCCGGCAATATCCTGCGCCGCACGCATGCCCATCGCGGCGGCCTCCAGCAGCGAGTTGCTGGCAAGCCGGTTTGCGCCGTGAAGGCCGGTGCAGGCGGTTTCCCCCGCAACCCAGAGCCCGCGCACCGAACTTCTGCCTTTATTATCCGTGGCGACACCGCCCATGTGGTAATGCACGGCCGGGCGGACCGGCACGAGTTCGCGGGCGGGGTCTATGCCCGCCTCGCGGCAAAGCAGGTCGATTGACGGGAAACGGCTGGCAAAACCGGAGCCGAGCGCCTGGCGGGCATCGAGAAAGACCTGGCCGCCGCGCAGGATTTCACGGTCGATGGCGCGGGCGACAATATCGCGCGACGCCAGTTCCGCGCCCGGCACTGCCGCCATGAACCTTTCGCCGTTTTCATTGAGAAGCAGGGCGCCTTCACCCCGCACCGCTTCGCTCACCAGCGCCAGCGGTCGCCGGGGGGAGGAAAGTGCTGTCGGGTGAAACTGCACGAATTCCATGTCGGCAAGGATGGCGCCGGCGCGGGCGGCGAGCATGATGCCCTGCCCGAAATTGCCGGAGGGATTGGTCGTGGCGTCATAAAGTCCGCCGAGACCGCCGGTGGCGAGAATGACCTGGCTTGCTGGCAGAAGGAAGCTGCCGTTCGGGCCGGCGCAGGCGAGACCGGCGATGACGCTGTCTTCCGTCAACAGGCGGCGCACTTCCGTGCCTTCCAGAACCGTGATCGAAGGTGTACGGCGAACGGCATCTGTAAGAGCCCTGACGATCGCCGCACCCGACCCGTCGCCTTCGGCATGCAGAATGCGCCGCCGACTATGGGCGGCTTCCAGCCCGAAGACATAGTTGCCGCCGGCGTCCCGGTCGAAGCGAACGCCTGCCCGCTCCAGCGCATCTATGACGGCGGGGGCCGAGGAAACGATGCCAACCACCATATCTTCATCACAAAGGCCATCGCCCGCAGCGAGCGTATCGGCGACATGCAGGGCTGCGCGATCATCCGGCCCGAGGCTGGCCGCGATGCCGCCCTGCGCCCAGGCGCTTGAGGTTTCGCCGCCGAGCGCGCCGCGCGTCACAAGCAGCACGGGCTGCGGCGCCAGCGTCATCGCCGCCATCAGCCCGGCCATGCCGCTGCCGACGATGACCGTCCAGTCCCGCTGCGGCAAAAACTCGCTCATATCTGCAGCATCCTTTCCACGGCGCGACGGGCAGCACCGGCAATGGCCGGATCGACCGTCACTTCATGGCGATTTTCCTCCAGTGCCGTGCGGATATTGCCAAGCGTGATGCGCTTCATATGCGGGCAGAGATTGCAGGGGCGGATGAACTCGACATCGGGATGATGCACGGCGACGTTGTCGCTCATCGAGCATTCCGTCAGAAGCACCACGCGGGCAGGGCGCTCGCGGCCGACATAGTCAGACATGACGGCGGTGGAGCCGGAGAAATCCGCAGCGTCTACGACCTCAGGCGGACATTCGGGATGCGCCAGCACGATAACGCCGGGATGGCTTTCGCGCAGTTCCCTGATGTCATCGGCGGTGAAAAGCTCGTGCACCTCGCAATGGCCACGCCAGGCGATCAGCTCGACACTGGTTTCCTTGGCGACGTTCTTCGCCAGATATTCATCCGGCAGCATCAGCACGCGCGGCACGCCGAGCGATTCCACCACCTGGCGGGCATTACCTGACGTGCAGCAGATGTCGGACGCCGCCTTCACCGCCGCTGACGTGTTCACATAGGTGACGACAGGAACGCCGGGATAGGCCTTGCGCAGAAGTGCGATGTCTTCGGGCGTGATGGAATCGGCAAGCGAGCAGCCAGCGGCCATATCCGGAATAAGTACGGTTTTTTCCGGATTGAGCAGCTTTGCCGTCTCGGCCATGAAATGCACGCCGGCCAGAACGATCACATCCGCTTCCACCTCCATTGCCTTGCGGGCAAGGGCGAGACTGTCCCCGACAATATCGGCGACGCCATGGAAGATTTCCGGCGTCTGGTAATTATGTGCGAGGATGACAGCGTTGCGCTTGCGCTTCAATTCAAGGATTGCCTCGACATCATCCTGAAAGCCCATCCATTCGGCCTTGGGAATGACACGGGCAACGCGGTCATAAAGGCTAGCGGCTGAAATCTGCTCGTTCACGGTGCTCTCCCATTTATACTCTTTTTGAGTATATGTAGCACGAAGACATATTCTCATTGTGAGCATATGTCAATTGCGGGAGAGGGGCAGTTTCGTTCCGGAAAGGGCGCGTTCATCAAGAACGGTCTGGCGGAAGCGGAAAAGCTTCGCCGGGCGGCCGCCGGTTTCAGTCGCCATGTCGCCGGTTTCCTCCACCAGCTGCTGCTGTTCGATCAGCCGGCGGAAATTCTGCTTGTGCAGCGTCAGCCCGGCCAGCGCCTCGATTGCGCGCTGCAATTGCAGCAGGGTGAAGCTATCGGCCATAAGCTCGAACACCACCGGCCGGTATTTGATCTTGGCGCGCAGACGGGCGATGCCGGTGGCAAGGATGCGGCGGTGGTCGGCAAACATCGGCCTGCCGAAATTGATCCGCGGTTCGCTCTGCGCTTCCCCGACCAGCCCAGCCTCATAGAGCAGTTCGTAACGCTGCAGGGTCAGTTCCTCGTTCCAGCCACCTCCATCCAGCCCGAAGGTGAAATCGGCGCGCAGGTGACGCTGAGCCCTGCTGTCGGGCTCGGAATCGGCCCAGGCGCGCAGCTTGTCGATAATGCTGTCGAGAATATCCGGGCGTCCCTGGCGATGGTCCTCCCACGGGAAATATTCGTACCATCCGTGCCAGAAGGCGCTTTTGCCACTGGGCGCCTCCTGCTCGCGCACCAGGCCGAGATAACCGATGGAAATGGTTCTGCCGCCCAAAATCTCGTTGTTGCGGTCGCGATCGGCGAAAGTATAGAGCTGTTCGAGATAACCGACGGGGTGATGGGTCTGTTCGTGGATCCATTCCCGTAGCCCGCTCTGAAGCGTCCTGTGTCCGAATTCGAACGGGCCCGAGGGAAGGGCCGCCCCTTCGCGAACGGTCATGACACGTGGTTCATCCGTGGTGATGGCGGTGACGACGGCGATGAGTTCGGCATGGGCAAGCCCGATGGTCACGGCGGCTCCTCTGGTCGCTGGCTGCGGTATCAGCCTTCTTGGCACAGGAAGGTTGCTTCGCCAACATGGCTGCCGAAAAGGCCTGTCGATAAATGGCGGCGCGGGAACAGGGTTTCGTCAGACAAAAGGATGAATTCTTGTGGTTAGCCGTCTGCCGTCATGTGTGTTACAGACCCGACACAAGCATTTCAGACTGTAGAAGGCCGATGCTGGAAAACATATCTCTCGAAGAGACACTTGTGGGTTACTACACTTGGAACGTCGGGCAAAATCTGGTCTATCTGGATGCCGTGACCGCCCGCCTGCGTGAATTCTCCCCGGAAGAAGCCGCCCACGGCATTCCGGTTGAAGACTTCATTGCGCAGATCGAGAGTGGCTCGCGGGCCCGCGTCGCCAAGGCTGTTTATAATTCGCTGACGAATGGCGTGTTCTACGATCAGGAATACCGCATTCGGCTCAAATCCAGCGGTTTTCGCTGGTTGCGGACGACGGGAAGAGTGATTCTGGATGGCGACCGGATCCCGATCATGGCCATGGGCACGGTGCGGGATGTCAGCGCGGGCAAGGTTTTGTTGATGTGACATGCAGCCGGCCGCAGCTTTATGAGGCGGCCTATCGATTTTATGTCGTTCATTGTTTGATGTTGCGGTGACATGGTCCGGCAGATCGCAATTTTGCTGTTTCAGATCTTTCTGGCCATAGGCCTCGGCATAGCAGGCATCCGCATTGCCTCGCTTGTCGATGGCGAGTCGACCTCTGCGCCGACGGGTCTGGCCGCCAATACGGAACTGCTGTGGACGACCGCGCCGGTGCGGGTGGATCCTCGCAGCCAGACGTACGAGCGGATTGCGACACCGCCCGATCTCTATCCGCTGAAAATGCATGCCGACCAGCGCCTGCGGGTGATCTCCAGCAGCCGCTTCACCTTCAAGGGTGAGGAATTCCAACTCGCCGGCGTGGAGGAGATCGAACGCAACCGCGTCTGCACCGGTCCCGACGGCCGCCGTTACGCCTGCGGCCTCAATGCCTTCAAGGCGCTGCAGAACCGCCTGCGCGGCCGATATCTGGAGTGTCGCGAGATGGGGGAGGAGCGTAGTACGCCGCGGTCTGTCGAATGCCGGATCAACGGGCAGGATGTGCGGGCGTTGTTGCAATAACGATTGCTTCAAGCCGCGTTGCGCAACGTGATAAACCGGTTGGCCGAATTTGAGATATTTTTGTCTTGGAAAGATTTGGTGGAGCTAAGCGGGATCGAACCGCTGACCTCTTGCATGCCATGCAAGCGCTCTCCCAGCTGAGCTATAGCCCCATAAGGGTTCCGGCATTTCTTCCGGTTCCGGGAACCGAAGCGGTTGTTGTTCCGTTCGGTGGCGGCTTACTACTGCGGCTTTCCGGCGAGTGCAAGCATAAAAAACGGCCCGGCGTCATTTTTTTGTCGTCGGGCCGAATTATCAAGTAAAATCAAGCTTCTTCGTCGTCGCCCGGTACGCCGATGATGCCGGACATGTCGTCGTCGTCATCTTCGTCATCGGTTTCGAGGAAGGTGTCGTCGTCGTCGTCGATTTCGACATCATCGTCGTCGTCGCCCAGATCAGGGATATCGTCGCCGCTGTTGTCGCCATCGGCATCTTCCAGCGAAACGAGTTCGACTTCCGTGTTTTCGGCGTCGACTTCCGCCACTTCCTCTTCCTCAGCCTGCTCCATCTTGGCCTGAGCCGTGCTTTCCTCGAAGAAGGAGAGCGGCCAGGACTTGCCGCTATAGGGAGAAACGACCGGGTCGCGGTTCAGATCGTAGAATTTCTTGCCGGTATCGGGGTCTGTACGCTTGGTACCAAGTTCCGTTTTTGCCACTGTCTAAGCCTCAAATTGTCGAATGAGTTTCGGTGTGTACGCCGTAAAACCGGCATAGACGGTAAAATTTATAGCCGGTCCCCTTAATCGTTGCGCTCTTTCGTGTCAAAGACAAACTTCGGGTGCTGCCTCCCATGGCGCAAGCCCGATGTGTGAATGCTGATATAAAAAGAGAGGCATTACACACTTTATTATATCTATAACGGATGCACAGACGGGACGCTTCATGACCTTTACGATTGCCATAGACGGGCCCGCTGCGGCGGGCAAAGGAACGCTTTCGCGCAAGATCGCGGAGACCTATGGCTTTCATCATCTCGATACCGGGCTGACCTACAGGGCAACCGCCAAGGCTCTTCTGGATGCCGGCCTGCCGCTCGATAACGAGGCGGTGGCTGAGAAAATGGCGCTGGAGCTTGACCTTGCGGGGCTCGACCGCGCCGTTCTTTCCCGGCACGAGATTGGCGAGGCGGCGTCGAAAATCGCTGTCATGACGCCGGTGAGGCGTGCGCTCGTCAAAGCCCAGAAGCTTTTTGCCATGAGGGAGCCGGGCACGGTGCTTGACGGACGCGATATCGGCACCGTGGTTTGCCCTGACGCGCCGGTGAAGCTCTACGTCACGGCCTCTGCCGACGTGCGGGCGCGGCGCCGTTACGATGAGATTCTGGCCAATGGCGGTAACGGCGATTATGATGCCATTTTCGCCGAGGTGAAAAAACGCGACGAGCGCGACATGGGCCGCGCCGACAGCCCGTTGAGGCCAGCTGAAGACGCGCACTTGCTAGATACGTCGGAAATGAGTATAGAGGCGGCGTTTCAGGCCGCGCGCACGATTATCGACGCCGCTCTGAAGAGATAGGTTTTTCGCGGAACGGCTTGCCGCTGTCTGCGTTTAGTCCGGAATTGCCTGAAGACATGTCCTTGCGCCGGAAAGCCTTTTGAAAAGGCGGGCATGGGTTCGGGTATCAACAACACTAGCCCACCGGCGCTTTGTATTCGCCCCCGCGCGGATGCATTCAGGAGATTTCATGTCAGTATCTACCCCCACGCGCGACGATTTCGCAGCGCTTCTCGAAGAATCCTTTGCCTCTAACGATCTTGCCGAAGGCTATGTTGCCAAGGGTATCGTCACGGCAATCGAGAAGGACGTCGCGATCGTTGACGTCGGTCTGAAGGTCGAAGGTCGCGTTCCGCTCAAGGAATTCGGCGCGAAGTCCAAAGACGGCACGCTGAAGGTCGGCGACGAAGTCGAAGTTTACGTCGAGCGCATCGAAAATGCTCTGGGCGAAGCCGTTCTGTCGCGCGAGAAGGCTCGCCGCGAAGAAAGCTGGGTCAAGCTCGAAGCCAAGTTCGAAGCTGGCGAGCGCGTCGAAGGCGTTATCTTCAACCAGGTCAAGGGTGGTTTCACCGTCGATCTGGACGGCGCTGTTGCCTTCCTTCCGCGTTCGCAGGTCGACATCCGTCCGATCCGCGACGTTACCCCGCTGATGCACAACCCGCAGCCCTTCGAAATCCTCAAGATGGACAAGCGTCGCGGCAACATCGTTGTTTCTCGCCGTACGGTTCTCGAAGAGTCGCGTGCCGAGCAGCGTTCTGAAATCGTTCAGAACCTCGAAGAAGGCCAGGTTGTTGACGGCGTCGTCAAGAACATCACCGACTACGGTGCGTTCGTTGACCTCGGCGGCATCGACGGCCTGCTGCACGTTACCGACATGGCATGGCGCCGCGTCAACCATCCTTCGGAAATCCTCAACATTGGCCAGCAGGTCAAGGTTCAGATCATCCGCATCAACCAGGAAACCCACCGTATCTCGCTCGGCATGAAGCAGCTCGAGTCCGATCCGTGGGATGGCATCTCCGCCAAGTACCCGGTTGGCAAGAAGATCTCCGGTACGGTCACGAACATCACCGACTACGGCGCATTCGTTGAGCTGGAGCCGGGCATCGAAGGCCTGATCCACATTTCAGAAATGTCCTGGACCAAGAAGAACGTCCATCCCGGCAAGATCCTGTCCACGAGCCAGGAAGTCGACGTTGTCGTTCTCGAAGTCGATCCGTCCAAGCGCCGTATCTCGCTCGGCCTCAAGCAGACGCTGGAAAACCCGTGGCAGGCATTTGCCTTCAGCCATCCGGCCGGCACTGAAGTCGAAGGCGAAGTCAAGAACAAGACCGAATTCGGCCTGTTCATTGGCCTCGAAGGCGATGTTGACGGCATGGTTCACCTGTCGGATCTCGACTGGAACCGTCCGGGCGAACAGGTCATCGAAGAGTTCAACAAGGGTGACGTGGTCAAGGCTGTCGTTCTCGATGTTGACGTCGAGAAGGAACGCATCTCGCTCGGCATCAAGCAGCTCGGCAAGGATGCTGTCGGTGAAGCCGCAACCTCCGGCGACCTGCGCAAGAACGCAGTCGTTTCGTGCGAAGTCATCGCCGTTAACGACGGTGGCGTGGAAGTGAAGCTCGTCAACCACGAGGACATCACCTCCTTCATCCGCCGCAACGACCTCGCACGCGATCGTGACGATCAGCGTCCGGAGCGTTTCGCAGTTGGCCAGGTTTTCGACGCCCGCGTCGTCAACTTCTCGAAGAAGGACCGCAAGGTCATGCTTTCGATCAAGGCTCTGGAAATCGCTGAAGAGAAGGAAGCCGTCGCACAGTTCGGTTCGTCCGACTCGGGCGCTTCGCTCGGCGACATCCTCGGCGCGGCTCTGAAGAACCGCGGCGAATAATCGCTTCGATCTTTTGACATGAAGAACCCGCCGGAATTTTCCGGCGGGTTTTTTATTGGCCGTATGTTGAGCAGGTGAGCGGGTACAGCCGCACTCTTCTCAGAGCATGCCGCTCATCTTGAGATAATAATTCTCCGCGCTGTCGTCGGAAGCCGCTGCGGGCGTGCTTTCCCGCTCGTCGATCGCGTCATTGGCGGTGATGCGTTCTTCCGTTTCCCCCTGATCATCGGAATTGTCAGCGCCTGCCTCGGCCTCGTCTTCTGCTTCATCCTCGGAAAATGGACCGCCGCCACGGGGTGGTGTTTCCGATCCATGATCTTCATCTGCCGGCGGATAAGCGACGAGCGGCAATGGCGTGCCGTCTTTTACGAGAGCCGCGGCGATCAGGGATTGCGAGGCCGATTGCTCCAGCATGGCCATTCTCGCCTCTGGATCCAATGTGCCGCGGGGCAACGGCTGGGCATCGGATCGATGGGGCAAGGTCTCAGTGTCGTCGCCCGAAGGGCGGGCATTGGCCGTGGCGAAGGCGGCTTTTTCGGCGGGTTGGTCTTCGAGAGGCTGCGCCGGAACGCCCTGTGGCGTGATCGGAAGCTGCAGTGTTGCGTTCGCTCTGGTGGGGAGTTTGCCGGTCGCGGCGGCCAGCAGAAGATTGGCGACGGTCTCGCCGTCGCCTTCCGCCTGGCCGGCGAGGGACGGCAAGACCGGGCGGGCTTCCTTTTGCTCGATCTTCATCATCTCGCGATGCAAAAGGGTAGGGCGTGTCTCGCTGGTCTCCGCGCGTGGTAGATTGGCCGGGCGCGGCTCTGCCGGGGCCTCTTTGGGAGCGCTGTCCGTCTGTAGTGGAAGCGGACGCAGGGTGTTTTCCGTTTTTGCACCGGGTTTCGTCGCATCGCCGGGCAATTCGGCTGTGTCGGCAGGCGGGGCGGCAAGAGGGACGCGCACATCCGGCTGTGCGGTCAGCGCCGCCACCGTGGCCTTTACTGCTGCGCCGCTGAAGGCAAGCGGGCCGATGAGCAGGGGCAGCAGCCGGCTCGCTATCGCGGAATTTGCCGGCTGTGCCGTCGCGGTCGGGTTCTGTCGGCTTTCCGCATTCTGGCTCGGAGCGTTCGGCTGTTTCGGCTGGACGGGCTGTGCAGGAGCGGGATTGTTCTGCTGATAGGAAGACACGACCGCCTTGGTCGCGAGATCCATTCCCCTGTATCGAGAAAGCTCGATCAGTAGCGCCAGGCGGGCGGCATCCGGCCCGGTCGGCTGTTTCAGGATTTCGGCGAGCATCGCAAGGGTCAGGCCCTGCAAGGCTTTTCCGACCTGCTGTTCCAGCGCCATACGCTGGGCAGCGGGCAGGGTGCGCAGGGCCTCCGTCAGCCGCGTCACATAGGTCTCGATGGCTTCACCATCCCGCCGGGGCAGGTTCATCAGCTTGCCCAGCGCTTCCGCCAGAACTGCCGTGCTGCGGGAAAGCTGGAATTCGCTGGTAAGGGAGGCGATTGCGGCGCGGGCGAAAAGGCTGCTGCTATTTTCAGGGACAGGATTGCTCGTCTGCGGTGGCACGGCGTCCTTCACCTGTGCACGCGGTGTCAGCGGTAAGTTCGTGCCATAGGCGGCATCGGCAGCCGCAATTTTCTGTACAGGCGGTAACATGCTGCGCTCCGTTCCTATCGGTGACCGCGGCTGGCTGCGAAAGGACCAATCCCCATTGGCTCTCTGATCCGCATCTGGCTTGAATGTTGAAAAATCGCCGCGCCGGTGATGTACAGGTGTCATCTCGCCCGCTCATGCGGGAGCGCCATATGCGCCCCGGCCGTTATGCCGGTTTCTGCGCATATAGAATCATCTGGTTCAATCTTGGCTTGCAGATATTAAGATTTGGCTAACCAACGCATTGCGCACGACGGCGCGCTCAGGGTGAGATACCGATGAACATGCGGTAAAGGCCATTATCGTCTGAGTTGACAGAGGAAATATGGTCGGGGTCGCTGGTTGCGGCCTCAAAAGCCTCTGGTGGCATGGCGTCGAGCCAGCTTGCTTTGGGAAGGCTTCGTTCCGGTTGCATCTCCACGGGCGCGATGGGCTGGTCCTCGTCACCGGCTGCGGCAAAGGCAGCGTCATCGGGAACGAGTGGCGGGGCGGCCATGGACAGCAGGGCCTCCGCCGCATCGGGCTCGTTGTCGTAAACGACGCTGGGGGATAGGCCGGAAATATCGGTCATGTCTGAACTCACATCATGTTTCGCTCAAGTGACGTCGCAAGCGGCAATCATGCCGCCTTTTTCTTCAGCAGTTCGTAAAGACCATTATCGTCGATCGAGATCGGCAGAATCGCAGTGCGGGCGTCTTTAACGAGCCCCTGCGCATCGAGCAGTTTTTTGGCCTCGTTTTCCGCATCGGCGGGATTGGCGGCCGCCTCTGTGCTTTCGGGTTCATTTTCGTTTTCAGCCGGGGCGGCTTCTTCCTTCGGTGTCGCCGCAAGCACGGAGATCAGGGCGGTTTCCGGTGAAATATCGACCGGCTCCTGCGTGTCGGCACCTTCGGCTTTGTCGTTCTTGGAAGCATCGATATGCTCCTTCACGACGTCCTGAAGTTCCTGCACGTCTTCAAGCTTGCCCTGCACATCGAGGGCCTTGATATCTTTTTCGCGCTCGGCCTTCACTTCGGCATCGTTGATTTCGCCAATGCGTTCTTCACCACGCTCGGCCTGCAACTCTTCCTTGGTCTTCGGGTCTGCGACGTCTTCGAGGCGCTGGATGATCTTCAGAGTTTCCCGCGTCATGAAGCGGGTGCCCTGCGCCTGATCGTTCAGGGCATCCTTCACGGCACGCGCCTCGTCGCCATAGGGGTTGGCGATGGCGGCGATCATCTGCCGGGCGGAGATGCCGAGTTGTTTGAGGCCGGTGGAATCTTCGAGATCGCTGACATTTTTCGGCAAGGTCGCGCGCATCGCCATGATGGCTTTCGACATCTGCTCGCCGAAATCCTCTTCCTTGCCTGTCAGGCCGGCACCCTTTGCGATACGGGCGGCGAGGGCGGCCATGGGATCGGTCTTGGCGGTGACGCCGTTGTTCAGCACCTCCGTGACCTGCGTTTCCGAAACGCCGAAGGAGATCAGGGAAATCGGTGTGGCTTTTCCCTGCGCATCGGTCTTTTCGAAATTGTCGGTGAGGGTCAGCGCATCCTGAAGTCGCCGGGCGAAGGAGAAACTCGACTCGTCTGCGTCCTGCGTGACGCCGAGAGCGGAGGAAAAGCGCGAAACGAGGGAGGCGAAAGCATCGGCGTCCGGCTTCATGATGCCGAACAGGTAGGAACTTATCTTTTCATTGGCGACGCGATGGCTTTCATCCGGCTGCGGCTGGGTCTTGACCGCATCGTCCTTTTTGGTGCCGTTCGCCTTTTCACGCTCTTCGCGCTGGCGGTCCTCGATGGCTTCCACCATCGACCGCATGAGGTCGTTGACTGCAATGCCCGCCGTCTGCTGTAGCGGAGTGATCATCCTTCAAAGTCCCCGGCCGTCCAAAGTTGCGGCCGAGAATAGGCAATTTCGGTAAATCAGTGCTTAAGCCAAGTGCAGACACGCTCAGCTATGGGCGAAAATATCCGTCTCGTCCCAGCCGAGAAGATCAAGCTTCGCACGGGTCGGCAGAAAGGCGAAACAGGCGTCGGCATGCTCGATGCGGCCATCGCGGATAAGACGCGCCGTCAGCTTGTCGCGCAGGGCATGCAGATAGAGCACGTCGGAGGCGGCATATTCGAGCTGCGCGGGCGACAGCGTCTCGGCCGCCCAGTCGGAGGATTGCTGCGCCTTGGAAATATCGACTTCCAGCATTTCCTTGAGATTGTCCTTCAGCCCATGCCGATCTGTGTAGGTGCGGCAGAGGCGCGAGGCGATCTTGGTGCAGAAGACCGGCGTGGTCGTGACCCCGAAGGTGTGGAACAGAACGGCGATATCGAAACGGCCATAGTGAAAAATCTTCTGGCGGGCGGGATCAGCCAACATGTGGACGAGGTTCGGGGCTTGCTTCTGGCCGGCCGCGATGCGGATGACATCAGCCGTGCCGTCGCCGGACGAAAGCTGCACGACGCAGAGACGGTCGCGTCGCGGCACCAGCCCCAGCGTTTCCGTATCGATGGCGATGGCGCCCTTGTAGCGCGCGGCATCTTCGGCGGAAATATCGCCTTCGTGATAACGGATGGTGGCTGCCATGTCTTGCTCCGGAAATTTCCTGTCTGTGGCACCGGCTATAAAGGAAAGAGCGTCTGGGCGATACCGCTTTATGGACCGTTTCCGTGTTGCTGCGGCTTGCCTTTGCGAAACACCCCGGGTTAGTTTCGGATCATCCTTTCCTGACAGATCGCATGAATTCCCGATGACAAAGAAAATCTATCTCGCCGGCCCGGAAGTCTTTCTCCCGAATGCGCGTGAAATGCTCGACCTCAAGGCGTCACTGGCGCGGGAGGCAGGCTTTGTCCCGCTTTCCCCGGGTGACCTGCAGATTCCGCCGGCGGATACCAGGATCGGCCATGGCTGCAACATCAATGAAGTCGATGAGCGGATGATGCTGGAGGCGGATGCGGTGATTGCCAATCTCACCCCGTTCCGCGGCATCGCCGCCGATACCGGCACGAGCTACGAGCTGGGCTTCATGTGTGCGCTGGGCAAGCCGGTTTTCGCCTATACCAATGTCGCCGCCAATCATTTCACCCGCATCAAGGCGCATTATAGCGACGTTGTGGCGCTGGATGAAACAGGCCGGTATCGTGGACCGGACGGGCTGTCGATCGAGAATTTCGACATGGTCGACAATCTCATGCTGCATGGCGGGATCCTGCGGCGCGGCGGTTTGATCATCGTTGGCGATGCGCCGGAAGAGGCGCTTTATACGGATCTGGCCGCCTATAAACGTTGTCTCGCGGCGGCGGCTGAAAAATTACTGACACAAACTGACCCTGAAAAACTTATATAGTGGAGGCATCATCATGAGCGGCACCATCCTCATCACCGGCGCGACGTCCGGTTTCGGGCAGGCCACGGCGCGGCGTTTCGTCAAGGAAGGCTGGAAGGTCATCGGCACCGGCCGGCGGGCGGAACGGCTGGAGGCGCTGGCGGCTGAACTCGGCCAGGCCTTTCATGGTATCGCCTTCGACATCACCGACGAGGATGCGACCGAAAAGGCGCTCGCGGCTTTGCCTGATGGTTTCAGGGATATCGACATTCTCGTCAACAATGCCGGTCTGGCGCTTGGCACCGCGCCCGCGCCGCAGGTGGCGCTGAAGGACTGGCAGACCATGGTGGACACCAACATCACCGGTCTCCTGAACATTACCCATCATCTTCTGCCGACGCTGATCAAGCAGAAGGGCATTGTCGTCAACCTCTCGTCGGTGGCCGCCCATTACCCCTATTTGGGTGGCAATGTGTATGGTGGCACCAAAGCCTTCCTGCGGCAGTTCTCGCTCGGTCTTCGCTCCGACCTGCACGGCAAGGGTGTCAGGGTGACCTCGATCGAACCCGGCATGTGCGAAACGGAATTCACGCTGGTGCGCACCGGCGGCAATCAGGAAGCCTCGGATAATCTCTACAAGGGCGTCAATCCGATTACGGCCGACGATATCGCCAATACGATCTATTGGGTCGCCTCGCAGCCGAAGCATATCAACATCAACAGCCTTGAACTGATGCCCGTCAACCAGTCCTTCGCGGGTTTCCAGGTCTATCGGGAAAGCTGATTTCTCAATGATTTCCGTGGGAGTGCCAAAAAACAAAGCAGGAATTTTCGAGCTATGCAAAAATGCAATGCTGCATTGCGAGACTTGCTCTGGAAAAAATCGCTGAGGCCGCTATATTCAAATCATCGAAGCGACGCACTCCTCCTCCCAGTGTCGCTCGATGTGGATCGGTGGTACTCCTCCTCCCAATCGCCGATCAAGTTTGAAGCCTGCCGCACCTCCTCCCGCGGCAGGCTTTTTCCTTTTCTGGGCATCTTTTTCTTTGGAAGTTTTTTTGTCGGCCCCGCTTTATGCGGCAGGCTACGCTATACCCCTTAGATTTCCGGGGGATTTCAGATTTACACGTCAAGGCAAGCTGTGCGGGAATCGGGCCTGCGTCGATCACGATTTCGTTATGTCTAGATGAATATGCACAGTTTTGTGGCGCTGCACCCTGCCGGCCCATTGCTTAGGCCCATGCCTGTGTTTAAGCATGTGGAAAAGAACGCTTGGGAGGCTGCCGGCACGCTTGTGTCCGTGAGCCCGAAAGCGGCGGGGAGAGAATGGCAGAGTTTCAAGAGGCGCTGAAGCGATTTCAGCCGATCGCGGTTTCATCGATCGCTGAAGACGAGTTCAGATTGCGACTACGCGGCCTTCAGGCGCGGATGATCCAGCAAAATGTGAAGGCAGTCTGGCTCGATGCATCATCGTCGCTGACCTATTATACCGGTCTCTCGCTTGGCCTTTCCGAGCGCATTCACGGTGCTCTCATTCCTGCCGAGGGTGCGCCGCTCTATATCAGCCCAACCTTCGAAGAGCCGAAACTGCAGACGCTCATCCGCATTGCGGGTGACGTTGCCGTCTGGGAAGAGGATGAAAGTCCCTTCGACCTGATGGCAAGCCGCATTGGTGCGCTTTCCTGTCCCGGTCATCTTGTCGCGATCGATCCCGCAACCCCCTTTGTCTTCGCATCCGCCCTGATGCAGCGCCTGGAAGGCCGGATCATTTCCGCCCAGCCGATGATCGTCGCGCAGCGGCAGGTCAAGTCTGCTGCCGAAATCGCACTCATACAGACGGCGATGGATGCGAGCTATGGCGTGCAGAAGGCTGTTTTCGAAGGGCTGCGTCCGGGGATCTCGACCACCGAAGTCGCCGATTTCGTCAACGCCGCCCATATTGCGCTCGGCCTGAAGCCGCTTTTCGTGGCGGTGCAGTTCGGCGAAGCGACGGCCTATCCGCATGGCGTGCCCTATGCGCAGACGCTTGTAGAAGGCGATATGGTGCTGGTCGATCTCGGCGCCATTCTTCACGGCTATCGTTCTGATATCACCCGCACCTATGTCTTCGGCACGCCGACCGAGCGCCAGCGTTTTCTCTGGAACGCCGAACGCGACGCGCAGGCTGCGGCCTTTGCGGCCGCCACACTGGGTGCCGCCTGCCAGGATGTCGACAAGGCGGCGCGCGACAGCCTGAAAGCGGCCGGTTTCGGCCCCGATTATCAGGTTCCCGGCCTGCCGCACCGCACCGGCCACGGGCTTGGGCTGGATATTCACGAAGAACCCTATATCGTTGCAGGAAATGCCACGGCGCTTGAGCCGGGCATGTGTTTTTCCATCGAGCCGATGTTGTGCGTTTATGGCGAGTGCGGCGTCCGTCTCGAAGATATTGCTTACATGACGGAGGCGGGGCCACGCTGGTTCTGCCCACCGGAAACGAACCTCGACCGGCTGTTTCAGCCGGTCGCCGGGTAATTGGTCGGAAGGCGAAAGACCGAACGGCGACACGGGTTTCCGCGTCGTCGCTGACCAGAAGAGGTAGGCCCCCAACGGGGCCGCAGGAACTTAGAAAAAGAGGGAAAGGACCACCAGATGAAAACGCTGACCCGCAGTTTGCTTATCGCCTCTGCGCTTGCCATGGCTTCCGCCATGCCAGCCATGGCAAAGACCTTCGTTTATTGCTCCGAGGCATCGCCGGAAGGCTTCGATCCGTCGCCTTATACCGCAGGCGGCACCTTCGACGCTTCCGCGCATCCGGTCTACAACCGTCTGACCGAGTTCAAGAAGGGCACGACCGAGGTCGAGCCGGGCCTTGCCGAAAAATGGGACGTTTCGAGCGATGGTCTGGAATATACCTTCCACCTGCGCAAGGGTGTGAAGTTCCACTCCAACGACAAGTTCACGCCGAGCCGCGATTTCAACGCCGATGACGTGATCTTCAGTTACAATCGTCAGGGTGATACCAAGAACCCGTGGAACCAGTATATCGCAGGCATCACCTACGAATATTACAACTCCATGGAAATGCCGTCGCTGATCAAGGAAATCGTCAAGGTTGACGATTATACCGTCAAGTTCGTGCTGACGCGCCCGGAAGCGCCGTTCCTCGCCAACATCGCCATGCCTTTCGCGTCGATCGTCTCGAAGGAATATGCCGATACGCTTGAGAAGGCCGGCACCAAGGAAGACTTCAACAACCTGCCGATCGGCACCGGTCCGTTCAAGTTCGTCGCCTATCAGAAGGACGCGGTCATCCGCTACCAGAAGAATGCCGACTACTGGGGTGATGCACCGAAGATCGACGATCTGATTTTCGCGATCACGCCTGACGCGGCCGTTCGCCTGCAGAAGCTGAAGGCCGGCGAATGCCACCTGATGCCTTACCCGGCCCCTGCTGACCTTTCCACGATCCGCGCCGACAAGAACCTCAAGCTCGACGAGCAGCCGGGTCTGAACGTCGCCTACTTCGCCTACAACACGACCGTCGCGCCTTTCGACAAGCCGGAAGTGCGCAAGGCGCTGAACATGGCGATGAACAAGCAGGCGATCATCGACGCCGTGTTCCAGGGTGCCGGCACGGTTGCCAAGAACCCGATCCCGCCGACCATGTGGTCCTATAACGACAGCATCAAGGACGACGCATACGATCCGGAAGCGGCCAAGAAGGCTCTCGAAGCTGCTGGCGTCAAGGATCTGACGATGAAGATCTGGGCGATGCCGGTTCAGCGTCCCTATATGCCGAACGCCCGCCGCACCGCCGAGCTGATCCAGTCGGATTTCGCAAAGGTTGGCGTCAAGGCCGAGATCGTCTCCTTCGAATGGGGTGAATACCTCAAGAAGTCGACCGAAGTTAACCGCGACGGTGCCGTCATTCTCGGCTGGACCGGCGACAACGGTGACCCTGACAACTTCATGGGCGTTCTGCTCTCCTGCGCCGCAACCGGCGAAGGCGGTGCAAACCGTGCGCAATGGTGCAACAAGGAGTTCTCCGAACTTCTTTCCAAGGCAAAGCAGACCACTGATGTTGCCGAGCGCACCAAGCTTTACGAGCAGGCGCAGGTGATCTTCAAGGAACAGGCTCCGTGGGCGACGCTTGCGCACTCCACGCAGTTCGTTCCGATGTCCGCCAAGGTTTCCGGCTTCACCATGAGCCCGCTTGGCGACTTCACCTTCGAAAACGTCGATATCGCTGAGTAATCCCAAACAACTGGACGCGCGGAAGAACCCTGTTCTTCCGCGCGTCTTTTCAGGAAAAAACCATGATCCGGTTCATTTTCGGCAAACTTCTCTATCTCGTTCCGACCTTCCTCGGGATTACCATCGTCGCCTTCGCCTTCGTGCGCGTCCTGCCGGGAGATCCCGTGCTGCTGATGGCGGGCGAACGTGGCATATCGCCTGAGCGGCATGCGCAGCTTGCCGAACAGCTCGGCTTCGCCCAGCCCATCTGGGAGCAATATCTTCATTTTCTCGGACGGCTGCTTCAGGGCGACCTCGGCAATTCGCTGGTCACCAAGAAACCCGTTCTGACCGAGTTCCTGGCGCTCTTCCCCGCGACGGTCGAGCTTGGCCTTGTCGCCATCATCATTGCAACAGTGATCGGCGTGCCGGTCGGCGTCATCGCCGCCATTCGTCGTGGTTCCTGGTTCGACCAGATTTCCATGACGACGGCGCTTGTCGGTTTCTCCATGCCGATTTTCTGGTGGGGGCTGCTGCTCATCATCATGTTCTCCGGCATCCTGCAATGGACACCGGTGTCGGGCCGTATTTCGCTGATGTATTTCTTCCCCTCCGTCACCGGTTTCATGCTGATCGACAGCCTGATTTCAGGACAGAAGGGCGCTTTTGCGTCGGCCCTGTCGCATCTCATCCTGCCCTCGGTGGTGCTTGCCACGATTCCCTTGGCGGTGATCGCGCGCCAGACGCGCTCGGCGATGCTGGAAGTCCTGGGTGAGGATTATGTTCGCACGGCACGGGCAAAGGGCATGTCGGCCTCCCGCGTCGTCGGCATTCATGCGCTGCGCAACGCCATGATCCCGGTCATCACCACCATCGGCCTGCAGATCGGCGTGCTGATGGCTGGTGCCATCCTGACCGAAACCATCTTTTCCTGGCCGGGCATCGGCAAGTGGATGATCGATTCCATCTCGCGCCGCGACTATCCCGTCGTGCAGAGCGGCCTGCTTCTGATCGCGGGTCTGGTGATGGTCGTCAACCTGCTCGTCGATCTGACCTATGGCCTCATCAATCCGAGGATCCGTCACAAATGACCGATGTGATCACCACCCCCGGCGTCCGCCTTTCGGATGCTGCCATTCGCCGCCGGATGATCGCCGATTTCTGGTTCTATTTCCGCCAGAACCGCGGTGCCGTCATCGGCCTTGCCGTCTTCATTCTTCTGGTTCTGATCGCGGTTTTTGCAGCCGTAATTGCGCCGCATGATCCGACCCAGCAATATAGAGATGCTCTGCTCGTCCCGCCGGTCTGGCAGGATGGAGGCCGTGCTGCGTTCCTGCTCGGCACCGATGCTGTCGGCCGTGACATGCTGTCCCGGCTGATCTACGGCGCGCAGTACTCGCTGTTCATCGGCGTCGTCGTCGTTTCCATCGCCCTTGTTGGCGGCATCGTCATCGGTCTCGTCGCCGGGTTTTTCGGCGGCTGGGTGGATACCGTCATCATGCGCGTGATGGACGTCATCCTGGCGTTTCCGTCGCTGCTGCTCGCTCTGGTGCTGGTTGCGATCTTGGGTCCCGGATTGACCAACGCCATGATCGCCATCGCCATCGTCTATCAGCCGCATTTTGCGCGCCTGACGCGCGCCGCTGTCATGAGCGAGTTGCGACGTGAATATGTCACCGCTGCCCGCGTGGCCGGTGCCGGCAATCTGCGGCTGATGTTCAAGACCATCCTGCCGAACTGCCTTGCGCCGCTGATCGTTCAGGCGACGCTGTCCTTCTCGTCCGCCGTTCTCGATGCTGCGGCGCTCGGCTTCCTCGGCATGGGTGCACAGCCGCCCGCCTCCGAGTGGGGCACGATGCTCGCCGAAGCGCGGGAGTTCATCCTGCGTGCCTGGTGGGTCGTGACCCTTCCCGGCCTGACGATCCTGATCTCGGTGCTGGCCATCAACCTGATGGGTGACGGCCTGCGTGATGCGCTCGATCCCAAACTGAAGCGGAGCTGAGCAATGAGCCTGCTGAAAATCAAGAACCTCACCGTTAAATTCGCCACGGCCACCGGTGCCTTCACGGCTGTCGACGGCATCGATGTTTCCGTCGACAAGCACGAGGTACTGGCCATCGTTGGTGAGTCCGGTTCCGGCAAGTCGGTATCGATGCTCGCCGTCATGGGGCTTCTGCCCGATACGGCGACGATTACCGCCGATGAGATGACCTTCGACGGCAAGAACCTTTTGAACATGTCGTCGCAGGAGCGCCGCAGGGTGATCGGCCGGGAGATCACCATGATCTTCCAGGAACCCGTCGCCTCGCTCAACCCGTCCTTCACGGTCGGTTTCCAGATCGAGGAAGTTCTGCGCCTCAATCTCGGCATGAGCGGTGCCGCCGCGCGTGCGCGTGCTCTGGAACTCTTCCAGGCCGTCGGCATTCCCGAGCCGGAAACCAAGCTCAAGGCTTATCCGCATCAGATGTCGGGTGGCCAGTGCCAGCGTGTGATGATCGCCATCGCGATTGCGTCCAAGCCGCGCCTTTTGATCGCCGACGAGCCGACGACCGCGCTCGACGTGACGATCCAGAAGCAGATCCTCGACCTGCTGATGAAGCTGCAGGAAGAATATGGCATGGCGCTGATCCTCATCACCCATGACATGGGTGTGGTGGCGGAAACCGCAGACCGCGTCGTCGTGCAATATAAGGGCCGCAAGATGGAGGAGGCGGATGTCTTGAGCCTCTTCGAAGCCCCGCAGCATCCCTATACCAAGGCACTGCTTTCGGCCCTGCCGGAAAATGCCACTGGCGACCGTCTGCCCACGGTCTCCGATTTCTTCGGCAAGGAGGGCGTTCGATGAGTATCGTTGTCGAAGGCAAGGGTATTACCCGCCATTATCACGTTCCCGGCGGCCTGTTCGGCGGCGCAAAGACGGTTCAGGCCCTGAAGGGCATCGATTTTGCCGTTGAGCGCGGCAAGACGCTGGCTATTGTCGGCGAATCCGGTTCGGGCAAGTCGACGCTTGCCCGTATCATCGCGTTGATCGACCCGGCATCGGGCGGTGAGCTCAAGATCGACGGTAAGCCGGTCGATATCGCCAGGCGTCGGCCGGACACGCAGATGCGCTCCAAGGTGCAGATGGTGTTCCAGAACCCCTATGGCAGTCTCAACCCGCGCCAGAAAGTGGGCGACGTGCTGATGGAACCGCTCATCATCAACACGAAAATACCGGCTGCCGAGCGCCGCGAGCGGGCTGAGGCCATGCTGGTCAAGGTCGGTCTCGGCCCTGAGCATTTCAACCGTTATCCGCACATGTTCTCGGGCGGCCAGCGCCAGCGCATCGCCATTGCGCGTGCGCTGATGCTGAATCCGGCGCTGCTGGTTCTGGACGAGCCGGTCTCGGCACTCGATCTTTCGGTGCAGGCGCAGGTCTTGAACCTGTTGCGCGATCTTCAGGAAGAATTCGAGCTGACCTATGTTTTCGTCAGCCACGATCTTTCCGTGGTCCGCTATATCGCCGACGACGTGCTGGTCATCTCCAAGGGCGAGGCCGTGGAGCAGGGCTCGCGCGAGGAACTTTTCGCTAATCCGAAGCATCCCTATACGCGTCAGCTTTTTGCCGCGACACCGATCACGGATGTCGACGCCATCCGCGCCCGCGTGGAGCGCCGCAAGGCGGCACGGCAGGCCGCGACGGCCTGAGGTCGATGGGTGGAACGATCAACAGTCGAAAGGGCCGGATTTCCGGCCTTTTCTTTTTCGGCTCAGCCAGCGGCCTCTTTCAGCAGACGCACTTGCCGCAACGTGTTCTGCCGGCTGCGCTCCAGATGCCGCCAAAGCGCATCGACGATCTGGACCTTGCTGCGGGCGGCGACGGCGTCGGCGATATTCTGGTGTTCTTCGACGGAGCGTGCGTAATCGCCGAGGATCGACACGAACACCGTGTGGGTCTGGTCGAGAATACGTTCATGCGTGCCGGAAATGACCGGAATGCGAGCGGCGGAAACGAGGGTTGCATGGAAGCTGCGATCGAAAAAAAGCGCTTTCGACAATTCATCGAGCGTTGAGCCCTTGGCGAATGCGCGGTGTTGCGCAAGGCTTTCCACCAGTTGCGCATGCAAGGCGTCGTTTAATTGCCCGGCATCGAAAGCCACTTCCACCGCACCTTTTTCCAGCAGCATTCTGGCGGCGTAAAGCTCCTCCACATCCTCCACGGTAAAATCACGCACCACCATGCCGCGCCTTGAGGAATTGACCACCAGGCCATCGGCTTCGAGTTTCAGGCAGGCTTCCTTGACGGGCGTGGGGCTGATGCCAAGATCGGCGGCAAGCTCATTGGGCAGCAGGCGTTCGCCGCCGCGCAATCTGCCGCTGACGATACGGGCGCGCAGTTCCCGATGTGCCTGATCGGCGAGTGTGACTTTGACCAGCGTGTTCATGAGGGCATCATCACCCAGCTTGGCGGGACAGGCAATGGCTGAATATTAAAAATAAAAAATTTTTTATTTTACAAAGATCGTTTTTCCGTTAGCTCTATCTCCATTGGATACCAACCGCCGGAGGAGGGCGGGAGGTCGCTTCACCAATACCGTCGCCGCGGCCACAGATCGCGGAAGCGTGTCTGTTTCTCCTCGCAAGCCGTTCAAGCAACGAGGAATGACCGATCATGAAAATAACTGCTGTCGAACCTTTCATCCTGCATCTGCCGCTGACATCGGAGTCCATCTCCGATTCCACCCACAGCATCACCCATTGGGGCGTTGTTGGCGCGAAAATCACCACGAGTGACGGGATCGAGGGTTATGGTTTCACCGGCACCCATGCGCATCTGCCGTCCGACAGGCTGATTACATCCTGCATCAGCGATTGTTATGCGCCCCTTCTGCTGGGCGAGGATGCATCCGACCATTCAAGGCTGTGGACGAAACTTGCCCGTTATCCCTCTCTGCAATGGGTCGGCCGGGCGGGCATCACCCATCTGGCGCTCGCCGCGGTCGATGTAGCGCTCTGGGATATCAAGGCGAAGAAGGCCGGCGTGCCGCTCTGGCACTATCTCGGTGGCGCCCGCACGGCAGGGGTGGAGGCTTATAATACCGATATTGGCTGGCTGTCCTTCACGCTGGAAGACTTGCTGGCGGGCAGCGCCAGGGCGGTGGAGGAAGACGGTTTCACGCGGCTGAAAATCAAGGTCGGGCATGACGATCCGAATATCGATATTGCCCGCCTTACCGCCGTTCGCGAACGTGTCGATTCCGCTGTTCGTATTGCCATTGATGGCAACGGCAAGTGGGACCTGCCAACCTGTCAGCGTTTCTGCGCGGCAGCGAAAGATTTGGATATCTACTGGTTTGAGGAACCGCTCTGGTATGACGACGTCACCAGCCATGCCCGGCTGGCGCGCAACACCTCCATTCCGATTGCGCTGGGGGAGCAGCTTTATACGGTGGATGCGTTTCGTTCCTTCATCGATGCCGGCGCAGTTGCCTATGTCCAGCCTGACGTGACGCGGCTTGGCGGCATCACCGAATATATCCAGGTGGCTGATCTCGCACTCGCCCACCGCCTGCCCGTCGTGCCGCATGCGGGTGAGATGAGCCAGGTGCATGTGCATCTGAGCTACTGGCACCCGGCGTCGACCATCCTCGAATATATTCCGTGGATCAAGGATCATTTCGAAGAGCCGATCCATGTGCGTGACGGTGTCTACAAACGGCCGGAGCAGCCGGGCGCTAGCACCACGCCGCTGGCTGAAAGCTTCACCCGTTATGGCAAGGCGGTGAAATAAAAAAAGGCGGCGCAGAGAATGCGCCGCCTTACTCATTTCGAGAACTAGCCGTTATCGCCAGCCGAGAGCCGGCGCTACCTGCTTCAGGATCGTCTCGATCACATGGGCGTTGTAATCGACGCCCAGCTGGTTCGGCACGGTCAGGAGCAGCGTGTCGGCCTCGGCGATCGCTTCGTCCGCCTTCAACTGTTCGATCAGCTTTTCGGGTTCGGCGGCATAACTGCGCCCGAAGATCGCGCGCGTCTTGTCGTCGATGTAACCAATTTTGTCGTCACCTTCATTGCCGTAACCGAAATAGGACCGGTCACGATCATTAACGAGCGCGAAGATGCTGCGGCTGACAGATACACGCGGCTCACGCGTATGACCGGCTTCTTTCCAGGCTTCCCTGAAAGTGCGGATCTGCTGCGCCTGCTGGACGTGGAAAGGCTCACCCGTTTCGTCCGTCTTCAGGGTGGAGCTTTGCAGGTTCATGCCAAGCTTTGCCGCCCAGACTGCCGTCGCATTGGAGCTCGAGCCCCACCAGATGCGCTCGCGCAGACCTTCTGAATGCGGTTCCAGACGCAAAAGGCCGGGCGGGTTCGGGAACATCGGCCGTGGGTTCGGCTCAGCGAAGCCTTCACCCTTCAGAAGCTCGAGGAACACCTCGGTATGCTGCCGCGCCATGTCCTCTTCGCTCTCACCTTCGGCCGGGCGATAACCGAAATAACGCCAGCCATCGATCACCTGCTCCGGCGAACCGCGGCTGATGCCGAGCTGCAGGCGCCCACCGGCGATGAGGTCTGCCGAGCCGGCATCCTCCACCATGTAGAACGGGTTTTCATAACGCATGTCGATGACGCCGGTGCCGATCTCGATCTTCTTCGTGCGGGCGCCGACGGCGGCCAGAAGCGGGAAGGGCGAGGCCAGCTGGCGGGCGAAATGGTGCACGCGGAAATAGGCGCCATCGGCCCCCAGTTCTTCCGCAGCCACGGCGAGGTCGATCGATTGCAGCAGCGTGTCGGCCGCGGAGCGTGTCTGCGACTGGGGCGAGGGCGTCCAGTGGCCGAAGGATAGGAATCCGATCTTTTTCATGATGACCTTCCAGATGTCGGAGGATGCCGGCTTTCACAAACCGGCTTCGTTGTTGTCTGTCATATAAGCAGGGCCGGATTTCCTCCAACTGGTCATCCGGAGACACGGTGTCGCCGAAATGTGAACGATGGCCGTTTCAGGCGATCGACTTGCGATCGAGGATGAAGAGATTTTCATGCGCACGCGCCGTTGTAAGGATGAAATCCATCAGCGAGCGCACACGCGGCACGTTGGCAAAATCTTGATGGCTGGTCAGCCAGTAACCGCGCCGCAGCTCGACATCGCCTGGTAGCACCATCTGCAAATCCGGAAAGCGCGCGGCGATGAAGTTCGGCAGGATGCAGAGACCACGGCCGCTGAGCGTGGCGGTCAGCTGCGCGAAAATGCTCGAGGACTGGAAGTTGGGGCGCAGGCCGGGCCACACGTCGCGCATATAATCGAGGCCGGGCGAGAAGATCAAATCCTGCACGTAACCGATGAAGAAATGATTCGGCAGATCCTCGCGCCGGGTGATTTTCGGGTGGCCGGCAAGATAGGAGCGCGAGGCATAGATATGCAGCGTGTAATCGATGATCTGTTCGTTGATGTATGGACCCGCTTTCGGCGGATCGAGTGTGACCGCCACATCCGCCTCTTTCCGGGACAAAGCCATGATCTGCTGGATCGTCACCATTTCCACCATGATGTGGGGATGGGTTGCGGCAAAGTCCTTCAGCCTTTCCACGAAGAAAAAATTGGAAAAACCTTCAGGAGCGCTCAGGCGCACCACGCCGCGCAGCAGGCTGCCGCTTTCGGAAATATCCGATTGCAGCCGTTCCGCTTCCGCCTCGATGCGCTCGACGGTATCCACCAGCCGCCGTCCCACTGTCGTTAGTTCGTAACCGCGCGGATTTCGCTCGAACAGCTTGGTTTTAAGCGAGAATTCCAGCCGGTCGATATGGCGGGAGACGGTGGCGTGACTGGTGCGCAGGCTGCGGGCGGCCGATGAGAGCTGTCCGGTGCGGGCCACCGCCAGAAAATATTGCAGGTCGTCCCAGGTGAAAGGGGTGGCCATTTCCGTCTCCCGTCAAGAGTTCTGTTCAAAAATGAACAGTTCCTGTTCGCAATTTGATGATGCCCGGCTCTTGTGTCAACGGCCGAATTCGAGAAGTCTAAGCTCAGGATGCATCGCTTTGAGGAGGGCGGTGCAGCCATTCGGGTGCAACGGTTTCGGTTCACCGCTGCACAGACAATCTGAGGCTCGCAATCATCTCTGGGAGGAGAAGTCATGCGCAAGAGTATCGTTTTATCCACGGCCATGGCACTGGCCGCCGGCACTGCCGCTTATGCCGCCGAGATTTCGGACGGCAAGGTCAAGATCGGTATCCTGAACGACCAGTCGGGCGTCTACGCCAACTTCGGCGGCAAATACTCTTATGAAGCCGCGAAGATGGCGGTCGAGGATTTCGGCGGCAAGGTGCTTGGCGCACCGGTTGAGGTGGTGACAGCCGATCACCAGAACAAGGCGGACGTCGCCTCCAACATTGCCCGGCAATGGTACGACACGGAGCAGGTCGATTCGATCATGGAACTGACCTCGTCGTCGGTAGGTCTTGCCGTGCAGGCGCTCTCCAAGGACAAGAAGAAAATCACCGTCAACACCGGCGCGGCAACCACCGAGCTGACCGGCAAGCAGTGCAGCCCCTATGGTTTCCATTGGGCCTATGACACCTATTCGCTGGCAGTCGGCACCGGCGGCGCGCTCGTCAAGCAGGGCGGCGACAGCTGGTTCTTCCTGACTGCTGACTATGCTTTCGGTTATTCGCTGGAAGAAAACACCAGCAATTTCGTCAAGGCGAATGGCGGTAAGGTACTTGGCTCGGTGCGCCATCCTCTGGCGACGACGGATTATTCTTCCTTCCTGCTGCAGGCGCAGTCCTCGGGTGCGAAGGTCATCGGCCTCGCCAATGCCGGTCTCGATACCTCCAACGCCATCAAGCAGGCGTCCGAATTCGGCATCGTCGCCGGCGGCCAGCGGCTTGCAGCGCTCCTCTTCACGCTTGCGGAAGTGCATGGCCTCGGTCTTGAGGCAGCGCAGGGTCTGACGCTGACGGAAGGGTTCTATTGGGACCGCGACGATGAATCGCGCAAATTCGGTGAGCGCTTCAAGGAACGCACCGGCGCCATGCCCAACATGATCCATACCGGCACCTATTCCGCCGTGCTGCATTATCTGAAGGCCATCGAAAAGGCCGGCACTGACGATGCCGATGCCGTCGCCAAGGCCATGAAGGAAATGCCTGTTAACGACGTCTTCGCCAAGGACGGCCATGTGGCCGCAAACGGCCGCATGATCCACGACATGTATCTCATGGAAGTGAAGAAGCCGGATGAGAGCAAGCAGCCCTGGGATTATTACAAGGTGCTCGCCACCATCCCCGGCAAGGAAGCCTTCATGGACCCCACAAAAAGCGGTTGCCCGCTGGTGAAACAATAAAAGACTGACATAATAAGGGGAAAGTTTCATGATGATCGCTACCGCCCCCGCCGGGCAGGCCGAACCCCCTGCCGGGCAGGCTGAACCTCGTGTCGTTCTTTCGGCGCGTGGTCTCACCAAAACCTTCGGTGCATTCGCGGCCGTGAAAAACGTCGATCTCGACGTCCATCATGCCCGCGTGCATGCGCTGATCGGTCCGAACGGCGCCGGCAAGACGACGGTCTTTAATCTATTGACCAAGTTTCTCCAGCCGACGGGCGGGGCGATCACCTTCATGGGAACGGACATAACAAAGACGCCGCCGGACAAGGTGGCGCGTCTCGGCCTCGTGCGCTCTTTTCAGATATCGGCAGTGTTTCCGCATCTGACGGTTCTCGAGAACGTGCGGGTGGCGTTGCAGCGGCCCAATAGTCTTGCAACGCAATTCTGGCTGCCGCTCTCCTCACTCGACAGGCTGAACGCCCGTGCCGAGGAGCTGATCTCCATGGTCGGCCTCACGCGGGAAAAAAATGCGCTTGCGGCCGATCTGTCTTACGGTCGCAAGCGGGTTCTCGAAATCGCCACCACGCTGGCGCTCGATCCAAAGGTTCTGCTGCTGGACGAGCCCATGGCTGGCATGGGTGGGGAAGATGTCTCCCATGTCGCCGAACTCATCCGCGAGGTGGCCAAAACCCGCGCGGTGCTGATGGTCGAACACAATCTGAAGGTCGTGGCCGATATCTGTCACCATGTCACGGTGCTGCAGCGCGGTGAAATTCTGGCGGAGGGCGATTACGCCGCCGTTTCCGCCGATCCGCGCGTGCGCACGGCCTATATGGGCACGGAGGAGGCTTGATATGGCGGCAATGCTGGAAGTCTCCAACCTGAAATCCTGGTATGGCGAAAGCCAGGCCCTGCACGGCGTCGATCTAACGGTCGGCGAGGGTGAAACAATCACCATTCTCGGCCGCAATGGCGTGGGCAAGACCACGACGCTGCGCACCATCATGGGCATCATCCGCAACCGCAAGGGCGTCATCAAGCTTGGTGGCAAAGATATGATGCCGGTGCCGCTGCATCGCACGGCAAAATACGGCATTGGTTTCGTGCCGGAAGAGCGCGGCATCTTCGCGACGCTGAGTGTCGAGGAAAATCTGATGCTGCCGCCCGTGGTCGCCTCCGGCGGCATGACGCTTGATGAAATCTATGAATTGTTCCCCAACCTCCATGAGCGCCGCACCAGCCCCGGAACCAAGCTTTCCGGCGGTGAACAGCAGATGCTCGCCATGGCGCGCATCCTGCGCACCGGCGTGAAGGTGCTGCTGCTCGATGAACCGACCGAGGGGCTTGCGCCTGTCATCGTCCAACGCATCGGCGAAGTGCTGCAAAAGCTGAAGAGCCGCGGCATGACCGTGGTTCTGGTCGAGCAGAATTTCCGGTTCGCCAGCCGTATCGCTGATCGCTTCTACCTGATGGATCATGGCCAGATGGTCAGCAATTTCCCGGTGGGCGAGCTTTCGGCCCGCATGGGCGAACTCAATAAAGTGCTGGGGGTTTAACGATGACGATGATCTTCGGCATTCCAATTCAGGCCCTGCTCGGGCAATTGCTGATCGGCCTGATCAACGGCTCGTTTTATGCGCTGCTGTCGCTCGGCCTTGCCGTCATTTTCGGCCTGCTGCGCGTCATCAATTTTGCCCATGGGGCGCAATATATGCTCGGGGCTTTTGTCGCCTTCCTCGGCCTGCAATATTTCGGCATCAATTTCTGGATGGCGCTCATCGTTACGCCGCTCGTCGTCGCGCTTTTCGGTGCGATCGTCGAACGTTTCATGCTGTCGCGGCTTTATGATCTCGATCCGCTTTACGGGCTGCTTTTCACCTTCGGTCTGGCGCTGGTGGTGGAAGGCACGTTCCGCTGGCTTTATGGTGCGGCGGGCCAGCCCTATTCGGTGCCGCGTGAGCTTGCCGGCGGCACCAATCTCGGCTTCATGTTCCTGCCGAATTATCGCGCCTTCGTTGTCGTCATTTCGCTGGTCGCCTGCATCGCCACCTGGGCGTTGATCGAAAAGACGCGGCTCGGCTCCTATCTGCGGGCGGCGACGGAAAATCCGACGCTGGTGCAGGCTTTCGGCATCAACGTGCCGGTGCTGCTGACGCTGACTTATGCGCTGGGTGCCGGCCTTGCCGGGTTCACCGGCGTGCTGGCCGCACCCATCTATCAGGTCTCGCCGCTGATGGGCACCAACCTCATCATCGTCGTTTTCGCCGTGGTCGTCGTCGGCGGCATGGGGTCGATCATGGGTGCCATCGTCACCGGTTACATGCTGGGTATCGCCGAAGGCCTGACCAAGGTGTTTTACCCTGAGGCCTCCAATATCGTCATCTTCGTCATCATGGCCTTTGTGCTGCTCATCCGCCCCGCCGGACTTTTCGGAAAGGACGCCTGATATGTCCAAAGCCACCCATAGCCCCACCGCCGGAGCGATGCCGCAGACGGAAGTTTCGACGACTGCCGGCACCATCAAGACCGTGCTCATTCTGGCGGGGCTTGCCGTCCTCATCGCCGCGCCGATGTTCGTCTATCCGATCTTTCTGATGAAGCTTCTGTGCTTTGCCCTGTTTGCCTGCGCCTTCAATCTGCTGATCGGTTACACCGGGCTGCTGTCCTTCGGCCATGCGGCATTTTTCGGCGGTGCTGCCTATTTTACCGCCTATTCGGTGAAGGAATGGGGCGTGACGCCGGAGATAGGTCTCATCATCGGCATGGCGGGTGCGGCGCTTCTTGGCCTCGTCATCGGCTTCTTCGCCATCCGTCGCCAGGGCATCTATTTCGCCATGATCACGCTGGCGCTGTCGCAGATGTTTTATTTCTTCTGCCTTCAGGCGCCGTTTACCCATGGCGAGGACGGCTTGCAGGGCGTGCCGCGCGGCCATCTCTTCGGCCTTCTCGACCTTAATGCGCCGCTCAACATCTATTACACGGTGCTGGCCGCCTTCGTGCTCGCACTTTTGGTCATCTGGCGTTTCGTCAATTCACCCTTTGGCATGATCCTGAAATCCATCCGTGAAAACGAGCAGCGCGCCATTTCGCTCGGCTACAGCGTGCAGCGCTACAAGCTCGGTGCTTTCGTCATGTCGGCGGCGCTGGCCGGTCTTGCAGGCGGCCTGAAGGCGCTGGTCTTCCAGTTCGCGACGCTGACGGATGTGACATGGCAGATGTCCGGCGAAGTCATTCTGATGACGTTGCTCGGCGGTATCGGCACCATGATTGGCCCGATTTTCGGCGCGGGCCTCGTGGTCACCTTGCAGAACTATCTTGCGACATCGGATTTCCCGGTCACCATCATTACCGGCCTTGTATTCATGGCCTGCGTCCTGGTGTTCCGGCGCGGTCTGATCGGCGAATTTTACGCGTCGCGGCTTGGGAGAAAACTCGGCTTCCAGCACCGCGGCTAGATATTTTTGAAAACACTTGAAAAGCCTCCTCCGCGTCCGGGACGACGCGGCAAGGGTGGCGCATGGAGAACGACATGGGCGAATATGACTATATTGTCATCGGGGCGGGGAGTGCCGGATGTGTCCTTGCCAACCGCCTTTCAAAGGATCCGAACAACCGTGTCCTGCTCTTGGAGGCGGGTGGCAATGACAATTACCACTGGATCCATATTCCCGTCGGTTATCTCTATTGTATCAACAATCCGCGCACCGACTGGTGTTTCAAGACGGCCGAAGAGCCGGGGCTCAATGGCCGCGCGCTGATCTATCCGCGCGGCAAGGTTCTGGGCGGCTGCTCCTCCATCAACGGCATGATCTACATGCGCGGCCAGGCGCGGGACTACGATGTCTGGCGCCAGCTTGGCTGCGAGGGCTGGGGCTGGAGCGACATCCTGCCCTATTTCATGAAGTCGGAAGATTTTTACCGCGGCAAGAGCGACCTGCATTCCGCCGGCGGTGAGTGGCGGGTGGAAAAAGCCCGCGTGCGCTGGGATGTGCTGGACGCCTTCCAGAAGGCGGCAGGCGAAGCCGGCATTCCCGCGACCGATGACTTCAATCGGGGCGACAATGAAGGTGCCGGGTATTTCGATGTGAACCAGCGCTCTGGCTGGCGCTGGAACACCGCCAAGGCATTTCTCAAGCCCGCACTTGGCCGCAAGAACCTCACGGTTCTGACCAAGGCGCATGTCAAGCGGTTGATCATCGAGGAGTGCCGGGTTACAGCCGTCGAGTTCCACCATGACGGCGTCCTGAAAAAGATGCGCGCACGGCGCGAGACGGTGCTATCAGCCGGCGCGATCGGTTCGCCGCATATTCTGGAGCTTTCCGGTGTCGGCCGTGGCGATGTGTTGCAGGCCGCCGGTATCGACACGGTGGCGGAGGTTCATGGGGTGGGCGAAAACCTGCAGGACCATCTGCAATTGCGCATGGTCTATAAGGTTTCCGGCGTTCTGACGCTGAATGAACGGGCCTCCACCCTGTTCGGCAAGGCGAGGATCGGGTTGGAATATGCGCTGACGCGCTCCGGGCCGATGTCGATGGCGCCGAGCCAGCTTGGCGTCTTCACCCGTTCCTCGCCGGAGAAGGAAACCGCCGATCTGGAATATCATGTCCAGCCGGTTTCGCTCGACAAGTTCGGGGATCCGGTTCACACTTTTCCGGCCATTACCGCAAGTGTCTGTAATCTGCGGCCGGAAAGTCGCGGCTCAGTGCATGTTAAAGGACCGGATTTCGCCATGCAGCCGGAAATCCGCCCGAACTATCTTTCCACCGAAGGCGACCGTCAGGTGGCCATCGACGCCATGCGGCTGACGCGCCGCATCGTCGCCCAGCCGGCGTTTTCCCGCTTCAACCCGCAGGAATACCGGCCCGGCCCGTCGTTCGAAAACGACAATGATCTGGCCAAGGCGGCGGGCGATATCGGCACCACCATCTTCCACCCCGTCGGCACGTTGCGCATGGGCTCGGATGTGGAGAGCGTTGTCGATAACAGGCTGAAATTCCGAAGGCTCGCCGGGCTGCGCGTTGCCGACGCCTCGGTGATGCCGCGCATCACCTCCGGAAACACCAATTCCCCGACGATCATGATTGCCGAAAAGGCCGCCGACATGATCCTTGCGGATAATCGCTGAAAGGAACGCACCGATGAAGACCGTCGCTTTTCTCGGGCTGGGACATATGGGCCTGCCGATGGCCGCCAATCTCGTCAAGGCGGGGTACGCCGTCAGGGGTTTTGATCTTTCCGAAGCCTGCCGCACGGCGGCGAGAGAGGCCGGAATTCCCGTTGCGGCGGATGCGACTGAGGCCACGCACGCGGCGGACGTGGTCATCACCATGTTGCCGAAGGGCGAACATGTTGTGTCGGTCTATGGCGACCTGGTTCGAAAGGTATCCGCCGGAACGCTGCTCATCGATTGTTCGACGGTGGATATGGAAAGCGCGCTGAAGGCGCATGAACTGGCCGCTTCCGCCGGTTGCCCCTCGGTCGATGCGCCCGTTTCCGGCGGCACCAGCGGGGCGGCGGCCGGCACCCTGACCTTCATGTGCGGCGGCGAGCCGGACGCTTTTTCGGCGGCAAGGCCGGTGCTGGAGGCGATGGGCAAGAAGATCGTCCATTGCGGCAAGGGCGGCAATGGCCAGGCGGCGAAGATCTGCAACAACATGATTCTCGGCATTTCCATGATCGCGGTTTCCGAGGCCTTTGTGCTCGGCGAAAAACTCGGCCTTTCGCATCAGGCGCTGTTCGATGTTGCTTCCACCTCCTCGGGGCAATGCTGGTCGCTCACCACCTATTGCCCGGTGCCGGGGCCGGTGCCGACATCGCCTGCCAATAAGGACTACCAGCCGGGTTTTGCGGCGGCCTTGATGCTGAAGGATCTGAAGCTGTCGCAGGCAGCGGCCAATGGCACGGGTGTTTCCACCCCGCTTGGGGCTGCGGCATCGGCGCTTTATGAGAGCTTCGTCGGCGAGGGTGGCGGCGGGCGTGATTTTTCCGCCATTGTCGAAATGCTGCGCGGAGGCGAAGCATGATGGAGGCCATGCCATCCGATATTCTGTGGGTGCCGCCGCGGGAAAGGCTGGAGCACTCGGCGCTTTTTGCTTTCGCGGCGAAAACCGCACCGCTGCACGGTCTGGCTGCCGATGATTATGCCGGCCTCTTGCGCTGGTCCATCGACGCCCCGGATGAGTTTTACGATGCGCTGTGGGACGAACTCGCGATCATCGGCACGCGCGGCGAGGCGGCATTCAAAGCCGGCGCGACGATCCGGGACGCCGAGTTTTATCCCGGCGCGCGGCTCAATTATGCGGAAAACCTGTTGCGCGATGCCGATGAACGGTTGGCCATCATCGCCTATCGCGACGATGGCACACGACGCGAGATAAGCCGCAGGAAGCTCTATGATGAAGTGTCGCGCATGGTGCAGGCGCTGGTCCATGCGGGCGTGAAGGAGGGCGACCGTGTCGGCGCCATCGTCACGCATGATATCGAGGCGATCGTCAGCTATCTGGCCGTGAGCGCCATCGGCGCCATCTGGTCGTCCTGCTCGCCGGATTTCGGCCCGGCAGGGGCTTCGGACCGTCTGTCGCAGATCGACCCGAAAATCCTGATCGCCGTGCCGGAATATGGTTATGCCGGCAAACGCATTGATGTCGGCCCGACCATCCGCGCCGTGGCGGAAAGTGCGAGGCCTGAAAAGATCGTGCTGATTGGTGATTCCGTTGCCGAAAGCCTCGCCGATCTTGGCTGTTTGACGCTTGCGGATTTCGTCGCGCCCTATGCGGCGGGCGAGATTGCCTTCAACCGTCTGCCCGTGAAGGCGCCGCTGGCGATCCTTTATTCTTCCGGTACGACGGGCAAGCCGAAATGCATTACCCATTCCGGCGGCGGGCTGCTTCTTCAGCACATGAAGGAGCAGAAGCTGCAATGCGATATCAGGCAGGGCGAACGCTTCTTCTATTTCACCACCTGCGGCTGGATGATGTGGAACTGGCAGGTTTCCGGTCTGGCACTCGGCGCGACACTGGTGACCTATGACGGTAATCCGGGCTATCCAAATACCGCGCGGCTGATTGACCTTATCGATGCCGAGGGTATTGCCACTTTCGGCACGTCGGCGAAGTTCATTGACGCCTGCCTGAAAGCGGGCCTGCAGCCGCGCGAGAGCCATGACCTCTCATCGTTGCGGACAATCCTTTCCACCGGCTCGCCGCTCATCCCGCAATCCTTCGATTATATCTATCGCGACTGGAGGGCGGATCTGCATCTCGCCTCCATTTCTGGCGGTACTGACATCTGCGCCTGTTTTCTTGGCGGCAATCCGCTGCAGTCGGTTCATCGCGGTGAATTGCAGGGCGCGATGCTTGGCATGGATATCGATACGCTCGATGATGAAGGCCGTTCCGTTCGCGGCGTCGCCGCTGAACTTGTCTGCCGCAATGCTCACCTGTCCATGCCGGTCAAATTCTGGGGCGATGAGGACGGCTCACGTTATCAGGCCGCCTATTTCGACCGTTTTCCCGGTATTTGGGCACATGGTGATTTTGCCGAACTGCGCCCCTCCGGCGGATATGTCATCCATGGCCGCTCGGACACGACGCTTAATCCCGGCGGGGTCCGTATCGGTACGGCGGAAATCTATCGGCAGGTGGAAACCGTGCCTGATGTCGAGGAGGCCATTGCCGTCGGGCAGGATATTGACGGCGACCAGCGGGTGATCCTTTTCATACGCATGAAGGAAGGCGCGGTCCTGACGGAGGAGCTGGAAAAGACCATTCGCAGCCGCATCCGTTTAGGTGCGACGCCGCGGCATGTGCCGGCAAGGATCATCGCCGTCAGCGCCATTCCCCGTACCCGTTCAGGCAAGATTTCCGAAATCGCGGTGCGCGAAACCATTCATGGCCGGCCAGTGAAGAATACCGATGCACTCGCAAATCCGGAATCGCTCGAACTTTTCCGCAACCTGCCGCAGCTGAAGGACTAGACCGATGGAGGATCAACCAAAAACCGTGCTCGTTACGGGTTCCACCAGCGGCATCGGGCTCGCCATCGCCAAGCGTTTTGCCGAAGCCGGGTTTCTGGTCGCCGTCCACGGTGTGGAGACGGCGGCGGAGGGCGCGCAGGCCCTTGAAGCGGTTGCGACAGTGGCGCGCCACCGGCCGGTCTATTTTTCCGCCAATCTCGCCCATTACGACGAGAGCGCGCACCTTCCGGAAAAAGTCATCGCCGAGTTCGGCCATATCGATGTGCTGGTCAACAATGCCGGCATCCAGAAGGTCGCGCCGATCGACGAGTTCGATTTTGCCGATTTCTCGCGCATCGTCGCGATCTCGCTCGACAGCGCTTTCCATACGATCCACGCAGCCCTGCCGGGCATGAAGGAAAGGGGCTGGGGCCGCATCGTCAATATCGCGTCCGCGCATGGATTACGCGCCTCGCCCTTCAAGGCACCTTATGTGGCAACCAAACACGCCGTGGTTGGGCTGACGAAAAGCGTGGCGCTGGAAGTGGCCGAGCAGGGCATCACCTGCAACGCCATCTGCCCGGGTTATGTCTGGACCCCCCTGGTTGCAGCCCAGGTGGCCGATCAGGCGCGGGTGCATGGCATGAGCGAGGACGATGTGGTGAAGAAGGTGATGCTTGCGCCACAGCCGACCAGACGGTTCGTGCAGCCGGAGGAAGTGGCGGAAATGGCGCTTTATCTTGCGGGCGATATGGCGCGCTCCATCACCGGCACGACCATTTCCATCGACGGCGGCTGGACGGCGAAATAATTTTTATGTGTCTGCCCTTTGCGAACCGTCTCGCCACCTTCCGGCATTGTTAGGCGATTTCAATCCTGTATAGTTTTCGTGGACGGCGAGGTCAGCGCCGTGTTCACGGAAAAGCGGCATGATGAACACAGGGTCTTTTGAAGCGCCGCTGGCGCGATCGCGTTTCGATACGCGCCATGTGCCGAAGCGCGATGCGATGGGGTTGTGGCGGGATTCGATCAACGTGCTGTTCGATGCCCGGCTGCGTAGCTCGCAGGATGATGGTTTCTTCGCCAGTGTCGATGCCGCGTTCATCGGCAATGTCGCACTTGGCCGCACGCAATCCTCCGCGCAGGATTTCGACCGGTCGCGCAACAAGCTTGCCCGTGACGGCATGGACGGTTTTCTCCTGCAATTTTATGCCAGCGGCAAGAGCATGTCGCGGCGAGGCACGGGTGAAACAGCCGGCCCGGGAGACCTCTATATCATCGACATGGCGCAACCGCTCGCCACCGCGACGACCGATCACGATCATCTGAGCCTGGTGGTGCCGCGCCGGTTGCTGGAAGGCAGGCTTATCGGCTCCGGCAATCATCACGAACGTGTGCTGCCGGCCGGTCTGCCGCTGGTATCGCTCCTGCGGGAAACGATGACGAGCATCTATCGCCATTTCGATGTCATGAATGCCAATGACGGCGCGGCCACGGTCTCGCCGCTTCTGGAGCTCGCGACCGCTGCCATCAACAACCACGTCCGGGAAGACAATGCGCAGGGCGTGCAGCGGGCGCTACGGGCCTCCATCCGGCGTTATATCGACAATCACCTGCTCGATCCTGCCCTTTCGGTAGAAAAGGTGATGGGCGAATTCGGTGTGTCGCGCCGCACGGTCTATCGGCTGTTCGAGCCGCTTGGCGGCTTTTCGGCCTGTATCACCCATCGCCGTCTCGAACGCGCCATGGATTTTCTGCGGGCACCGCAATCATCACACATGACGATTGCCGATGTGGCGGCGGCTTACGGTTTCACCAATCCGGAAAATTTCAGCCGCGTCTTTAAAAAGACCTTCGGCCTCTCCCCGCGCCAGATCCGCCACTTCGCGTCGGAAAACCGTGATGTCACCTCGGAGATTCTGAAGCCGGACAGTGCGGAGTGGATGCGCTGGATCGTGCAGCTGGGGCGCTGATACCGATCAGTCGAATTTTAGCTGGCACTTTATGACGGTTCGCTGGCACAATTTAACCATTCGTCCCGGTTGCGTTGCAACAGGGGTGCAAATGCGCGTCCAACATGTCAAAATCTGCGGGTTATTTTTCATAGAAATATTGCCTGATGATCATGATGTTGAGAATTCCTGTTTTTCTGGACCTGTTGATCCTGTGGCGCGGATGGCGCCGCGGGGTAAAAAAATACCTTTCCTTTGCCCGTTTCGGCTCGGACTTTCGAAGTGTGACGCCGCCCTTGCCGTTGGCGGGTTCCGGCAGTCCCGCAGACTGTTCGTGGGAAACGGATGAGGACGAAGCCCGGCAGCCGGTATCCTGGCTCGGCCTCGGGCAAAGCTTCAGCGCGGTGGAGGTGGCGGACTGTGACGGTTCAAACCGATCCCGTCTGCCGGTCGAGTGCGGTTAAGGTCGTTCTTCTGCCGTCTGGAACAAAACCCTATCCCGGAGGATTAGGTCCCAAACGGTTACAGGGAGTGAAAGACATGGCCAGGGAAAACACCGGCTATCTCGACAGTCGGGATGCGCCAAAAAGCGAGACGGCAACGCGTGCGCGACAGGGATCCCGCGGGCGTCCCGTTCTCGTCATCTTGATTGTCAGCGTGTTGCTTGCGCTGGTTGTGTGGGCTGTCGTTGAATATTCGGTTTTCGAACCGGACGAGAACCTGCCGCAGAACCCGCAGACCGAGACCGCGCCGGTGCCGCAGCAGCCGTCAGGCTCGGGCACCTTCGACAACAATCCGGCCAATGGCCGCGCGGCACCGCCGGCATCGACCGAGACTAATCCGACGCCGCAGGATTCGACCGGGGCACCGCGTAATCCGTGATTACGGGGTGAAATCCCCATGATGATAATTTGTATGGAACCAGATTGCGCCCGATTCCATTTCACACAAAGTGACAGGAATCGGGGGTTTCATTTATGGCAGTCACCGTCACTGCGGTCATTCTTACGCTGATCGGCCTTGCGCTGTTCGGCTTCGGCTCTCAGCTCGTCATGTTGGGCGGGAGCTTTTATTATCTTCTTTCCGGACTGGCCTTTCTGTTGACGGCCGTTCTGCTGTTCAAGCGCAATCGCGCCGCCCTTCACGTTTATGCCGTTTTCATTGTCGCGACGCTTGCCTGGGCAGTCTGGGAAGTCGGATTTGACTGGTGGCAGCTTGGACCGCGGGGCGGCGTCATTATTCTCATTGGTCTTTGGCTGCTGGTGCCGTGGGTCAGGAAACCGCTTGGCTTTTCAAGCCCGACCGGTCTGAGTTACAGCCCTAACGCTTGGCCGCTGGTGCTTTCCGTTCTCGCCTCCTTTGCAGTTGCCGGCTACTCCATGGCGCAGGACCCGCATGATCAGGCGGGTTCGTTACCGCAGGAGATCGCATCTGCGGCACCTGTCTATGGCGGCGAAGTGCCTGACGGTGACTGGCATCAATATGGCCGCACACCCTATGGCCAGCGTTATTCGCCGCTGACGCAGGTGAATGTGGACAATGTCTCGCAGTTGAAGGAAGCCTGGCGTTATCAGACGGGGGACGTGAAGCTGCCTGATGATGTGGGTGAGACCACCTATCAGGTCACGCCACTCAAGATCGGCAATACGCTTTATATCTGCACGCCGCATAATTGGGCGATCGCCATCGATGCCGCCACCGGCAAGGAAAAATGGAAATACGACCCCAATGTCGGTCTCAATCCTGATCGCCAGCACCAGACGTGCCGTGGCGTTTCCTATTATGCCGAACCGAACGCCGCTGCCGGCACGGCCTGCGCCCAGCGCGTCTACCTGCCGACCTCGGACGCGCGGCTGATCGCGCTCGATGCGGCCACCGGCCAGGTCTGCACCTCCTTTGCCGATCAGGGTGTGCTGCATCTTGAACAGGGCATGAAGTACAATCCCGCCGGTTATTATTATTCGACCTCGCCGCCGGTCATCGCGGCTGGCAAAATCATCATCGGCGGCGCGGTGAACGACAATTATTCGACGCAGGAGCAGTCCGGCGTCATCCGCGCTTTCGATGTGAATAGCGGTGCTCTCATCTGGAACTGGGATTCCGGCAACCCGCAGAAGACCGAGCCGATCGCGGCGGGTGAGACCTATACGACCAACTCACCCAACAGCTGGTCGGTGCTGAGTTATGACGAAGGCCTCGGCCTCGTCTACGTGCCGCTTGGCAACCAGGTGCCGGACCAGCTTGGCATGGGCCGCAGCGAGAATGTCGAGAAATATTCCTCCTCGATTGTCGCGCTCGATATCAATACGGGCAAGGACCGCTGGGTGCGCCAGACGGTACATCACGATCTCTGGGACATGGATGTGCCGGCCCAGCCGGTGCTGCTCGACATCACCAAGGATGGCCAGACGGTTCCGGCCCTCGTGGGTCCCACCAAGCAGGGCGACATCTACGTGCTCGACAGGCGCACCGGTGAGCCGCTTCTGCCGATTACCGAGGAACCGGCGCCGACCGGAGCCATCCCTGAAGACTTCACATCCCCGACGCAGCCAACCTCGGCGCTGTCGTTCAAGCCGGAACCGCTGCAGGAAAAGAACATGTGGGGCGTCTCCATGTTCGACCAGCTCGCCTGCCGCATCCGCTTCCATCAGCTGAATTACAAGGGCCGCTATACACCGCCTTCGCTCAACGGCTCGATCATCTATCCCGGCAATTTCGGCACGTTCAACTGGGGCAGCGTGGCGGTCGATCCCGAGCGTCAGGTGATGTTCGGGATGCCAACCTATCTCGCCTTCACCTCGCAGCTCGTGCCGCGCGCCGACATTCCGCCGAAGGGACAGGATGAAAAGGGCAGCGAACAGGGCCTCAACCGCAATGACGGTGCGCCCTATGGCGTCTTTATGGGGCCATTCCTCGGTCCGCTAAAAATCCCCTGCCAGGCCCCGCCATGGGGTTATGTCGCGGGTGCCGATCTGCGGACCGGCGATGTCGCCTACAAGCATAAGAACGGCACGGTCTATGACATGACGCCGCTGCCGCTACCCTTCAAGGTGGGGGTGCCGGGCATTGGCGGACCGATGATCACCAAGGGCGGCGTCGCCTTCCTCGGTGCGGCCGTCGACAACTATCTGCGCGCCTATGATCTCACCACGGGCAAAGAGCTCTGGGAAGCGCGTCTGCCAGCCGGCGGTCAGGCAACGCCCATGACCTACTCGCTCGAAAACGGAAAACAATATGTAGTGATGGTCGCGGGCGGCCACGGTTCGGTTGGTACCAAGCCCGGTGATTACGTCATCGCGTATACGCTGCCCTGAGGTCCTCGCCTTTCACGCACAAAAAAACCGGAATGGGTGACCATTCCGGTTTTTTGTTTTGGCTGTGCACCTTACGCCGCCTTTTTCTCAGCGGCGGCATTAACGGAGGTCTTGGCGAGTGCTGTCAGCGCCTCGTCGGTCTTTGATTCTTCCTTGAGCGTAGCGTCCAGCAGCGAGACCGCCTTGGTGTGGCCCAGCTTTTCCGCCCATGCTTTCAGCGTGCCATAGCGGGCGATTTCATAATGCTCGACCGCCTGTGCCGAGGACACCAGACCGGCATCGAGGGCGGGTGTGCCCTTGAAATCCTCGATGATCTCTTCACCTTCGGCGATGATGCCCTGAATGGCTTCGCAGGTCTTGCCCTGTGCCCGTTTGCCAATGATCTCGAACACTTCCTGCAGGCGTTCGACGTGGCCCTGGGTTTCTTCCTTGTGCTTTTCAAAAGCCTGTTTCAGCTTCGGATCGGTCGCTGCCCGCGCCATTTTCGGCAGGGCTTTCAGGATCTGCCTTTCGGCGAAATAGATATCCTTCAGCGTGTCATAAAACAGGTCGTCGAGTTTCTTCTCGGCCATCGTTTCTTCTCCCATGATAGTGAAACTGTGTGACGTGCGTCCATGCGCACGGGAAACAAACCTTTCGCCGCCGCAATGGTTCCGGCTCCGTTGCGTGCAACCTTTATATTGTCGCGCGGAACCAACGTCTCTCTGCACACTTAGTGTGAGACATTTCGGCAGGAGAGACGAGCATGCCCCAAAGTCTGGCAGAAGAATTTTCCATGAATATTTCCATCCCCTTCGAGGTGCTGGTGGTGCGTGTGTTCGGCGCGGTCATCCTGTGCGGCCTGATCGGTCTGGAGCGGGAATTCCACAAGAATACCGCCGGCCTGCGTACCAACATGCTGATCGGCCTTGCCGCCGTTACCTTCTGCATCATCACTATCCACATGATGGAAACGATGGCGGAAGGCCATGAGGCGGCGCGGCTCGATCCCATTCGGCTGGTAGAGGCCGTGACCGCGGGCATCGCCTTTCTCGCGGCGGGCGTGGTCGTTTATACCCGGGGTGACGTCAAAGGCCTGACGACGGGCGCCAGCATGTGGCTATCTGCGGCGATCGGCCTTTCTGCCGGTCTCGGCATGTGGCCGCTCGCCCTTGTTGCCGCTAGCGCCGGTATCGTTGTGTTGTGGGCGATCCGCCACCTGCAGGTGGCGGCCGGCATCAAGGAGGATTGACGGGCATCAGCCGAAGCGGAAGAGATCGGCGTCCGGATCCTTGCCGCCATTGACGGCGGCTGCGACGATTTCGGCAGCGATCTGGCTAAAGGTAATGCCGTTGCCGCCGAAGCCCATCACAGCATAAACGTTTTTCATGCCCGGCACGGCGCCGATCAGCGGCAGACCGGTGGTAGTTGTGCCGAAGGCCGCCGCCCAGCGATAGTCCGGTGCACCCATATCGATGCCGATAAGCTTTTCGACCTTGCGGCGGATCGCCTCCGCCTTGGCGGTCAGTTTGCGCTCCGACTGGTAGGCGGTGGGGTTTTCCTCATCCTCTCCCCCAGCGATTACCCGCCCGTCACGGTCGGTGCGAAGGTAGAGATAGGGATCGGACGCCTCCCAGACGATATGGCTCTCCAGCCAGTCGGGCAGATCGAGCCCTTTTTTGCTCGCCAGCGCCCAGGTGGAAATGATCTGATGTTTCGGGCTTTCCAGCATTTTCAGGAATTCATAACCGGTGCAGAAGACGACGCTGCGGGCGGAAAGGATTTTGCCGTCGGCAGTGGCGAGAACAACCTCATCGCCGAGGTTTCTGAGGTCGGTAATCTCCAGCTTCGAGACGATTTCCGCGCCTGCGGCCGCCGTATGGCGCAGCAGGCCGGCCGTCAGCTGTGCTGGATTGGCCGAGGCCGAGATGTCGCTGAGGATGGCGGCGGTCCGGTCCAGCCCATATTGCTCCCGTAGTTCTCCCGTGGAGAGGAAGCGGGCTTCGATGCCGGCCTCTTCACGTGCAGCTGCTTCGGCTTTCAGTGCGCGTGAGCCCATTTCATCGCCGGCGAGATAAAGCGCCTGTTTGCGTTTCATGCTGCAGGAAATTCCGAGCGAAGAAACGATTTCCTCCAGACGCAGGACGGCGCGGGCGGAACGCTGCCATGCCCTGTCGGCGGCATCCTTGCCGATCATCTTTCTGAGTTCCGTCAGCGGCGTGTCGATCTCGTGCTGTATCATCGCCGTGCTGGCCACGCTGCTGCCCATGACAGGTTCGCGCCGGTCGATGATGAGCATCGTCTGTCCGGGCCTGTGCAGCGCATGGGATACCAGCGCGCCGCTGATGCCGGCCCCGACGACGATCGTGTCGTAATGGTTGGCAGCGGGTGTGTGCGTGCTGCGGATGCCGGTGCGTGGGGTATCGGCCCATATCGGCTTTGAATCCCTGAGATCGCGTTCTTTCGTCAGTTCCGATGTCGGCATGGGGTGTGTCCTGGATGGGTCAAGGCTCGGTATAGCCGGCGACAGTGAGGGTGAGTGTTCCGTTGCGGGGGTCGCTGCGGAAGAAAAGCGTGCCGTTGTCCTTCGATTCCGACGCGACATAATCGAAGGTGACGTCGGCGTTTTCAGGTGAGGCGCCGTTCTGCTCCAGATCGCCACGCACATTCACCTGCGCCGCGGTGGTCATGGAAAGATTATGAATGGCGAATTTCACTCTATATTGCCCGGTCTGCCCCTCCACGCCGGTGACGGCGATCTCGAAGCGGGCCTCTTCGGGTGAATAGCGATAGATGTCATAGGCGATCCAGCCGAACATGGCGGCGACGAGCAAGGTGGAGATGGTTCCAGTCACCCATTCGATCCAATGCGGATCGGCGCTTTCCGTCTGTTTTCCATCTTTCGATATCGTCATCTTCTCCTCACAGGATCAGCCGGGCCGACGCCGCGCCGATAGAGGCTGGAACGCCGAGAATAACGGCGGCATTCATGATCTGGGATAGCGAGGTGTGGTCGAGGCGCTCAAATGTCCAGAGCGTGTAGATGCTGATGGCGATGGCAACGACATAGCCGGGCAGGGTGAAGCGAATGAAAGCCTGCCACCATTGCTGCCCTTCATGCAGGCGATGCGAGCCCCTGAAGTGAAGCGCGTAGACAAAGCCATGCATGATGGCGATGGAGAGCAGGCATAATGCCAGGATGTGATAGGGCGTCACTTTGTAGGCGATCAGGATCATTTCTTCCGTCGGAGCGACATTGAGGCTGAGGAAGAGCGCGCCGACCATCATCATGAACAGCTCGTGAAGATAACCCGTCTCGCCAGAATATTCGCCCTCCTCCTCGTCTTCCGCGTCCGAGCGCTGACCCAATTGGCTGCGGCCGAGCAGCGCACCAATGCTGGCCGGCACCGACTGCAACGCGACCTTGGCGACGATATTCGAGGCGGTCAGTTGGTCGTTCAGAATGCCGAACAACAAAAGTACGGCTGCGCTCACCATGATGCCAAGCCCATAGGCGGTTAGCGTGTCGCGCCAGGCCTGGCGCCAGGAATCCGTCTTTTCGAAACCGATGCGGCGTGCGAGCAGAAAGAGCAGCGGCAGATTGAGGATACAGAGCAACAGAAGCCGCCATGGATTGACGTATAATCCAAGGAACCACATTTCCATGGTCATCAGCATGGGCAACGCAAACAGCAATGCGCCCGCCGTGCCGCGCGCCAGACCGGTCAGAAACTGTCTGACCTCGTCATCGTCTGCGTGTTTTCGACTGACTGCTACCGCCATCCCGACCCCTCATGCGAGGAGATAACGCGATGGCGTTTTTCCGGTTCCGTCCGGTTTATTTTGCAGGATCGATGAGAGCAATGCCGAATTCCCTGTTATAGCTGCGCCGGAGTTCTGCGGGCGTTTCGCGAATGACCACTTCCAGCGTAGGACGCACCAAGCCCTTCAGAAAATGTCCGCCTCTGGTGGACCCATCGGCAAAACCGAGAACCACATGCAGATGCGGATTAGGCACGCCGTTCTCGTCCAGCGTGATATCACCGAGCAGGGTCAGGACCTCACTCTGCTCGGCGACCGGTATTTCCTGATAATCCTGCGTCTTAAGATCGAAAAATGCGAGCGTCGCGGTTGCAAAGGCGCCGATCGCCGTGACTGAGGCAGCGTTTATATTTTCTGCCCTGGCAAAACGGCGGATAGCGTCAAAGGCCTCCTCCTCGGGATCCACGATAAGGATGAAGGTGCGCTCCGCTCCGCCTGCCAGTAATCTGCTTTTCATATCGTTCTCCCAAAAAAAGTGCCGCCGGAAGCCGGCGGCACGACAATGTGCTGGTATCTTAAGCGGCGCGTCGTTCGTGGCGGCCTTCTTCGACCTCTTCCACGATCTTTGCGACGAATGCATCGAGATCGTCAGGGCTGCGAGAGGTGATGATCCCCTTGTCGGTCACCACTTTTTCGTCCTTCCAGTTGGCGCCCGCATTTTTGAGGTCTGTTTTGATCGACCAATAAGAGGTGGCGTCGCGGCCACGGAGCGCATCCGCTTCGATGAGAAGCCACGGCGCGTGGCAGATGGCGGCAACGACCTTGCCGGACTTGACGAAATCTCGAACGACCCGCATTGCATCCTCATCGTGGCGGAGAATATCGGGGTTGATCTGGCCGCCGGGAAGAACCAGCGCGTCGAAATCATTCACTTTCACTGTCTTGGCGGAAAGGTCGACGGCGATGCTGTCGCCCCAGTTCTTTTCATCCCAGCTCTTGATTTCGCCCTCCTTGATGGAGGCGATCTTCACGTCGGCACCCCTGGCCTTCAGCTGTTCATAGGGCACGCGCAACTCAGAGCGCTCGTAGCCGTCTGTCGCGAGAATGAGAATCTTTGCAGCATTGATGGCAGTCATGTCTGTCTCCTTCTGAATTCAGTCTTCTTTGTCGGAATTGATGGATGGCAGGAAAAATTCCACGTCCTTGCGGCGCTCGGCATCGAGTTTCTCGATATGCGCCTGCCAAAACTGTTCGGCGTCGGCAGGTTCGTTCTCCCATTGGCGCACGAATGTCTTGTTATCGTCGATCATCACCTGACGTGTGCCGCCAAGCCGCAGATATTCTTCCGCAAGTTTGCGCGTTTCGGTCTTTTCCATGTCGCGGCTCCTTAAGGGTGGAAATCGGACGGAGGGACGCCGGATGGGTAAGAAGCTCGGCTGCCATTTCGTTGGCCACCGGGAGAAAACGGAAAAATCCCGGTGTTCTTCAGCACCATCGTGTCCGTTTGACACGGCGGCCCTCCTGCCAGAACAACGTGGGCTTTCCGGTATGGTTCCGCAGTTTTTCGAACGGCTTTATCGCCCCGCGCAAATGAATAGTGCGCAATTTTAACCGGAACAAACCGGTGTCTTCCATTGTTTTACACCCCATGCAGGGAGGCAGCATGGCAGCCAGAAACGACGACAAATATCGCGGCGATACCGAAAACAAAGGTTTCTGGACGATCGACTTCGGCCGGTCGCCAGTCATCGGTACGGCCATTCATGATGGTCATTTCATCCGTTCGGATATAGCCAGCCTGATGGCGCTTTCCCCGGAACAAAGATTGCGCGAGGAAGACCCTTTCACCGGCGAGATGATCGCGAGACTGACAAACCGCCTCGTCGTGCACCATTCGCGTTTCGAAATCGATCTCAATCGTGCGGCCGATCAGGCGATCTATCTGAAGCCGGAGCAATCCTGGGGGCTTGAGGTGTGGAGCGAGGAGCCATCGCAAGACGCTGTTCGCCATTCACTCGATTTCCATGCGGATTATTACGCGATGCTTGAGAGCGTTCTCTCGTCCGTCGAGCGGCGGCATGGGCCTTTCGTGGTGCTGGATGTGCACAGCTACAATCACCGCCGCCAGGGTGCCGGCGAGCCGCCGACTGCCCAGGCGGAAGCACCGGATATCAATATCGGCACGTTTTCCATGGATCGCAGCCGCTGGAACGATGTCGTCAGTGCGGTGGGAGAGCATTTCGCATCCGCGACCATTGGCGGCCGCCGCCTCGATGTGCGCGAGAACGTGGCCTTTCAGGGCAAGGGGGAACAGACCCGCTTCATCCATGAGCGCTTTGCCGAAAATGGCTGCGCCATCGCGATTGAATTCAAGAAATTTTTCATGGATGAATGGACCGGAGAGCCGGACAGACGTGTGGTATCGGACATCAGAGAGACGATCGCTGCCCTTCAGCCGGTTCTCGAAGAATGTCTGAGGTCGCGGTGATGGCCGGTTCCTCTGCCCGCCGCGAACTTTCACCCATCGCCGATCTGGTGGATGACGTCGCCTCCTGTCTTGAGGCTGGCAAGGCGATCCGCCGTGATGTCGGCAAGGACGGCAGGCTCCACATCGACCGGCCGTTGCCGTTCCTCTGCCTGCACCTGACCGGGGGTACGAAAAATCTCGCCGCGCGCGATATCGCCGCCGCCCATGCCTCCTATCTCATCGCTTCAAATATTCAGGAGGCGGCACCACTGATCGAGGCTGTCGGCGCTGCCATGCGGCAGCGCTTCGGTGCTTTCATCGTGCTCGACATTGGTGAACTCGAACACGATATCCTGCTGGCTGACGATTCCCCCTTCCTGCCGCATTACGAGGTTTCCGTCTCTGCGACTTCGGAACCGGAAACGCAAAAAGCCCGCCGGGTTTTCATCAAGGCGGTGTGTGATGCCGAAGTGCGTTTTCGCACGCCACGCATTACCAGGCCGGAACCGGAAGCCGATCCGGTCCTCAGGTTTCACAATGCCGGACTGGATTTTCCCTGCATCAGCGTGCGCTTTGCGCCGATCTACCGCCAGCCGGAATCCGGTGCGGACTATCCCGGACTGCGTGAGACGATGATCGCCGATCTTTTCGACGCGGGTTTACAGGCCTTCTCGTCATTTTCATCCGGTATGGATGCGCTGACGGTCACAAGCCACCGGGCGCTCGGCCGCAAGGCCTTTGTCGACGCCGTCCGGCGCGCCGACCGTTCGGTTGACGAGATCGTGTCATCCTTCGATTTTCTTCTGTCCGTCACGCCGATCAATGCCCGCAGAGCCTTCGAGGAGTTTCGCGATGGCAGCTTCCAGTTTGCGCCGCGCCTGCTTTACCGGCCGCTGGGCGTCGATGTCGAAGAGCAGAAACGCAAGCTCTATTCCGTTGTTTTCGATCATCTGGAAGACCCGGTTCTCTATCATCTCTACCGGGAGAAACAGCAGGAGATCGACCTGCAACTGACGATGCTTGCAAGCCTGCACCATCGCACTTTTACCGATTTTTCGCGTGCCCTCTATGGCGCTGTCGAACCCGCTCTTCTAACCCTTGCACTTCGTGTGCTCGAGGATTGCCCGCGCGCGCAAGAAACCAGCGAAATCGCCATGGTGGATTGTTACGCGGTCGCCAAGAAATCACGGGAGATGGTCGAGACCTATCTGGGAGAGGAACCAGAGTTCAAGGCCCGTGTCGAAATCCGGGACGACCTGCCGCCTGGCCTGATGGTGACGGGTGAGAAGCTGCTGATTTCTCGCCACACGGTCATGGAAGAGCGACGTGTCGAGGCGCTGTTGTCACATGAAATCGGCGTGCATCTTCTCACCTATTTCAATGGCTCGTCCCAGGGCCTCAGGCTCTTCCGCACCGGCCTTTCCGGTTACGAGGGCGTGCAGGAGGGGCTGGCGGTGCTGGCGGAGCATCTGGCCGGTGGCATGACGCGGGAGCGCCTGCGGCTGATCGCCGGCCGCGTCGTTGGTTGCGCCGCCATGCTGGATGGCGCGACGTTCGTGGACACCTTCCGCATCATGACCCGTGATCACGGCTTCGATGAGGCCGGCGCCTTTAACATGGTGCTGCGCATCTATCGTGGCGGCGGTCTTTCCAAGGATGCTATTTATCTGCGCGGGCTGGCCGAGGTGCTGGACCATCTGCGCAGGGGTGGCGCGCTCGATCCCTTCTGGATGGGAAAGATCGCCGCCAAACATTTTCCGGTCATGCAGGAGCTGGCCTTGCGCGGCCTGTTACGGCCGCCTGGGGTCAGGCCTGCATTTTTATTGCCCGCCAAGGCCAATGAGCGCCTGGAGAAAATCCGGGCGGGATTATCAATCGCCGAACTGGCGACATTATAGGAGGGGCTTCATGCGTATCGCATTTTTCGTCAATTCCATCGAAACCGAAGGGCCGACCTTCGCAACGGGCCTGTTGGCCATGGCGGCCCTCAATCGCGGCCATGATGTGGTCTATCTGACACCGGGGGATTTTACCCTGCGCTCCGATGACACCCTGGCGGTTCATGCCACTGTCATCCGCAAGGGAAAATACAAGAAGCCCGAGGCGTTCCATGCGGCACTCCAGGACAAGGCGCTTGAGCGCATCACCATGGATGTGGAGGAAATCGACGCACTGATGCTGCGAAACGACCCTTCGCTCGACCAGACGACGCGGCCATGGGCCGTCCATGCGGGCATTCTTTTTGGCCGGCTTGCCGAGCAGCGCGGCGTCGTGGTGCTCAATGATCCCGAAGGCCTGGCGCTTGCGCAGAACAAGCTCTATTTCCAGAGCTTCCCGGAAATCGTTCGCCCGACGACGCTGATTTCCCGCAATGTCGAAGAAATCCGCGCCTTTGCCGATACGCATCCCAAGGGCGTCATCGTCAAACCCCTGCAGGGTTCCGGCGGCAAGAACGTCTTCAAGATCGGGTCGAGCAAGGAAACCAATCTCAACCAGATTTTCGAGGCGGTGAGCCTTGAGGGGTATCTGATCGCGCAGGCCTATCTGCCGGCCGCGAAAGAGGGCGATGTGCGGTTCTTCATGATGAACGGCAGGCCTTTAATGCGCGACGGGCAATATGCCGCGCTTCGCCGTGTGCCGGCCAAGGGCGACCTTCGTTCCAATATTCACGCCAACGGCACGGCCGAAGCGGTGAAGGTGACGGATGAAATCGTTGAGCTTGCCGAAATGATGCGGCCGAAGCTGGTGGAAGACGGCATGTTCCTTGTCGGCCTCGATATCGTCGGTGACAAGATATTGGAGGTGAACGTGTTTTCGCCGGGCGGGCTGTCGAATATCCTTGAACTCACCAATGTCGATTTCAGCGATACGATCATCGAGGCGGTGGAAACCAAGGTGTCGATGCAGGCGGCGTCCGGCGGTGCCCTGTCGAACAGGCTGCTGGCGACGCTTTGACTATTCCGTGAGGTTTCCGTTTATCCCGCGATACCAGGCGACGAGGGCCTTGATGCCCTCTTCGACCGGGGTCTGCGGCACATAACCGGTCAATGCCCTCAGAAGATCCGGCGAGGCGAAGGTGCGCGGCACGTCGCCCTGCTGCATCGGCAGCATGTTGCGGATCGCCGGCTTGCCGACTGCCTTTTCGATCGTTTCGACAAAGTGCATCAGCTCTACCGGCTGGCCGCCGCCGATATTGACGACACGGAAAGGTGCATGGTGCGAAAGCGTGTCGGTCACGCCTTCCTGTGTCACGCGGTTTTCCTCTGATGGGATCACGGCGCTCAGCCGGACGATGCCTTCGACCAAATCATCGATATAGGTGAAATCACGGCTCATATTGCCTTGCCCGTAAATATCGATCGGCTGGCCGTTGGAAACCGCGTCCACAAATTTGATCGGCGCCATGTCCGGCCGTCCCCACGGGCCATAGACCGTGAAGAAACGGAAGGCGGTGGTGGGCAGCTTGTGCAGATGCGCATAGCTGTGCGCCATCAATTCCATGGATTTTTTGGTGGCTGCGTAGAGCGTCATCGGCTCGTCGGCCTTGTCGCTTTCCGCAAAGGGGATTTTTTCATTGGCGCCGTAGATGGAGGAGGTCGATGCCAGCATCAGGTGCTTGACCTTAAGGCTTCTGGCAAGCTCCAGCATGTTGAACGAGCCGATGAGATTGGAATCGATATAGGCGCGCGGATTTTCAAGGCTGTAACGAACACCGGCCTGTGCGGCGAGGTGGATGATGATTTCCGGTTCGGCGGCTTCTGCCGCCCGCTTCAGCGCATCGGTATCTTCGAGCATGCCGATCTCGGCCCGGAAGCCGTTGGAGCGGGCAAGGATGGCGTGGCGTTTTTCCTTCAGGCTGACATCGTAATATTTCGTCATGCCATCGAAGCCGGTGACGAAGTGTCCGGCATCCAGCAGCCGTTTCGCAACGTAAAAACCGATGAAGCCTGCCGTGCCGGTAACCAGATAACGCATGATGACTATGTCCCGAATCCGTTGGTGCGTTTGCGGTCAGACCGAAGCGCGGAAAATCTCTTGATGAAATTGCGAAAGCGAAGCCTTCAGGTGTCGTTGCCCGAACTGCCTTCATGCGGGCGACCCACCGCGGCATAGATGAAGCCATGGCCGGCGACCTCGTCCGTGCGGTAGATATTGCGCAAATCCACGAGCACAGGACTTTTCATGATGGCTTTGAGGCGCGGCAGGTCTAGCGCGCGGAACTGGTTCCATTCCGTCACGATCACGACGGCGTCGGCGCCTTCCGCTGCCTCGTAAGGGCCTGCCGCATAGTCGATATCTTCCATCAGGTGCCGGGCATTCGCCATGCCTTCCGGATCGTAGCCGACCACCTTTGCGCCGCCATCCTGCAGGGTCTGGATGATGGCGATGGCCGGGCTGTCGCGCATGTCGTCAGTGTTCGGCTTGAAGGTCAGGCCCAGCACGGCGATTTTCTTGCCGCGCACGTCACCGCCCACCGCATTGATGACCTTGCGGCCCATGGCGCGCTTGCGCGTGTCGTTGACGGCGATGGTGGTTTCGATCAGCCGTACCGGCGCATCATAATCCTGCGCGGTCTTGGCGAGCGCCAGCGTATCCTTCGGGAAACAGGAGCCACCATAACCGGGGCCGGCATGCAGGAATTTCGAGCCGATACGGCCATCGAGACCAATCCCGCGGGAAACATCCTGCACATTGGCGCCGACCTTTTCGCAGAGGTCAGCCATTTCGTTGATGAAGGTGATCTTCATCGCCAGAAAGGCGTTGGCGGCATATTTGATGAGTTCGGAAGCGCGCCTTGTGGTGAAGAGCAGCGGCGACTGGTTGAGGTAAAGCGGGCGGTAAACTTCGGTCATCACAGGGCGTGCGCGCTCATCCGAGAGGCCGACGACAATGCGGTCCGGCCGCTTGAAATCCTCGATGGCAGCCCCTTCGCGCAGGAATTCCGGGTTGGAAACCACGGCAAAATCGGCCGAGGGGTTTTCCTCGCGAATGATGCGCTCCACCTCGTCGCCGGTGCCAACGGGAACAGTGGATTTGGTGACGATGACGGTGAAACCATCAAGAGCATGGGCGATCTCTTTCGCTGCCGCGTAGACATAACCGAGATCGGCATGTCCATCCCCGCGCCGCGAAGGCGTACCGACCGCGATGAAGACGACATCGGCATTGGCGACAGCGGCGGAAAGATCTGTCGTGAAGCTCAACCGGCCAGCCTTGGCGTTGTTGGCGACGATGGTTTCCAGACCCGGCTCGAAGATCGGAATATGGCCGCTTTTCAAAGCCTCGATTTTCTCCGGCATCTTGTCGACGCAGACCACATCATGGCCAAAATCTGCAAAACACGCGCCGGACACGAGGCCGACATAACCCGAACCGATCATCACAATCCGCATTCTTTTTCCTTTCGGTTAGCGAGGCCATGTTAACGCGGCTGCACCGGCCGGGGAAATCGGCGGGTGAAAAATCGCATAATGATGTTTAGCCGCCTTCATGTCCGTCGCCAAGCGCCACGATCAACACCGGCTAACCTCTTTCCATGACGGTGATGTGATGGCCTTGGCGGGACAAATTTGCCGCACCTTGCAGCCATTTGCACCAGCTGCGTCCAATCCGGCAATTTTGCCGTTTTTGCGGCTTGCACTCATAGGTAGCCGGGTCTAGCCATAGGGTCGAGGATCAAATCTGCCAGACTGTCTGCCCTTTAATAGGGTGCTCGGGTCGCGCCACGCGGCCGGGGGATGCTTTGCGTTGCGGTCGATGTTCGGGGAAGTCAAATGCAAAAGGGTTTTCTGCTCGGTCTGTTCGCTTATGCGACCTTTTCCATGGGCGATGCCACGATCAAGTCGCTTGGGTCACAGATCAGCGTTTTCGAGATCGGCTTCTTCAGCATCCTCTTTTCCGGCATCTTCATCTTCTTCAGCAAGCCACGCGAGGAAAGGTGGCGCGAATTCTGGCGCATGAGCCGGCCCTTTGCTGTGCATGGGCGCGCGATTTCGGGTCTCTTCGCCGGTATTTTCGGCATCTATGCCTTCACCACCATTCCGCTGGCCGAAGCTTATGCGCTGATCTTTCTGTCGCCGCTTTTCGTGACCGTGCTTTCTGCCGTGGTGCTGAAGGAGAATATCGGCCCATGGCGCTGGGCGGCGGTTCTGGCCGGCATCGTCGGTGTCATCCTCGTCGTACGCCCGGGCTTCAAGACGCTGGAACTCGGCCATATCGCCGCCATCGGCGTGGCGTTCCTGGCGGCCATGACCATCGTGCTTTTGCGCTCGCTGGCGGGCAAGGAAAAACGCACCTCGATCATGGGTGTGCTGTTGATTTACGGGCTAACTTTCAATGGGATCGCTTCCATTCCCGATTTCGTCATGCCCAACCTGCACCAGCTTCTGGCCTTCGCCTTCATCGGCCTTTGCACGGCGACGGGACAGATCACCCTTCTGGTCGCCACCCGCATTGCGCCGGCAAGCCAGATTGCGCCCTCGCATTATTCGCAAATCCTCTGGGCCGTGGCGATCGGCATGACCTTCTTCCACGAATACCCTGACGCCATCGCGGCGCTGGGTCTCGCCGTCATCGCTGCATCGGGGCTTTTGACGATGATCCGCGAAAAAGTCAGGCTCGGCACCGTGCGCTGGAACCCGTTCTTCCGCAATCGACTTTGATTGTCGATTATCGACACAGGCGTACATAACGGCCTAGACCGGCTTGCCCACCTGATCGAGCAGCCACGCCTGAAAGGCGCGGGCAAGTACATTGTCCTGACGTCCTTCCGGCAGGGCGACATAATAGCTCTTGTCGGTCTGCAAGGGGATGTCGAACACGATTTCGAGGCGGCTGGAGGCAAGCTCTGCCTCGATGAGATATCGCGGCAGAAGGGCAAAACCGATGCCGCTTGCGGCGGCCTCGATGATCATCGAAAACTGGTCGAAACGGCTGCCCTGATAGGCATTGTCTGCCGTCACGCCGTTCATTTCCAGCCATTCCGTCCAGAGTTTCGGCCGGGTCGTGACATGCAGCAGCGGTTGCCCGGCCAGATCCTGCGCCCGGTTCACGCCTGCGCGGCGGAGCAAAGCAGGGCTGGCAACCGGCACGATCACCTCGTTGCATAAGAACGTACAGGTGCCATGCGCCCAGATTGGCTGGCCATAATGAATGGCGAGATCGAAACCTTCCTCGTCAAAATCGAAGGGGTGCGATCGTGAGCCGATTGTGATCGTCATATCGGGATTGGCGTCGATGAAGCGGGAGAGGCGCGGCATCAGCCAGCGGCTTCCGAATGTCGGCAGCGTTGCGACGGAGAGCGACGCATGCGACGTCCCGGCGGAAACCGCACGCACCATCAACTGTTCGGATTGCTGCAACAGGCGCCGCACATCGGGCAGGAATTTGCGCCCGGCTTCCGAAAGCACGACCCGTCTGCGGATGCGCTCGAAGAGTTGCATTCCCGTCTGGGCTTCCAGCTCGCCGATCTGCCGGCTGACGGCACTCTGCGTGAGGTTGAGTTCTTCGGCCGCACGCGTAAAATTGCCATGCCGTGCCGCGCATTCGAACGCTTGCAGGGTAATGATATCAGGAACCAGTCTTCTGCGCGGATCCATTCCATTCTCGCATCAACTTACCCGCTTTCCTCATTGGAAAAGGGTCGTTATGGCCATATATGATTACGGGAAAGAATGGAACGGTGTTTTCCAGCGCTGCCGGCCCAGTTTCAAACAACGAAAGAAAAATTCGGGGAAAGATGAGTGACGGGAGTTGAAAGCGCCGTATCCAAACGGCCTTTCCTCCCCTTTCAACCACAAGGACGATGGACATGGATGCGATGACGAAGCTTGACGTGAAACAGGAAGCCGCGGCTCTGCTCGACAAGATGGGTGTTGCCCGCGATCTTTATACCGGCGGCGACATGGCGTCCTTCAGCCCCGTGACGGGTGAGCAGATAGCAAGCCTCAGGACCGTGTCGGTAGAGGGTGTCGCAGCCGTGGTCGACAAGGCTGATGCGGCGTTCAGGACCTGGCGTAATGTGCCGGCGCCGCGTCGTGGCGAGTTGATCCGCCTGCTTGGCGAAGAACTGCGCGCCTTCAAGACCGATCTCGGCCGTCTCGTCTCGCTGGAAGCGGGCAAGATCCCGTCCGAAGGTCTCGGTGAAGTGCAGGAGATGATCGATATCTGCGATTTCGCTGTCGGTCTCTCCCGCCAGCTTTACGGTCTCACCATCGCCACCGAACGTCCCGGCCACCGCATGATGGAAACCTGGCATCCGCTTGGCGTCGTCGGCGTCATCTCGGCCTTCAATTTCCCCGTCGCCGTCTGGTCGTGGAATGCCGCACTTGCCCTCGTCTGCGGTAATTCGGTGGTCTGGAAGCCTTCGGAGAAGACCCCGCTTACGGCGCTTGCCGTGCAGGGCATCTTCGAGCGCGCCGCCGCCCGCTTTGGCGATGCGCCGGAAGGTCTGTCCCAACTGCTGATCGGTGACCGCGCCGTGGGTGAAGCCATGGTGGATTACCCCAAAGTGCCGCTCGTCTCCGCCACCGGCTCGACCCGTATGGGGCGCGATGTCGGTCCGCGTCTGGCCAAGCGCTTTGCCCGCGCCATTCTGGAACTTGGCGGCAACAATGCCGGCATCGTCTGCCCGTCTGCCGATCTCGACATGGCGCTGCGCGCCATCGCCTTCGGCGCCATGGGCACCGCCGGCCAGCGCTGCACGACGCTTCGCCGGCTTTTCGTACATGACAGCGTTTATGAGGAGCTCGTGCCGCGCCTGAAAAAGGCTTACGCGTCTGTCTCCGTCGGCAATCCGCTGGAAAGTTCCGCACTCGTTGGCCCGCTGGTCGACAAGGCGGCCTTTGACGGCATGCAAAAGGCGATTGAGGCTGCCAAGGCGGCCGGCGGCGTTGTGCATGGCGGCGACCGCGTCGATACCGGTGCGGCAGATGCCTATTACGTGAAACCTGCACTCGTCGAAATGCCGAAGCAGGTTGGCCCCGTTCTGGAAGAGACCTTCGCGCCGATCCTCTATGTCATGAAGTATAGCGATCTCGATCAGGCGATCGACGCGCATAATGCCGTCGCCGCGGGTCTTTCCTCGTCCATCTTCACCCGTGACATTCAGGAATCGGAACGTTTCCTGTCGTCGGAAGGCTCGGATTGCGGCATTGCCAACGTCAATATCGGCACATCGGGTGCGGAAATCGGCGGCGCGTTTGGCGGCGAGAAGGAAACCGGTGGCGGCCGTGAATCCGGTTCGGATTCTTGGAAGGCCTATATGCGCCGCGCCACCAACACCATCAACTATTCCAAGGCGCTGCCTTTGGCGCAGGGCGTTTCCTTCGATATCGAATAAGCACATCCTAGGACGATTGATGTATATGCCGGCGCCGCGTGCGCCGGCGTTTTCGTTTGGGGCTAAAAATGAGCCGCCGCCAATATTTGCGGAGAAGCCTGATGGTGGCGGAATTTTATTCCTGCCATATCCGTTATATTGAATTATTGTCTCTCTATCGTTTTTATTGAAAACCCTAGCATTGCTCCATATCGCAGACCGGCCAGTGGGGCTGGTGATAGGAGATGAAATGCCAGCCATTACCCGACGCGCTCTTTCCGCCGGTCTTATCGCCGCCGTCGCTCTTTCTGTTCTTCCTTTTGCCGCACAGGCTGCGGAAGAACTGAAGATCGGTTATCAGAAAACCGGCCTGCCGGTTATCGCAAGGCAGCAGGGCGTCATCGAAAAGGCGCTCGAGGCCAAGGGCGTCAAGGTGTCCTGGGTGGAGTTCACGGCAGGCCCGCCGCTGGTGGAAGCCCTGAATGTCGGTTCCATCAATGTCGGCTGGACGGGTGATGCGCCGCCGATTTTCGGACAGGCGGCGGGTTCAGCCATCGTTTATGTCGCGGCGCTTCCTTCGAACGGCAAGGGCGAGGCGATCTTCACCAAGCCTGAAAGCGGCATCAAGTCGGTCGCCGATCTCAAGGGCAAGAAGGTCGGTGTCGGCAAGGGCACCAGTGCCCACAATCTGCTGGTGGCGGCTCTGGAGAAAAACGGCCTGAAACTCAGTGATATCGATGTGACCTATCTCAGCCCCGCCGATGCCGCGGCTGCTTTTGCCAGCGACAAGATCGATGCCTGGGCCGTATGGGATCCATTCTACGCGATTGCCGAAACCCGCTACAAGCCGGTCACTCTGGCTCGCACCAGTGATGTTCTTGACGTCAAGACCTATTTCCTCGCCAACCGCGATTATGCCAAATCCCATGCGGATACGATCAACACCAACGTCGGTGCCTTGGGCGAAGCGGCGAAATGGTCTGCCGCCAACCGCGACAAGGTGGCGGCTGCCCTGCACGAGGTGACGGGCGTTCCATTGGAGGCGCAGACGCTTGCCGCCAACCGCTCGGAATTCGGCATCACCAGGATCGACGACAAGATCGTCGCCAGCCAGCAGGAAACCGCCGACCGCTTTTATCGTCTGGGCCTCATCCCGAAACAGATCAGCATCAAGGATGCCGTCTGGTCGGGTGCGACCAACTGAGCCAGACTGGAGGGGATGCCATGAGCACTGGAAAGCGTATCGAGATAGGTGGCGTTGCCACCGGCTGGCTGCTTCCCGCCCTCATCCTTGCAGGATGGGAAGTGGCGGCGCGTGTTGGCTTGATTTCTGCCAATGTGTTGCCGGCCCCCTCCGCTGTCGCGGAAGCCTTCTGGCGGCTTCTGCTCTCGGGTGAGCTTATAGCCAATATCGGCGTCAGTTCCGCCCGCGCACTCGCCGGCTTTGCCATCGGCGGCTCCATCGGCTTCATCTTCGGGCTCGCCAATGGCCTGTCTAGATTTTCCCGCAGTTTCACCGATACGACGCTGCAGATGATACGCAATATCCCACATCTGGCGCTCATTCCGCTCGTCATCCTCTGGTTCGGCATAGACGAGGAAGCGAAGCTCTTTCTCGTCGCGCTCGGCGTGTTTTTCCCTATCTACATCAACACGCTGCTCGGCATTCAGGGGGTCGATCCGCAACTGGTGGAGATGGGCCGCACCTACGGCATGTCGCCCTTCACGCTGTTCCGGCGGGTTATCCTGCCCGGCGCTCTGCCATCCATCTTCACCGGCCTGCGCTATGCGCTCGGCATCATGTGGTTGACCTTGATCGTGGCGGAAACCATTTCCTCGTCCTCCGGCCTCGGCTATATGGCCATGCAGGCGCGCGAGTTCCTGCTGATCGATGTCGTTGTGCTGTCGATCCTCATCTATGCGCTTCTCGGCAAACTCGCCGACAGTTTCGCCCGCTTCCTCGAAAGCATCTTCCTGCAATGGCATCCAGCCTTCAAGAAAGTCTGAGGTAACCCATGTCGACCGGTAATGTGACGACGCTGAGACGCCCCGAAGCCCCGCCATCCCTTCCGGCCGGAACCGAGGCGAAGATCGAACATCACGCAAGACCGGCTGAAGGCAAGGTCGCCTTCAGCTTCCGAAACGTCACGAAAAGCTTCGGCGACAAGCCGGTTCTGCGCGGCATCGATCTCGACGTGCGGGAAGGCGAGTTTCTGGCTGTTATCGGCAAGAGCGGCTGTGGCAAGAGCACGCTTTTGCGCATTCTGGCGGGCCTCGACACGCCGACGACCGGCACCGTCTCGAAAGACCCATCGAACCGCACCCGCATGATGTTTCAGGAGCCGCGGCTTCTGCCGTGGGAGCGGATCGCAAACAATGTTTCGGTGGGACTGACCGGCATCGCCAAAGGCGAAGCGGCAAGGGAACAGGCGCTTGGCATTCTCGACGAGGTCGGTCTCAAGGACCGGGCGGGCGAGTGGCCCTATGTGCTCTCCGGTGGCCAGAAGCAACGCGTGGCGCTGGCCCGCGCCCTTGTCGCCCATCCGCAGATCCTGGCACTGGACGAGCCGCTCGGGGCGCTCGATGCGCTGACCCGCATCGAAATGCAGCTTCTGCTGGAGCGTATCTGGCGCAAGCAGAAATTCACTGCCGTGCTCGTCACCCATGATGTGTCGGAGGCCGTGGCGCTTGCCGATCGCATCGTCGTCATCGATGAGGGGCGCATCGCGCTCGATCTCGATGTAAAACTGCCGCGCCCGCGCCGCCACGGCACGCCGGAATTCGCAAGGCTGGAAGAACAGGTTCTGAACCAGCTCTTCGGCCGCGGCGACATTACCGGACAATAGGTGGTACGGCAGGGCCGAGACCCTGCCGGGACCATGTTTAGCCAATGCTCATCAGGCTGGCATTGCCGCCGGCGGCCGTGGTGTTGACGCTGACTGAAACCTCTTCCACCAGCCAGTCGAGAGTATAGGGCTGGCTTTCGCCGGAAAGTGCGTCCGTCGTCGCTGCCTGAAAGAGAACCAGCGGGCCGGGCAGGGCGGCGATCTTCCTGTTGATCGCAACCACGCGTTCCGCATCGCCCTCGACCAGCGCACCGGCGAAGGGTGCCGATTTTTCCCAGTCATCCGCCCAGACGATGCGCGAGGTCACGCTTGCCGGCAGGCCGTAGATCGCCTTTTCCAGTCCCGAAGCATTGTCGATGACAACAGAGTTGCCGGTAGATAGCGCTGCCGCAAGCTGACGGTAAAGCCCCTGTTCGGTTGCCGGCACCAGCAGGATCTTGCCGCGCGGATGCAGCGCATAGACATTGCGCTCGCCGACGGGGCCGGCCAGCTCGGTCTCAAAGCCAAGGCCTGAAAGCGCAGCCGCCTGGCGTGCGGCTTCTGCCGCAACAGTCTGACCATTTTCATCCAGCCAGCGGGCGAGATCGACCGCAGCCTGATCCTGCTGGCTGGCGATGCGGTCTATCTTTGGCGCTTTCTCCGTCATGCGGCCGAGATAAAGCGGACCGCCGGCCTTGGGGCCGGTGCCGGAAAGGCCGCGTCCGCCAAAGGGCTGCACACCGACCACCGCGCCGATGATGTTGCGGTTCACATAAAGATTGCCGGCCGCAACGCGGGAGAGCACATGCTGGATCGTATCGTCGAGACGCGTATGCAGGCCGAAGGTCAGGCCGTAGCCGGTGGCGTTGATCTCATCGATCAGCCGGTCGAGATGATCGCGCTTGAAGCGGATGACGTGCAGCACCGGCCCGAAGACCTCGCGCTTCAGATCGGCGAGCGATTTCATCTCGATGATGGTTGGCGGTACGAAGGTGCCCTTGCCGGTTTCCCCCGCAAGCGCAATCTGCTCGATGCGGTGACCGAGCGACCGCATGCCGTCAATATGCTTTTCGATGATGCCCTTGGCCTCGGCGGTGATGACGGGGCCGACATCGACGGAGAGCTGATCCGTGCGGCCGATGCGCAATTCGTGCAGCGCGCCTTTCAGCATGGTCAGCGTGCGGTCCGCCACATCTTCCTGCAGGCAGAGGATGCGCAGTGCCGAGCAGCGCTGTCCGGCACTGTCGAAGGCAGACGCGATGACATCGGCGACAACCTGTTCGGCAAGCGCGGAGGAATCGACGATCATGGCGTTCTGACCACCGGTCTCGGCAATCAGCGGCACCGGCTGGCCATTGGCCAGAACCCGGCCGGCAAGCTGCCCCTGAATGAGCCGCGCCACCTCAGTGGAGCCGGTGAACATCACGCCCGCCGTCAGTGGTGAGCCGACCAGCGCCGCACCCGTCTTGCCATCGCCCGGCAGAAGCTGCACGGCGTCTTGCGGAACGCCCGCCTCATGGAGCAGGCGCACACCCTGCGCGGCGATCAGCGGAGTCTCCTCAGCGGGTTTTGCCAGAACCGGGTTGCCGGCGACCAGCGCTGCGGCCACCTGACCGATGAAGATGGCGAGCGGGAAGTTCCACGGGCTAATGCAGACGACGGGACCGAGCGATTTTTCATCCGATTTGAAATTCCTGCGGGCTTCTGCCGCGTAGTAACGCAGGAAATCGATGGCTTCGCGCACCTCGGCAATGGCGTTGGGCATGGATTTTCCCGCCTCGCGCATGATGAGGCCGAGCAGTGTGGGCATTTCGGCCTGCATGGCGTCGGCCGCGCGCTCCAGGCAGGCGGCACGGTCTTCCACTGGCATAGAGGGCCAGCTTGAAGCCGCCGCCCGCTGCATGGCCGCTTCGACATCGGCCTCGGTGGGTTCCGTCACATGGCCGACGATATCGCTGTGGTCGCCGGGGTTGAGGACCGGGCGCGTCTGGCCGCCAGCCTGTGGCGCCGCAGCCTTCCATTCCGTTGCTGCACCCGCCTTCAGTGTTTTGTCGAGGGCAGAGAGCGTTGTTTCATTGGAGAGGTCGACGCCGGCGGAGTTTTTCCGTTCCGGGCCGAAGAGATCGGCGGGGGCGGCGATACGGTCGTGCTGCGCACCGGGAACGGCATAGGCCTTCACCACCGCGACCGGGTCTTCCAGCAGGGAATCCACCGGCACGGCCGGATCGGCAATGCGATTGACGAAGGAGGAGTTCGCGCCGTTCTCCAGAAGGCGGCGCACGAGATAGGCCAGCAGCGTCTCATGCGTGCCGACAGGGGCATAGAAACGGCAGGGGCGGTCGAGTTTCTTTTTGCCGACGACTTCGCTGTAAAGCGGTTCGCCCATGCCGTGCAGGCACTGGAACTCGTAGTCGCCGAGTTTGAAATCGGGACCGGCGAGGTGATAGATGGTCGCCATGGACTGCGCATTGTGGGTCGCAAATTGCGGGAAGACCAGATCGCGCGCGTCGAGCAGCTTGCGGGCGCAGGCGATGTAGGAGACATCGGTATGCACTTTCCGGGTAAAGACCGGGAAGTCTTCCAGCCCCTCCACCTGCGCGCGCTTGATTTCCGCATCCCAATAAGCGCCCTTGACGAGGCGCACCATGATGCGGCGGCCCGAACGGCGGGCGAGGTCGATGATGTAGTCGAGAACGAAGGGGCAGCGGCGGCCATAGGCCTGCACCACGAAACCGAGGCCGTTCCAGCCAGCAAGGTCCTTGTCCAGCGCCAGTTCTTCGAGAAGATCGAGTGACAGTTCCAGCCGGTCGGCTTCTTCCGCATCGATATTGAGGCCGATATCGTATGTCTTGCTGAGCAGCATCAGCGATTTCACGCGCGGCAGAAGCTCCGCCATCACCCGCTCGGCCTGCGCGCGGGCGTAGCGTGGATGCAGCGCCGAAAGCTTGATGGAAATGCCCGGCCCGCCATAGATGCCGCGGCCGGCGGAGGCCTTGCCAATGGCGTGGATGGCGTTTTCATAATCCTTGTAATAACGCTCGGCATCCTTTGCGGTGGTCGCGGCTTCGCCCAGCATGTCGTAGGAATATTGGAAGCCCTGCTCCTCAAGCGGCTTCGACCGCTTGATCGCCTCACCGATGGTTTCGCCGGTCACGAACTGCTCGCCCATCATACGCATCGCCATGTCGACGCCACGGCGGATGACGGGTTCGCCGGCGCGGGCGATCAGCTTCGTCAGCGCCGCTGAAAGGCCGCTGTCATTGACGGTCGAAGTGAGCTTGCCTGTGATGACGAGACCCCAGGTGGCGGCATTGACGAAAAGCGAACGCCCGCCGCCAATATGGGACTTCCAGTCGCCACGCGCGATCTTGTCGCGGATCAGCGCGTCGCGGGTGGCGGTGTCAGGAATGCGCAGCAGCGCTTCGGCAAGGCACATCAGCGCCACGCCCTCATGGCTGGAAAGCGAATATTCCTGCACCAGCCCTTCGACGCCTGTGCCCTTGGTTTTGGCACGCAGCGCCTCGATCAGCTTGCGGGCGGTGTCGCGAATGGCTTTCGCCTGGTCAGCCGTCACCGTCGCCGCTTCGATCAAAGGCGCCATGCATTCTTCTTCTGCCCGGCGGTAGGCGGCAGTGACCGCCTTGCGCAGCAGGCTCTGTTCGCGCACCGGCGGCGCAAAATTCTGGAAGATACTGTTTCCCACCTGCTGGATAGTTACACCGGCATTGCTTGCACCATCGGCCATTCTGAAAATCCTGAAAACGCTGTTGAAGGCAGATCGTCGGCGGCAGCGTGTCCTCCGCCCGCCGCTTGTCATCCTGGTACTCACAATATCATTGCCGCAAAAATTGCTATGGCCTTATTTTCAGGATAAAACAGGCAATATGAACTTTTATGATGAGAAAACGGCGTAAAATCGCATGGCAAACAGTCAAAAAACAGACGGTCTGGATCACTTCGATCTCAAGATTCTCGAGGTGCTCAGCGAAGACGGGCGCATGTCCGTATTGCAACTCTCAAAAACGGTCGGCCTTTCCAAGACGCCCTGCCAGACACGGCTGAAGCGGCTGGTGGATGAGGGCTATATTCTCGGCTTCAGGGCCATGCTCAATCCACAGAAGCTCGGCGTCGATCACATTGCCTTCGCCGAGGTCAAGCTTTCCGACACGCGGGAAAAGGCGCTGGAAGAGTTCAACACGGCGGTGCGCAAGATCAAGGAAGTGGAGGAGTGCCACATGATCGCAGGCGCCTTCGATTATCTCCTGAAGGTGCGCACCAGCGACATCCGCAAATACCGCAGGGTGCTCGGCGAAAAAATCTCGAGCCTGCCGTCGGTGGCCAATACCTCGACCTTCGTGGTCATGCAGTCCGTCAAGGAAACGGGTATTTGAAAAGCGGATATGGATAAACGGGCAGACGCAAGTCTGCCCGTTCATTGTCATTGCCAGTTTCGTTTTTTCAGCCCGCCGTGGCGGCGGCGGTGACCGCGCTCATCTGCGCATCCGGACCGAATTCGTTTTCGTTTTCGATACCCAGCAGTTCCTGCAGGCGAAGCCTCGCACGGCTCACACGGCTCTTGATCGTGCCGACCGGGCAACCGCAAATCTCGGCAGCTTCCTCATAGGCAAAACCGGAGGCGCCGATCAGCAGGATGGCTTCGCGCTGGTCGTCGGGCAATTTTGCGAGCGCGGTGCGGAAATCCTGAAGGTCGACGGAACCGTGCTGTTCCGGCGGCACGGAGAGGCGCGAGGTATAGACCCCGTCCGTATCCTGCACTTCACGGCCGGATTTACGAATCTGGCTGTAGAATTCGTTGCGCAGGATCGTCACCAGCCATGCCCGCATGTTGGTGCCGGGCTGAAAGCTGTCCTGTTTTGCCCAGGCCTTCATGATCGTGTCCTGCACGAGGTCGTCTGCACGGTCCCTCGAACGGATAAGCGAAATCGCAAACGCGCGCAGGTTCGGCAACGCCGCCAGCATTTCCCGCTTGAAATTATATTCTGTCTGCTCCGGCTCTTTCGCCATCATTCCTCCGAAGCCTTCATGTTGGCCTTGCTTTCGGCTTCATCGAGTTTTTCGAGAAGATCGAGGAATTTGTCAGGGATGCCTTCTTCCTGAACGGCATCATAGAGCTCCCTGAGCTTGCGGGAAATCACCGCCCGCCCGGAATGTGGAACCTGGGGGGGCGCCGAGTTGTCCGGCGAATCTTGGTCCGATTGAAACATGCTCATAACGTCCGGTATTCCTTTTGTGTCGTGGCAAGAATGCGCGGTTAAAAAAATAGTTCCGGCGGTCCGGAACTTTTTTTGCGATACACACGTTGCTATCTTGGGTTTGCGTTGCAGACCGCATGAAAGGGGAGAATTCCATGTCAGTTTCTACACGCATCGCACCGCACCTGCCATATCTTCGCAGGTTCGCGCGTGCCGTTTGCGGCTCACAATCAACGGGCGATGCCTATGTTGCGGCAACACTCGAAGCTCTGATCGCCGACATCAGCATTTTTCCGCAGACAAGCAGCGATCGCGTTTCGCTCTATCAATTGTTCGTATCGATCTTTAGTTCCGTCACGATCAATATTAAGACCGACGAAAACCTGTCCGGCTGGGAAAAACGCGCCTCCGCGAACCTCTCCGCCGTGCCGGCATTGGCCCGTCAGGCTTTCCTTTTGACGACGGTTGAAGAGTTCACGCCATCGGAAACCGCAGAGGTTCTGAGAGTGTCCGAAGATCAGGTCAGCAGACTGATCGACGAGGCGGCCTCTGAAATCGCAAGGCAGGTGGCAACCGATATCATGATCATCGAGGATGAACCTCTGATCGCCATGGATATCGAGCAGATGGTGACCGATCTCGGCCATCGCGTCACGGGCATCGCCCGCACCCACACGGAAGCGCTCGATCTCTTCCATCGCACCCAGCCCAAGATGATACTTGCTGATATCCAGCTCGCCGACGGCAGCTCCGGTCTCGACGCGATGAAGGATATCCTGCAGATGACCACCCTCCCGGTGATCTTTATCACGGCCTTCCCCGAGCGTCTTTTGACAGGCGAGCGACCGGAGCCGACCTTCCTCGTGACGAAGCCGTTTAATCCGGACATGGTGAAAGCGCTTATCAGCCAGGCCCTGTTTTTCAACGAAAGCTCACGCGTCGCGGCTTGAAATTTGCCGAAACCGCAGCCTGACCGGGAACCGGTGTGGTGCCCGGGCGTTGGCGGTTATGGTCGTGGGGCTTTCCCGCGGCTTTCTGCAAGGAGATGAATTTGCATCGGCTGGCATGGCATAACGCGGAGAGGGACGAAAGCGAGCTTCACGATTCGCTTGTCCTTGCCTTGCTCGATTCGGGTGAGACAGTCATGCTGCAGGACTGGAACCGCGACTATATATTCGTGGCCAATCTGCCGGATGTCTGGAAACTTCCGGCGGATTCGCACCCGACTGATGAAAATCTGTTTGGCAATGATCTCTCAGTCCGACTGGCTGAACTTAAGAGGGACATGAACACGGCAGGCAGCCGAGGGATGCTGGAAGTTAATGCCGGCAATGACCGCGTCTTCCAGTTTCAGGTCCACTCCACCTTCAACCAGTCGAACCAGGTGGTGATGAAGACCACCATCCGGGAGGTGACGGCGGAAAGGCGGCGCGAACAGCTTCTGCGCTCGCTGCTGCGCGAGGTCAGCCACCGCTCCAAGAACCTTCTGGCGATCATCCAGAGCCTTGCCGGCCAGACGGCCCGTTTCAGCCTCACCAAGGATGATTTCCTGCGCAAGTTCCGCGGCCGGCTGCATGCCCTTGCCCAGAGCCAGGATCTCATCACGGATTCGGACTGGCGCGGTGCGCGCATATTCGAGCTTCTGCGGCAGCAATTCGATCTATATGTGCCTGAGTATCCCAACCTCATCCATATTGAAGGCGAAAACCTGCTGCTCAACCCGAATGGTGCGCTTTATATCGGGCTCGCCTTCCATGAGCTCGTCGTCAACACCGTCAGCCACAGCGGCAATCTCGCCTATCACCCGCCGATCTCTCTCCAGTGTCGCCAGGACGGTGATTTTTACATCGTCGAATGGAACGAGCCGATGATGCCATCGAAGGAACCGGCTGAGGCCAGGCGCGGCAGTTTCGGCAGCGTGGTGCTGGAAAAGGTGGTGCCTTCCGCTCTCGGTGGCGTTGCCGAATATAAGCTGACGCCGGAACGGATCGTCTATAGCCTCAAATTCCCTTCGGGTGACGCAGCGGTCGCATGACAACGATTGCGGAGGTGAGAGTGAGGCTGCGCGGTCGTTTCCACGCTCGAAATCAACAAAAAAAGCACGGCCCATTACAGAGCCGTGCTATTTTTATGACGGGTTTTCAGGGGTGAAACCCGTTTATAGTCAGCCAAGCTTCAGGCGGGGACGGGGGAATTGCTTGGCCTGCAGTAAAAATGCACACCGCCCCATTCGGTTCCCACAAAATGCATTTTTTTTGACAGAGGCCAATTTTGGCTGTCCCGGGCGAAGACGGCTCAGTGTGTCTGCTCGGTTCGCTTGGGGATGAAATAGCGCATCGGCGCTTCCAGCGACCATTCAAAGCCGGTCTCGCGATATTCGGTGGTAACGTTTCCGCCGAAAGCGCCTTCCGCATGGCGTTTGATGACGGTGGTGCCGAAGCCCTTGCGGCTCGGCTCAGTTGCGGGCGGCCCGCCGGTCTCCGTCCAGACCAGATGGAGCATCTGCCGGCCGTCTTTTTCGAGCGCTTTCCAGCTTACGGTTATTTTTCCCGGCGGAACCGAAAGTGCGCCATATTTGATGGAGTTCGTCGTCAGCTCATGCACCACGAGCCCGAAATTTTGCGCCGCTTCCGGAGACAGCATGAAATCGTCGCCCTCCAGCCTGAAGCGTTCCACGACCGTGCCGAAAACATCGAGATGGGTTTCGATCAGCTTGCGGATCGGCAGACCCTGCCATTGAACTTCCGCGAGAGCCCGGATCGACATCCCAAGGCCGCGCAGGCGGTGATCCACCTCCTTCTGAAACTCCGGAATGCTTTTATTCTCCCTGCCCAGCTGTCGTATCATCGCCTGAACCAGGGTCAGAATGTTCTTGGAGCGGTGTACCAGTTCGTGCAACAGCAGCTGCAACCGCTCTTCCGACTGGCTTCTGTCGAAGGAGGCGTTGGAGAGTGCGATGGCGACCTGGTTGGCCTCCTTTATCTTGGTATCGACGGGGGCCACGATTTCGCCTTCACCGATGCGCTCGGCCATGTGGGTCAGATCGCGGATGGAGCTGCGCAATTGCCGGCCGACGAGATAGGCGCCGCCGATGGCGATCAGCACCAGCACAAGGCTGCCGATCATCATCTGCCGCCAGGTGTCGATCAGCGCCGCCTGGCTCGCGGCAAGCGGTCCCCACATCACGGTCTTCCACTGCCAGCCTGGCAATTGCGCATAGGCGTAGAGATTGCCCTTGCCGTCGAAAAAATTGCCGCTGAAGGCTTGCATTTCCGAAAGTATGGCGGGGTTGACAAAGGGTTTGCCCACTTCCGCCTCATCCTGCGCACTGGAAACGACCACGCGGTTGGTGCCATCGATGATCGCGACCGCCCAGTGGCGCGGTAGGTTTTCCGTGGGAATGAGCCGGCTGAGATCACTGGCATTCTGCGTCAGGATCAACGCGTCTCCGGCCGATCCGAGTTCCGGATCGAGTGGCATGGTGATGTTGAATACCCATTCTTTGCTGGTGGAACCAAAAAACAGGTCCGAGACGGTGATGCGGCGGGATTCAATTGCCTTGGCGAGATTTGCTTCGGCCGGGATCTTGCCCAGCGGCTGGCCGTAGGGAACGCGCGTGTTAAGCCGCTGCTGACCATCTTTGGTGGCGAGAAGGGCATAGAGGCCCTCCCGTTTCAGGCTTTCGGCAACGCGTCCCTGAAACGCAGCGAGGTTGCCATTCTCAAGCTCGGGGAATTGCGACAGCAGATTGAGTGACGTGGCGATTTCCTGCAGGCGACGGTCGATGTTGCGGGAAACCACCCGCACGTCCTCGATTGTTTCCCGTTGCAGGTCGTCGCGTTTTTCCGCCTCGAGGCGCAACATCAGATAACCGACGAAAAGGATAAGCGGCAGCGTAATGACGGTCGCCATCACCACCAGATAGGTGCCGATGGAGGCCGTCGGGAAAAAATTGGCGCTGCGCCGACGCAAAGCCGAAATCGTTTCTTTCAGTCTGTTGCCGGGTCGAGGCATATAAAAAACTCCGGCAGTCATGGCATTGTTACGGCAGGAATAATAGCGCGCTGTCGTCCGTTAGCAATGGCTGATTTTTTACCTTTGGTTGCTGCGGTTCACGGTATCTCCCAAAGCCGTGATCGAAAAAATCGGAACTATTTCCACAACCGTGCCGTTTGCCAATCGAACCGGTCGAGGAGCGGGAGAAATATCACCGCCGGCCAGTTGAGAACGATGAAAGGAAGGTACGAAAATGACTAGGAAACTCGCGACTATCTTTACCGCCGCACTGATGGGTACGACTGCTTTCGCGCCGCTCGCCATCGCTCAGGGAACCACACAGCCTGCACCGGCAAACCCGAGCGCGCAGGCCGAGCCGGCAAGCCCTTCTGCAACGCCGATGACACCGGCGGCCCCGACGGCAGCCGATAGCGCCGCGGCGACAACTGGTGGCGCTTACATCACCGAGCAGGGTGAAAATCAGGTCAGCGCCAATGATTACATCGGTAAATCCGTCTATACCGGCGCTGACGAGAGCATCGGTAATGTCACCAACCTCATCATGGAACAGGACGGTGGTCTTGTCGCAGCCGTGATTGGTGTCGGCGGCTTCCTCGGCATCGGTGCCAAGGATGTGGCCGTTCCTATGGACAAGGTTACAATGACGCGTAACACGCAGGACGGCACTATCCGCCTGACCACGACTGAAACGGCGGAAACGCTGAAGGCCGCGCCGGAATTCAAGACGCTGGAACAGAAGGCCAGCGAAAAGAATGCGGCAGTGCCGGCCGCCCCTGACAGCACGACCACATCGGCAACCAAGCCTTAATTCCCATACCTGGGAGGCAGGAGCGGGACAGGCGATTATCAGTCGTCCCGCGAAGGCACCGGCCATTTGGCCGGTGCTTTTTTGTGTTGGCTTAAGCTTGTTCAGTCCCCGGCATTACGGGAGGAATGCCACGCCCAGGCAGATTTTATGATATCCGATAGAGAATAACGCGGTTCCCAGCCGAGAACCTCTCTGGCCTTGTCGTTATTGGCAACGAGGGTGGTGGAGTCGCCATCGCGCCGTCCGGTATATTCCACGGGGAAGGGGCGGCCGGAGACTTCCGAAATTGCCGCTAGCAGCTCCTTTACCGTGGTGCCGGTGCCGGTGCCGAGGTTGAGTTCGACAGTCTCGCCGCCATCCAGCAGGTAGTCCACTGCCCGCACATGCGCATCGGCAAGATCGAGAATGTGGATATAGTCGCGCACGCAGGTGCCGTCGCGTGTGTCGTAATCCGTGCCGAACACCTTGAAGCCCTGGCGCCGTCCGAGTGCAGCTTCGATGGCAAGCGGGATCGCGTGGGTTTCCGGCTTGTGCCATTCGCCGATGCGGCCTTCGAAATCTGCGCCCGCAGCGTTGAAATAACGCAGCATCACCGAGCGCAGCCCCTCATAGGTGCTGTAATCCTTCAGCGCCTGCTCCACCACCCATTTGGTGCGGCCATAGGGATTGATCGGCGCCTGCCGGTGTGTCTCGTCGATCGGCACCTGTTCCGGCAATCCGTAGGTCGCGCAAGTGGAGGAGAAAACGAACGACGTGACACCGGCATCGATGGCGGCGGAAAGCAGGTTGAGCGAGCCGATGACGTTATTGTCGTAAAAAGCGACCGGTTGCTTGACAGATTCGCCGACTTCGATAAGCGCGGCGAAGTGAAGGACGGCTTCCGGTCGGTGCTTGGCGAAGACCTCGTCCAGCCGCGCCCGGTCGCGAATATCGCCCTGTTCGAAAGGCCCCCAGCGGACAAATTCCTCATGCCCGTTGGAGAGATTGTCGAAAACAACCGGTTCATATCCTCGCTCAGACAGGAGAAGGCAGGTGTGAGAACCGATATAGCCGGCACCGCCGACGACAAGGACTTTCTTCTTCATCAATGGCCTTTCAGAAAATTACGGACGCGCCGAGACTGTATGTCACTTTGTTCAAATGAGGGCGGCGTGGCGCGGGATGCCATCAGCCAATCTATCCTTCGCCGGTAACATAAAAAAAACCGCGCATCCATGGCCTGGATGCGCGGTTTGCCTTTTGCGTGCCGCCAAGAAATTACTTGGTCTTTTTGGTACCGGCCCTCGTGGCCAGAAAACCGGCAGCGACAGCCACGGCGAGCGTCGCATAGGGACGCGCCTGAATGGCCAGCGTCAGCAGCGATTGCAGGGCGAGGGGGGCTGCCGCAAGCGGTGCCGCCGTCAAAGGCGCCAAGGCGGGCCTTGCAGCATATACTCTTGGCCGTTTGACGATGGTGAGTGCCACCAACATGATGACGCCGAGTAGGAAGGCAGCGCCGGCAACGACGAGTGCTGCAGGGCCTGCGCCGACATGTTTGGCGAGATAGATCGACCCTGCCACCACCGCGGCAATGAAGGCGATCAGGAAGAAGATCGCGGTCAGAGCCGACAGGATTATCGTCGTGCGCAACCGTCGCGTAACGACGCGCCCTTCACGCTGGGTCTCCCCCAGATAGACCAGCAATGCTTCAAGCATGGGCTTATCGGCGGGTCAGGAGAGCAAGAACGAAACCGACGCCGATCGCAATACCGAGCGACTGAAGCGGGTTCTTCTGAACCTGGTCCGTCAGATTGTCGTTGAGCGTGGAGATTTCGTTGCGGACCGTGTCGGCCATGTCGCTCGACGCCGAGATCGCGTCATCGGCAACGCGGGCAGCCTGTGCCTTCAACTCGTGCGACGCTCCGACGCCGAGAGCCTTCACGCTCTCGGCAAGATTTGCCAGATCTTCGCGAAGCTGGGCGAGCTGTGCCGCCACATCGGCTGCATCACCGTTTTCGAGGGATTGCTGGATCTTGTCGTTGACGTTGCGCACGCTTGCCATAAGGGAAGTCCTTCCTGAACATCGTTGATGGAACGAGGGCATTTCACTGATTGCCACCGCCCCTAACCTTCGTTTCGGCGGGCGAGACACCCGTCTATCCGTCATTCAAACGCGCCCATGCCGGCTTGGTTCCGCGCGACCATATGTTTTCTTCACCGGCATTTCCGGTCGGGGGCGATTTTCGAGGAATTCGACCCCGAACATTTGTTTTCCTGTCACAAGCATCATATAAGGCCCATCATCCAAGACCGACCTTGACTTCAATCAATATGTGAAACGACATGCTGCAGACGCCCTATTACCTCATCGATAAGACAAAACTTCTTCGCAACATGGAGAAGATTGCCTATGTGCGGGAAAAATCCGGCGCCAAGGCACTGTTGGCGCTGAAATGCTTCGCCACATGGTCGGTGTTCGATTTCATGTCGCAATATATGGATGGCACCACCTCGTCCTCGCTCTACGAAGTGCGCCTCGGCCGCGAGAAATTCGGCGGCGAGACCCATGCTTATTCCGTTGCCTATGCTGATTACGAAATCGACGACGTGATCGCCAATGCCGACAAGATCATCTTCAATTCGATCGGTCAGCTGGAGCGTTTTGCGGATAAAGCATCCGGCATCACCCGTGGTCTGCGCCTCAATCCGCAGGTCAGCTCCTCGAGCTTCGATCTGGCCGATCCTGCGCGTCCCTTCAGCCGTCTTGGCGAGTGGGATGTCGCGAAGGTCGATAAGATCATGGACCGTATTTCCGGTTTCATGATCCACAATAATTGCGAAAACGGTGATTTCTCGCTGTTCGACCGCATGCTGACGCAGATCGAGGAGAAATTCGGATCGCTGCTGTCGCGTGCCGAATGGGTGAGCCTGGGTGGTGGCATCCACTTTACCGGTGACGATTATCCGCTCGACCAGTTCTGCGACCGTCTGCGCGCCTTCTCCGAAAAATATGGCGTGCAGGTCTATCTGGAGCCGGGCGAAGCCTCGATCACCAAAAGCACGACGCTGGAGGTGACGGTTCTCGACACGCTGTTCAACGGCAAGAACCTCGCCATCGTCGACAGCTCCATCGAAGCGCATATGCTCGATCTGCTGATCTACCGCGAAACCGCCAAGGTCTCGCCGAACGAGGGCGAACATCCTTACATGGTCTGCGGCAAGTCCTGCCTCGCCGGCGATATTTTCGGCGATTTCCGCTTCGACAAGGAGCTGAAAGTCGGCGACCGTATCTCCTTCCAAGATGCGGCCGGTTACACCATGGTCAAGAAGAACTGGTTCAATGGCGTGAAGATGCCGGCGATTGCCATCAAGGAACTGGACGGCACCGTGCGCGCCGTTCGTGAATTCGACTTTGCCGATTTCGAGCAAAGCCTGTCTTAAAACCCTGTTTCAACATCCAACGAAGCTTATCCCTGCGGGGAAAAGGAGGCATCACCTGAAATGAAGAAGAACGTTCTGATCATCGGCGCCGGTGGCGTAGCACAGGTCGTGGCGCATAAATGCGCCCAGAACAGCGATGTATTGGGAGACATTCATATTGCGTCACGGACTTTGGGAAAGTGCCGCAAGATTGTCGAGTCCGTACGCGAAAAGAAAAGCCTCAAGACAGATGTGAAACTTGAGGCCCATGCGCTTGACGCTATGGATATCGAGGCGACGAAAGCCTTGATTACGAAAACCGGCGTAGAGATCGTCATCAATGTCGGTTCGTCTTTCGTCAACATGTCCGTTCTTCGTGCCTGCATGGACACGGGTGTTGCCTATATGGATACGGCGATCCACGAGGATCCCACCAAGATTTGCGAGGCGCCGCCGTGGTACGGAAACTACGAGTGGAAGCGTGCGCAAGAATGCAAGGAAAAGGGCGTTACCGCCATTCTCGGCGTCGGTTTCGACCCCGGCGTGGTCAATGCCTATGCCCGCCTTGCCAAGGATGAGTATTTCGACAAGGTCACCTCGGTCGATATCGTCGATATCAATGCTGGCAGCCACGGCCGCTGGTTCTCCACCAATTTCGATCCGGAAATCAACTTCCGCGAATTCACCGGCGTCGTTTATTCCTGGCAGAAGGGTGAGTGGCAGACGAACCAGATGTTCGAAGTCGGCCAGGAATTCGATCTGCCTGTCGTCGGCAAGCAGAAGGCCTATATGACCGGCCATGACGAAGTGCATTCGCTGTCGAAAAATATGGACGGTGCCGATGTGCGCTTCTGGATGGGTTTCGGTGATCACTACATCAACGTCTTCACCGTCCTGAAGAACCTCGGACTCCTATCCGAGAAGCCGGTCAAGACGGCCGAAGGTCTGGAAGTCGTGCCGCTGAAAGTGGTGAAGGCCGTGCTGCCCGATCCGTCGTCGCTGGCGCCTGACTATGTCGGCAAGACCTGCATCGGCGATATCGTCAAGGGTATCAAGGACGGCAAGGAACGCGAAGTCTTCATCTACAACGTGGCCGACCACAAGGAAGCTTACGAAGAAGTTGGCTCGCAGGGCATTTCCTACACCGCCGGCGTTCCCCCGGTCGCCGCTGCCATGCTCATCGCGACCGGCGAATGGGACGTGAAGCAGATGGCCAATGTGGAAGAACTGCCGCCGAAGCCGTTCCTGAACATCCTGAACAAGATTGGTCTGCCGAACCGCATCAAGGACGAAAACGGCGATCGCGCGCTGGAGTTCTAAGCGCAGCATTCTTGACGGATAGAGACAAAAAAGCCCCGCGAAAGCGGGGCTTTTTTCTTGGCTTTATCTATCACGCACTGGACGCAAAACGGGCGTAGTGCCAGTCGATGGAAAGAGGATCCAGTCGCGTTGAAAAACCAGTAGGTAGCAGATCCTCGGGACAAGCCCGAGGATGATGTTGAGAGCAGGTACGCCCCGTCGTCGTCAGTGGCAGAGTGATCTCAGCCTTTCGTCGGCTTCGGCCCACGCTTCTCGAAAGGCTTGTCCTTCTTGCCTTCGTATTTCGGCTTGTCGCCGAAGGCTTTTTTCTTTTTCCAGGGCTTGTCGTCAGCCTTGCGGTCGTCTCGGGGAGCGCCCGCATTGTCGGATTTCGTGAATTTGCGCTGCGCTGTGGCGGGCCTTGTGTCTTCACGGGCGTTGCCGGTCATTTCCGGCTTGCCTTCCATCTGCTTCAGGCGAATGCCCTTTTCGAGCATCATGTCCTTGCCGATGGCGGAGGTAAAACGGTCGACGGCGTCGGCCGCAAGTTCCACGAAGGTTTCCGTCTGCTGCATGCGGATCGCGCCGATATCCTGGCGGGTGATCTTGCCGAAGCGGCACAGCATCGGGATAAGCCAGCGCGGCTCGGCGCTTTGCTTTCGGCCAACGGACAGCGAGAACCATGCGCTGTCGGAGAAATCGGAGCGGTCGCGGCGCGGCGCGTTGTTTTCGGTTGTTTCGAAGCTGTCGCGGCGGGGCTTGCGAGTGTTGTCGAGCGCGACTTCGAAAATGTCTTCCGGTGCCGAACGTCCCGAATGATAAAGGCGCACAAAGGCGGCGGCGACTTTTTCCGCGCCGTGCTGTTCAAGCAGCTTGTTGACGAAATCGCGTTCGTCATCTGTTACCGCTTCGCTGAGCGTCGGGTCGGCCAGAAGGCGTGCGCCATCGCGCTCCACGATCTCTTCAACCGAAGGCGGGCGCACCCATGCGGCGCTGACCTTGGCGCCCTCAAGCAGGCGCTCGGCCTTGCGGCGCTGACTGACCGGTACCACGATGGCGCTGACGCCCTTTTGGCCGGCACGACCGGTACGGCCTGAACGGTGCAGAAGCGTTTCGGAATTGGTCGGCAGGTCGGCATGGATAACGAGTTCCAGGCCGGGCAGGTCGATACCGCGGGCGGCTACGTCGGTGGCCACGCAAACGCGGGCGCGGCCGTCACGCATGGCCTGCAGGGCATGTGTGCGCTCGTTCTGGGTCAGTTCGCCGGAGAGAGCCACGACGGAGAAGCCTCGATTGTTCAGGCGGGCCGTCAGGTGGTTCACCGCGGCGCGGGTGGAGCAGAACACAATGGCGTTGCGGGCTTCGTAAAAGCGCAGCGCGTTGATGATGGCGTTCTCGCGATCGGAAGGCGACACCAGAAGCGCGCGATATTCGATATCGACATGCTGCTTCTGTTCGGAAGCGGTGGCAATGCGCACGGCGTTCTTCTGGTAGCTTTCGGCCAGCTTGGCGATGCTGCGCGGCACGGTGGCCGAGAACATCAGCGTGCGGCGATCGTCGGGCGATTCTTCCAGAATGAATTCCAGATCTTCGCGGAAGCCGAGATCGAGCATCTCGTCGGCCTCGTCAAGCACCACGGCGCGGATCGACGACAGATCGAGTGCATTGCGCTTGATATGGTCGCACAGGCGACCAGGCGTGCCGACGACGATATGGGCGCCGCGCTCCAGCGCCCGGCGCTCGTTGCGGATATCCATGCCGCCGACGCAGGATGCGATGGAGACACCGGCGAATTCATAAAGCCATTCCAGCTCGCGCTTGACCTGCATGGCCAGTTCGCGGGTGGGTGCGATTGCCAGCGCCAGCGGTGCGGAAGCCTGACCGAAGCGTGTATTTTCCGACAGCAGCGTGGTCGCAAGCGCTATGCCGAAGGCAACCGTCTTGCCGGAGCCGGTCTGCGCGGAAACCAGCGCGTCCTTGTTGGCAAGTTCGGGCGCAAGCATGGCTTGCTGTACGGGGGTCAAGTCTTTGTAGCCGCGTTTTTCCAACGCCTGCGCGATCGCCGGGGCGATACCCTGGGTGTCTGTCATCTACCGTCTTTCGGATATGAAGCTGCCCGCATCCGCCCGAAACCAATAGGTCCTAATGTCTCCGGGGCAGCCGATACAGGCCATTTCGGCCATCTGGCCGGTTGCATTGCCGCGCTCATACTGCGAATAGGCCCGTTTGTACAGTGCACCGCGGTACGGTCTTTTACGGGTTTTTATCCTGTTAACGGTTCTGCGGTGTCTTCCTCCGTCTTGAAGGCGGCCTAAAAGGCGTACCGCATGGTTCATAAACGGCATTGCGTGCCCCCCTCCTTTTCGCTAAGAGACCCGCAACTTGAGGCTCTTTTTAAAGAAAGGGCCGACTGGGTTTGTTCTTATCCGTCCGTTTTCCTGAAGGAGCCGGCGGGAAAATGGGATGGTACTGGTCAAGGCTATGGCTCGCATTGTCATGAAATTCGGCGGCACGTCCGTCGCGAACCTCGAACGTATTCACAATGTCGCACGGCATGTGAAACGCGAAGTGGATGCCGGCCATGAAGTGGCCGTGGTCGTTTCCGCCATGTCCGGCAAAACCAATGAGCTGGTGGACTGGGTGCAGAATGCTGCGAAGGTGGCCGGCACCAATGCCGCCTCCTTTTATGATGCGCGCGAATATGACGCGGTTGTCGCCTCCGGCGAGCAGGTGACCTCTGGCCTTCTGGCAATCACCCTGCAATCCATGGGCATCAACGCACGCTCCTGGCAGGGCTGGCAGATCCCGATCCGCACCGACAATGCGCATGGCGCCGCCCGCATCCTCGAGATCGACGGTTCGGATATCGTTCATCGCATGGGTGAGGGGCAGGTTGCCGTGGTTGCCGGTTTCCAGGGCATCGGCCCGGATAATCGCATCGCGACGCTCGGCCGCGGCGGCTCGGATACGTCGGCTGTCGCCATCGCCGCTGCCGTCAAGGCGGATCGTTGCGATATCTATACCGATGTCGACGGCGTCTACACCACCGATCCGCGCATCGAGCCCAAGGCTCGCCGCATGAAGAAGATCGCCTTCGAGGAAATGCTCGAAATGGCGTCTCTCGGCGCGAAGGTTCTGCAGGTTCGCTCGGTCGAGCTTGCCATGGTACACAAGGTGCGCACCTTCGTTCGCTCCAGTTTCGAGGATCCCGATGCGCCGGGCATGGGCGACCTCATCAACCCGCCCGGTACTTTGATTTGTGACGAGGATGAAATCGTGGAACAGGAAGTCGTAACCGGCATCGCCTATGCCAAGGATGAAGCACAGATTTCGCTGCGTCGCGTCGCCGACCGTCCGGGCGTCTCCGCCGCGATTTTCGGACCGCTCGCCGAAGCGCATATCAACGTCGACATGATCGTGCAGAACATCTCCGAAGATGGCTCGCGCACCGACATGACCTTCACAGTTCCTTCGGGCGACGTTGCCAAGGCTCTGCGCGTTCTGGACGAGAACAAGGGCCAGATCGGCTTCGACGTCGCGCAGAACGAAACGGGCCTCGCCAAGGTTTCGGTCATCGGTATCGGCATGCGCAGCCACGCCGGCGTTGCCGCCAGCGCGTTCAAGGCGCTGGCCGAGAAGAACATCAACATCAAGGCGATCACCACTTCCGAAATCAAAATTTCGATCCTGATCGACGGCGCCTATGCCGAACTTGCGGTTCGCACTTTGCATTCCGCTTACGGTCTCGATAAGGCTTGAACCCGAGACATCGGTTCCCGATGCTCCGATTCTTCGGAGTTGCGTTCTTCCGATGTGGCGTTTCATGAAAGCGTGTCCCTTGCGGGACGCGCTTCTCGCGCTATAAATTTTTAAATGACGTTTTGATTCTCGAATATTATGACATTCGGATCGGAAGCGTCGGGGAGCAAACGCGATGAGAGATCTTTCCGCAGGTCCGCGCGTCCTGCTCAAGCGGCTGCGCGAAATGATGGCGGAGCACCTTGAGCCGCAGGAGCGTCTGGACCAGATCGTCCGTCAGATAGCCAGCAACATGGTTGCGGAGGTTTGCTCGGTCTATGTGCTGCGCTCCGACAGCGTGCTGGAGCTTTATGCCACGGAAGGTCTCAACAAGGATGCCGTGCATCTTGCCCAGCTGAAAATGGGGCAGGGTCTTGTCGGCACCATTGCCGCTTCCGCCCAGCCGCTCAATCTTTCCGATGCGCAGGCGCATCCCGCTTTCCGCTATCTTCCTGAAACCGGTGAGGAAATTTATCATTCCTTCCTCGGCGTGCCGATTTTGCGCTCCGGTCGCACTCTTGGCGTTCTTGTGGTCCAGAACAAGGCCAGCCGAACGTACCGGGAGGATGAGGTTGAAGCGCTCGAGACAACTGCGATGCTCATCGCTGAAATAGTGGCGAGCGGTGAATTGAAGAAGATCACCCGCCCCGGCGTGGAACTCGACCTGACGCGCGCCGTGTCCATCGATGGCGATGCCTACGGCGAAGGCATCGGCCTTGGTCATGTCGTGCTGCATGACCCCCGAATCGTCGTCACCAATCTTCTGAACGAGGATGCGGATACGGAAATCCGGCGTCTTGCCGATGCCATCGGTTCGCTGCGGCTCTCCATCGACGACATGTTGCAGCGCCGCGACGTGCCTACGGAAGGCGAACATCGCGAAGTTCTGGAAACCTACCGCATGTTCGCCCACGATCAGGGTTGGGTGCGGCGCATGGAAGAGGCGATCCGCAACGGCCTGACGGCGGAAGCCGCGGTCGAGAAGGTGCAGAGCGACACCAAGGCGCGCATGATGCGCCTGACCGATCCCTATCTGCGCGAGCGCATGCATGATTTCGACGATCTCGCCAACCGGCTGCTGCGCCAGTTGATCGGTTTCGGCGGTCATAATCCCGCGCAGGATTTTCCGCTCGATGCCATCGTGCTTGCCCGCGCCATGGGGGCTGCCGAACTGCTGGATTATCCGCGTGAGAAGTTGCGCGGACTGGTGCTCGAAGACGGCGCGGTGACGAGCCACGTCGTCATTGTCGCGCGCGCCATGGGTATCCCGATCATCGGGCAGGCGACCGGCATCGTCGCACTTGCCGAAAATAACGATCCGATCATCATCGATGGCGATGACGGCCAGGTGCATTTGCGCCCGATGTCGGATTTGCAGCGCGCCTATGAGGAAAAAGTTCGCCTGCGCGCCAAGCGCCAGGAGCAGTTCCGCGCGCTGCGCAATGTCGAGCCGATCACCAAGGATGGCCAGAAGGTCAATCTAAAGATGAATGCGGGCCTGCTGGTTGACCTGCCGCAGCTGGAGGAATCCGGCGCCGATGGCATTGGCCTGTTCCGCACCGAGCTGCAATTCATGATCGCCTCCAATATGCCGAAGGGCGAGGAGCAGGAAGCTTTCTACCGCTCCGTTCTGCGGCAGGCAAAGGGCAAGAGCGTTACCTTCCGCACGCTGGATATCGGCGGCGACAAGGTCGTCTCCTATATGCGCGGCCAGGAAGAGGAAAACCCGGCACTCGGCTGGCGGGCGATCCGCCTGTCACTTGATCGTCCGGGCCTGATGCGCACGCAGATGCGCGCGCTGTTGCGTGCCGCTTCAGGTGCTGAACTGCGCATGATGTTGCCGATGGTGACGGAAGTGTCCGAAATCCGCGCCGCGCGCGACCTGTTGCAGAAAGAAGTGCAGCATCTGTCGAAGTTCAGCCACGCGCTGCCGAAAAAGCTGCAATTCGGCGCGATGCTGGAAGTGCCGTCCCTGATGTGGCAGCTCGATGAGCTGATGCAGGAGGTGGATTTCGTTTCCGTCGGTTCGAACGACCTATTCCAGTTCTCGATGGCGGTCGATCGCGGCAATGCACGGGTGTCGGATCGTTTTGACAATCTCGGCAAGCCGTTCCTGCGCATTCTGCGCGATATCGTGCGCGCCGGTGAGAAACACCACACCGCCGTCACGCTTTGCGGCGAAATGGCAAGCAAGCCACTTTCGGCCATGGCGTTGATCGGCCTTGGTTTCCGCTCGGTTTCTATGTCTCCGACGGCGATCGGTCCGGTCAAGGCGATGCTGCTCGGGCTCGATGCCGCCAACCTTGCCGAAGAGCTGAACGCGGCGCTGGACGATCACAATTCGCTGGAAAGTGCGCGCGAGGTGTTGTTACGCTTTGCCGCGACGCATTCCATTCCCATTTAAAACGACCTGTTTCATTATTGGAGTGACTGGTGGCGAAGCTTCCCGTCGAAAAAATGCGCGAGTTGGAACGACGTTTCGGCGAGATCGAAGCGCGCATGTCGGCCGGCCCGGCAGCGGATGTCTATGTGAAGCTGGCTTCGGAATATTCCGAACTTGAGCCGGTGGTGAAGAAAATCCGCGACTACGAAAAAGCGATTTCCGAGGCCGCTGATCTGGAAGCGCTGCTTGCCGATAAAACCACCGACAAGGACATGCGCGATCTGGCGGAAATGGAGTTGCCGGAGGTCGAGACGCGCATCCGTGAGCTTGAAAAGGACATGCAGGTCCTTTTGCTTCCCAAGGATGCGGCGGATGAAAAAAGCGCGATCCTTGAAATTCGCGCCGGCACCGGCGGGTCCGAGGCAGCTCTTTTCGCCGGCGATCTGTTCCGCATGTATGAGCGCTTCGCTGCGACCAAGGGCTGGAAGGTGGAAGTGCTTTCCGCCAGCGAAGGCGAAGCGGGCGGTTACAAGGAAATCATCGCCACGATCACCGGGCGAGGGGTGTTCTCCAAGCTGAAATTCGAATCCGGCGTGCACCGTGTGCAACGTGTGCCGGAAACGGAAGCGAGCGGCCGCATCCACACCTCTGCCGCCACCGTCGCAGTCCTTCCTGAAGCCGAAGACATCGACGTCGAAATCCGCCCGGAAGATATCCGCATCGACACGATGCGTGCTTCGGGCGCAGGTGGCCAGCACGTCAACACCACCGACTCCGCCGTTCGCATCACCCATCTTCCAACGGGCCTGATCGTCACCAGCTCGGAAAAATCGCAGCACCAGAACCGTGCCAAAGCCATGCAGGTTCTTCGCTCCCGCCTTTACGACATCGAGCGTCAGAAGGTGGACAGCGAACGCTCCGCCGACCGCAAGAGCCAGGTCGGTTCCGGCGACCGTTCCGAACGTATCCGCACTTATAATTTTCCGCAGGGCCGTGTTACCGATCACCGCATCAATCTCACGCTCTATAAGCTGGATCGCGTGATCGAAGGCGAGATCGATGAACTTGTGGATGCGCTGATCGCCGATTATCAGGCCGGCCAGCTGGCGCAACTTGGCGAACAACAGCTTTGAGCGGCGGCGGTGACGCAACGGTTTCGGCAGAGCTTATCGCCGCCCGCAAACGGCTGCAGGCGGCTGGTGTCGCCGATCCGCTCGTTGATGCCCGCCTGCTGATTGCTGATGTCACCGGTTTCTCACTGACAGATTTCGTGATGAAACCTGAGCATCCAGTCACGCAGGACGAAAGCGCTCGTATTGCGGCTATGATCGAAAGGCGGGCTGAGGGTGAACCCGTGCATCGCATTCTCGGCCACCGCGAATTTCATGGCCTTGATCTTCTTCTGTCGAAGGAAACGCTCGAACCGCGCCCGGATACAGAGGTTCTCGTCGATACGCTGTTGCCGGCGTTAAAAGAGGCGGTTTCCCGAAAGGGTAGCGCCCGCATTCTGGATTTGGGCACGGGAACGGGTGCGATCTGTCTGGCGCTTTTAAAGGAATGTGCGCAGGCGTCCGGTATCGGTAGTGATATTTCAGCCGATGCGCTGGAAACGGCTGCTAAAAATGCCGCTCGAAATGGTCTCGATTCACGCTTCGAAACCATTCGCAGTAACTGGTTTGAAAAAATCTCTGGTCGCTTTGACATAATTGTGTCGAATCCGCCCTATATAAGAACGGATATCGTCGCAACGCTCGACCCAGAGGTTCGTAACCACGATCCGATGGCCGCGCTGGACGGAGGTCAGGACGGCCTTGCACCGTACCGCCTCATTGCTGCCGACGCAGGCCGCTTTCTTGTGGAAAACGGGACTGTCGGTGTGGAGATCGGTTTCGATCAAAGGCTTGATGTTTCCGCTATATTTGCTTCTCACGGCTTCTCTCTTCTGGATGCCGTGAAGGATTATGGCGGTAACGACAGAGTTTTGACCTTCCGGAGATAGTTGTTCGCGATATGTCTGCGGATTTTTTGCAAGGATATTTTGCACAGCAAAAGAAAAGGCTTGGATTTCCGCGGGAAGCGGGATAGTTTGCGCCCACATGCCGGGTGGCTGAGGACGAATTTAGATTCGTCAGGGTATGGGTCTCAGTCCCGAAGCGGGTTCTTTTAGAACCCTGAAGGCTGGGCGTTTCCGGCATGTGAATCAGTAAACTTTGTTCGCAGGTGGCTCGTTGCAGCATTTTGCGCGACCGGTCGTCATACGCGAGGTCTTGTCTGGGGTTATCTTCAGCAGGGCGCGTAGTGCAGCAATTTCAGGAAAAATTTCCAGCGGTTTTCCGCCCGGAATTGCATGAAATAATCAGATTGTCAGCAAAACAGAATTCAGGTGAGCAATTGATGAGGCCAGGACAGCAGAACAAGCGCGGCCGGGGGCGTGGAAGCAACAACAATAACAATGGTGGCGGTAACAACAACAACTTCAACCGCAAGGGCGGTAACCCGCTCACCAGGACTTATGACAGCTCCGGCCCCGATGTTAAAATCCGTGGCACAGCCCAGCACATAGCGGAAAAATACACGGCTCTGGCGCGTGACGCGCAGAGTTCCGGCGACCGCGTGATCGCTGAGAACTATCTGCAGCACGCTGAACATTATAACCGCATCATCGCGTCGGCTCAGGCCCAGATGCAGGAACGCTTCCAGCGCGACGACCGTGGCGAGTACAATGCCGCCGATGGCGACGAGATGGATATGAACGACGGCGACGATAACTTCGTTGCACCGCAGCAGCAGGGCGAACAGGTCGAGCGCGCGCAGCAGCCGGAACGCCAGGAACGTACTGAGCGGAACGAGCCACGCCAAGAGCGTCGTGAGCGTCCCGAACGCCGCGAACGGCAGGAGCGTCAGCCGCGCCAGCCGCAGGTGGCCACTGACCAGCAACCGCCGGTCTACGACGCCAGCCAGGCGCCACAGCCCGTCATCGAAGGTACGCCCATGGAAGTGGCCGTCGAGGAAGAGCAGCAGCAGGTGGAAGCACCGGCCGCAGCACCCAAGACGCGTCGGGCAACCGGTCCGCGTCCGCGTCGCCCGCGTCGCACCGCCGCTGCGGAAGGTGCCGAAGGCGAAGAAGCGCCGGCTGGTGAAGATGCTGCAGCGACGACGCTTGAGAATGCTGCTGAATAAGCAGCGTCAGCAAACAAGCTCTGCAATTGAAAAACTCCGGCTTGCCGGAGTTTTTTGTTTTTTGGCGATGGGTGCGAGACCGGCCGCCGCCCAAGTCTGATCGCAGGGCGGAATTGATGCCGGTCAAGTCAGGTGAAAATTTCCCGGGTAGCGGATTTTCGCCCCTTTAAACCCATGAAAATGCCTCCCATATTCGTGCAGGATGGACGGAAACCGCATTCGCGGGCGACCGGCCATCAAGAGGCGGCAATCGTGAAATCCTATGAACACGACTGTCGTAGCGGGGCTTGCCTTTGAGGGAGCCTCAACCCTAACACCCGGAGCCGTGCCGAAAGCGGGCGGGCCGGTCTATGGAGGTTCGACTATGAATATTGATAAATACTCCGAGCGCGTTCGCGGTTTTCTGCAATCGGCGCAAACCTTTGCGCTCGCCGAAAATCATCAGCAGTTCTCGCCCGAACATGTTCTGAAAGTTCTGCTTGATGATGAGCAGGGCATGGCCGCATCGCTGATCGAGCGTGCGGGCGGCGACGCCAAGGAAGCGCGTCTCGCCAATGACGCGGCCCTTGCAAAATTGCCCAAGGTATCCGGCGGCAATGGCGGCCTTTCGCTGACGGCTCCGCTCGCCAAGGTATTTTCGACCGCAGAAGACCTTGCCAAGAAGGCCGGCGACAGTTTCGTGACCGTCGAGCGTCTTCTGCAGGCGCTTGCGATCGAAAGCTCCGCTTCCACCTCGGCTTCCCTGAAAAAAGCGGGTGCGACCGCACAGGCGCTCAATCAGGTCATCAACGACATTCGCAAGGGCCGCACGGCCGATAGCGCCAATGCCGAACAGGGCTTTGACGCGCTGAAGAAATATGCGCGCGACCTGACGGAGGAAGCCCGCGAGGGTAGACTCGACCCCGTCATCGGTCGTGACGACGAAATTCGTCGCACCATCCAGGTCCTGTCGCGCCGCACCAAGAACAATCCCGTGCTGATCGGTGAACCGGGCGTCGGTAAAACGGCGATTGCCGAAGGCCTTGCGCTGCGCATCGTCAATGGCGACGTGCCGGAGAGCCTGAAGGACAAAAAGCTGATGGCGCTCGATATGGGCGCGCTGATCGCCGGTGCGAAATATCGCGGTGAGTTCGAAGAGCGCCTGAAGGCTGTGCTGAACGAGGTGCAGGCCGAAAATGGCGGCATCATCCTGTTCATCGATGAGATGCACACCCTGGTCGGCGCCGGCAAGGCCGATGGCGCCATGGATGCGTCCAACCTGCTGAAACCTGCGCTTGCCCGCGGTGAGCTGCACTGCGTCGGCGCCACCACGCTCGATGAATATCGCAAGCATGTGGAGAAGGATCCAGCCCTTGCCCGCCGTTTCCAGCCCGTTCTGGTGGATGAACCGAACGTCGAGGATACGATCTCGATCCTGCGCGGTCTGAAGGAAAAATACGAACAGCACCACAAGGTCCGCATCTCGGATTCGGCCCTGGTTGCGGCTGCGACGCTTTCCAACCGTTACATTACCGACCGGTTTCTGCCCGACAAGGCAATCGACCTGATGGACGAGGCCGCTTCGCGTCTTCGCATGCAGGTGGATTCCAAGCCGGAAGAACTGGACGAACTGGATCGTCGCATCATCCAGCTGAAGATCGAGCGCGAAGCCCTGAAGCAGGAAACGGACCAGTCCTCCGTCGACCGTTTGAGGAAGCTCGAGGACGAACTGGCCGATACGGAAGAAAAGGCAGATGCGCTGACGGCCCGCTGGCAGGCGGAAAAGCAGAAGCTCGGCCACGCCGCCGACCTGAAGAAGCGGCTGGATGAAGCCCGAAACGAACTGGCAATCGCCCAGCGCAATGGCCAGTTCCAGCGTGCCGGCGAGTTGACCTACGGCATCATTCCCGGCCTCGAAAAGGAACTGGCAGCGGCGGAAGCCCGCGATAGCAGCGGTGCCGGTTCGATGGTTCAGGAAGTGGTGACGCCGGACAATATTGCCCATGTCGTCTCCCGCTGGACCGGCATTCCGGTCGACAAGATGCTGGAAGGCCAGCGCGAAAAGCTGTTGCGCATGGAAGACGAGCTCGCCAAGTCCGTTGTCGGGCAGGGTGAGGCCGTTCAGGCGGTGTCCAAGGCGGTTCGCCGTTCGCGCGCCGGCCTGCAGGATCCTAACCGGCCGATCGGTTCGTTCATCTTTCTCGGCCCGACGGGTGTGGGCAAGACCGAGCTGACCAAGTCGCTCGCCCGCTTCCTGTTCGACGACGAAACCGCGATGGTCCGCCTCGATATGTCGGAATATATGGAGAAACACTCCGTTGCCCGGCTGATCGGTGCACCTCCGGGCTATGTCGGCTACGAAGAGGGCGGTGCCCTGACGGAAGCGGTTCGCCGCCGGCCCTATCAGGTCGTGTTGTTCGATGAGATCGAAAAAGCGCATCCGGATGTCTTCAACGTCCTGCTGCAGGTGCTGGATGATGGCCGCCTGACCGATGGCCAGGGCCGCACCGTCGATTTCAAGAACACCATCATCATCATGACCTCAAACCTCGGTTCGGAATTCATGACGCAGATGGGCGACAACGACGATGTGGATTCGGTTCGCGAACTTGTCATGGAACGGGTTCGGTCGCATTTCCGGCCGGAATTCCTCAACCGCATCGACGATATCATCCTGTTCCATCGCCTGCGGCGTGACGAAATGGGTGCGATCGTGGAAATCCAGTTGAAGCGCCTTGTCTCGCTTCTGGCCGATCGCAAGATCACGCTCGAACTGGATGAGGATGCTCGCAGCTGGCTTGCCAACAAGGGTTACGATCCGGCTTATGGTGCGCGGCCGCTGAAGCGGGTGATCCAGAAATCGGTTCAGGACCGGCTGGCGGAAATGATCCTCGGCGGTGAAATCCCCGATGGTTCGCGGGTCAAGGTAACTTCGGGCACCGACCGGTTGCTGTTCAAGGTCAAGCCCGCCAAGGGTGAGGCCGAGACTGAAACGGCCGATGCGGCATAAAACGAAAGGGCTCCGGAAACGGAGCCCTTTTCATTTGGTCGGAACTGTCGGTCTGGAATTCGCCGGCGATCAGCGGCTCGCCACCTGATTGGGCTTTTCATCGATGTTGAGCAGGTTGTCGATGCGTTTTCTCTCGTCGGAGAAACGGGCCAGCGCCACACCGGAAAGCGACTTGCCGCCCGGCAGGCGCACCTTCATCGCATCCACTTTGGTGCCGTTGACGATCAGCTCGTAATGCAGATGCGCACCGGTCGAAAGGCCCGTCGAACCGACATAACCGATTACCTGACCCTGCCGGACCTTGGAACCCTCGGTGACGCCCTTGGCGATCGCGCTCTGGTGGTTATAGGATGAGACATAGCCATTGGCATGGCGGATCAGGGTCTGGTTGCCGTAACCGGAGGCCCAGCCGGCCTTTTCAACGGTGCCGTTGCCGGTGGCGATGATCGGCGTTCCACGGGCTGCTGCCCAGTCGGTACCGGTATGCATGCGGCTGAATTTCAGGACGGGATGGCGGCGCATGCCGAAACCGGAGGTCATGCGGCCGTTCGGAACGGGGTTTCGCAACAGGAATTGCCGGATGCTCTTGCCGTTCTCGTCGAAATAATCGACGCTGTTATCTTCCGGGCTCTGGAACCGGTAAAAACGTGTTTCGTTGTCACCGAACTTGGCGTTGACGTAGAGCAGCTCGGATTTGTCCGTCGCTTTGCCGTCCGCATCTTCCACCGAAAAGAAGGCTTCCAGCGTATCGGTCGGTTTAAGCTGCGCCTGGAAATCGACGCTGCTGGCAAGAAGCTTGATCAGCTGCGAGACCATGCTCTGGTTCATGCCATAAGCGAGAGCAGCACGGTAAACCCCGTCATAGACGCTGGGCAGATCGCGGCCGGCGGCCGGTGCCGGTGTGCTGTCGAAGGCGGTCGCCACCGCGTCGAG